>DATAEF010000034.1:0-20306 GCA_036258155.1 Gaiellaceae bacterium | reverse complement strand
GGGCTCGAGTGTCGCGGCCCGTTCGATCAGCCCCTCCCGCTCGATGATGTCGAGGTTCACGAGGCCGGCGACGCATGCCCCCGGGTGTCCCGCATATGTGCCCCCGTGGAGAAAGGGTGCCGCGTCCTCGCGCCAGAACGGCTCGCGAACACGGCCCGAGGCGATGACCGCACTCAGTGGCACGTAGCCCGACGAGATGCCCTTCGCGCACGTCATGAGATCC
Source organism: Gaiellaceae bacterium (assembly GCA_036258155.1). GTDB lineage: Bacteria > Actinomycetota > Thermoleophilia > Gaiellales > Gaiellaceae > GMQP-bins7. The sequence goes on along the minus strand of DATAEF010000034.1, from coordinate 20,083 downwards.
GGCGTGTAGGCGTAGCGCTGACAGCCGAACCACTCGCCGAGCCGCCCGAATCCGGAGATCACCTCGTCGCAGATCATCAGGACGTCGCGGTCGCGGCAGATCTGCTCGACCTCGGGCCAGTAGCCGTCGGGGGCCGGGATCACCCCACCGGCGCCGATCACGGGCTCGCCGATGAAGGCCGCCGCGCGGTCCCCCAACTCGTCGAGCGTCGCCGCAAGCGCCGCCGGATCGTCGTGTGCGATCTCGACGACGTCGGCGACGAGCGTGCCGTACCCGTCGCGGACGGCCGGGATTCCCGAGAGCGACGTGCCGTACGCATTCGTCCCGTGATACGCGAAGCGGCGCGAGACGAGCACCGTGCGCTGCGGCTGACCGGAGAGGGCCCAGTAGCGGCGTGCGATCTTCGCGGCCGCGTCGACGGCCTCGCCGCCGCCCGTGCCGAAGAAGACTGCCGCGTCCTCGACGGGCGCCAGCTCGGCGAGACGCGCGGCGAGCTCAAGAGCCGGCTCGTTCGCATGGTCGCCGAATACGTGGTGCGCAGCGAGCGTGCGGAGCTGTGCCGCCACCGCGTCTGCGATCTCGGCTCGGCCGTGACCGACGTTCGCGAACCAGAGTCCGGCCGTCGCATCGACGTACTCCGTTCCGTCGGCGTCCCAGACCCTCGAGCCCTCGCCCCGAACGAGCACGAGCTCGTGACCGTCGACCTTGCCCATTGCGGCGAACGGGTGCCAGAGCCGCGTCGTTCGAGTGGTGTGAAGCACGAGCGAACGCTATCGGGGAGCGGTGGCCCGTGCGCCTGGGGTTGCACGCGGGTTGCACTTGGGATTCCGAGGATCCCGAGCAGCATGCGCCGTGGCAACGCCAACGCAGCGCAAGCCAGCTCCAGAATTGAAGCTGCGCTACATGCCGGAGGTGGGGGTCGAACCCACACGTCCCGAGGGACACGGGATTTTGAGTCCCGCGCGTCTGCCAGTTCCGCCACTCCGGCTGTGCCGAACGATCGTAGCGTCGGCCGAGACCGGCATCTCCAAAGCCCCGAGCAGTCAGAGATGGCGTTGCGGCTCGGTTGCCCCGCGCGGATCCCGGTTGCGCTGGACAGCCTAAGGGCAGATACTTCCGGCGCAAATCGGTCATACCAGGTGAGGAGGAACAGGTTGACTGCAAAGAGGAGTGTGCTCGCCGTTCTCGGGCTGCTCGTGGCCGCGCTCACGTTCGTCGTTGCGGGCTGCGGTGGCGGGGACGGCGGCAATACGCTGAAGATCGTGTCCGACCTGCCACTGCAGGGCTCGGATCGCGAGCAGACGGCCCAGATGAATCTGGCGATCCGGGAGGTGCTCGCGCAGGCCGACAACAAGGCCGGCGACTACACGATCGAGTTCGAGGAGTTCGACGACTCGACCGCGGCCGCGGGCAAGTGGGACGAGGCGAAGTGTGCCGAGAACGCGAACACGTACGCGGACGACTCGTCGGTCGTCGGCGTCATCGGCACCTACAACTCGGGCTGCGCGGCAATCGAGATTCCGATTCTCAACGAGGTCTCCGTGGCCATGGTCAGCCCGGCCAACACCTACCCCGGCCTGACCACGGGCGGCCCCGGGACGGAGTCGGGAGAGCCTGACAAGTACTACCCGACGGGCACGCGCAACTACGCGCGGGTCGTCGCCAACGACACGTTCCAGGGCAAGGTCGACGCGTCGTACATGAAGGACGACCTCGGCGTCACCAAGGTCTTCATCCTCGACGACAGGGAGCTGTACGGGAAGGGCGTCGCCGACGTGTTCGAGTCGTCGGCGAAGGAGATCGGGCTCGAGGTCGTGGGCCACACGGGCTGGGACAAGGACGCTCCCAACTACACGGCTCTGATGACGCAGGTCAAGTCCACGGGCGCCGACGGCATTTTCATCGGCGGCGTCTCGACGAACAACGGTGGCCAGCTCGTCAAGGACAAGGTCTCGGTCGTCGGCGACAACGAGAAGGTCAAGCTAATGGTCGCCGACGGCTTCGTGCTCTCGACGCTGTTCGAGGAGGCGGGACCGGACAACGTCAACGGTGCCTTTGGCTCGGCGCCGACCAAGCCGCCGGAGCAGATAACCGGCGCTGGCAAGCAGTTCTTCACGGACTTCGAGCCGCAGATCCCGGAGGGCCAGACGATCCAGGTCTACACGATCTACGCGGCCGCGGCTGCACAGGTCCTGCTGGACGCGATCTCCCGCTCCGACGGGACGCGTGAGGACGTCGTGGCGAAGTTGTTCGAGACGAACCTCACGGACTCGGTCGTCGGTCCCCTCGAGTTCGACGCGAACGGCGACCCGAGGGCCGGAACGGAGTCGATCTATTCGGCGACGGGCGGCAACTGGCAGTGGAAGGAAGAGAAGGCAGTCTCCTAACCTCGGCTCGCATGGGTGAGGGGGCCTGATCGAGGCCCCCTCACCCGACGCGTGATGTCTGAGACCCCCGCCCCAGCACCCATTGCAGCCCGAAGGCTCCCTCCCGCTTCGGACGTGGTGCGCTGGGTGTTCGGGGCGCTCCTCGTCATCGGGCTCGCGTACTGGCTGATCGGCGAGGCCATCGACGACCCGCAACGCTTCCTACAGGTGAGCGTGATCGGGTTCTCGAACGGGATGATCTACGCCCTGGTGGCGTTGGGGTACACGCTCGTCTACGGGATCATCGAGCTGATCAACTTCGCCCACGGCGACAACTTCATGCTCGGAAGTTTCCAGGCCCAGTCGATGTTCGTCGACGGGTCCTTTCAGATCCCGCTTCTCTTCGGGACGCTCGCGATCCCGCTCGGAACGGCTGCGAGCCTCGACTCCTCCACGTGGCAGAAGGTGTACTCGATCGCCTTCACGATCGTCGCCGCTGTGGCCTTCTGCACGGCGATCAACGTCACGATCGAAAGGATCGGGTACAAGCCACTTCGCGCCTCGCCCCGACTGGCCGCACTGATCACTGCGATCGGCTTCTCCTTCATTCTCCAGGGTATCGGCCTCGCGTGGAAGGGGCCCGGGCGAGTGCCTGTTCCCGCGATCATCCCCGCAACTCCGGTGATCGAGGTCGACGGGGTCGTCTACTACACGGTCAAGGACCTGATGGTGCTGGCGATCACCATCCCGGCCCTGCTGCTGCTGACCTGGCTCGTGAGCTCGACGAAGCCGGGGAAGGCGATGCGCGCGACTGCGCAGGACCGCGACGCCTCGGCGATGATGGGAATCAACGTCGATCGGACGATCTCCTTCACGTTCGCGCTCGGCGGCGCGCTCGCGGGTGTCGGTGGCGTGATCTATGCGCTCTACATCGGGACGACGTTCTTCCAGCTCGGTTTCAGGCTCGGCCTCATCGCCTTCACGGCGGCCGTCCTCGGCGGCATCGGCAATCTCACCGGCGCCGTCCTCGGCGGCATCCTGCTCGGGATGATCGCCGCCTACAACGACGCCTTCGGCGACGCGCGGTGGACCTACACCGTGATCTTCACGATTCTGATTCTGATCCTCGTCTTCCGCCCGTCGGGCCTGCTCGGCGAGCGCGTGCCCGAAGGACAGTGAACGCCACGGCCTCACGAGTGCGCGCGCGCGCGTCCGACATTTCCTCGAGCTGGGCGCGGTGGCTTCCCTGGGTGCTCGTTGCCGGCGTCGTGACGTATCCCTTCTGGCACGACGTGTGGCCGATCAGCTACCTGACCCTCGACGCGCTGGGCCTGACGCTGTACGTCGCGGTCCTGATCCTCGTCTACGTCATGCTGGCACTCGGGTTGAACATCGTCGTCGGCTACGCGGGCCTGCTCGACCTCGGCTACGTGGCCTTCTTCGCACTCGGTGCCTATGCCGTGGGCTGGTTCGCGTCGGACCGCTTCAGCGGCGTGAGCTTCCACCTCGCCTCGACGACGTCCGACGCGATCCCCGGGATCCACATCAACTTCTGGCTCGTCCTGCTCCTCGCAGGGGTCGTCGCTGCGATCGCAGGAGTGATCATCGGCTGGCCGACGCTGCGGCTCCGCGGGGACTACCTGGCGATCGTCACGCTCGGCTTCGGCGAGATCATCCCGGACGTCTTCCGCAACGCGGACCGGCTTGCAGTGCCGGGCGGCGTGGAGTGGAGTCTCCCGTTCATCACCATCTCGTACGTCAACTTGACGGGCGGCGTTCGTGGAGTTCGCGCTCTGGACCGACCCGGGTTCGGCGATCAGCTCGACTCCGTGACCGGCGGGATCCTCCCCGACCGGTTCACCGGGAGCGACCTCCGACCGTGGTATTTCACGATCGTCGCCCTCGTCCTCATCACGATCTTCGTGATCCGACGGCTCGAGAACTCGAAAATGGGTCGTGCGTGGATTGCAGTGCGGGAAGACGAGGTGGCCGCCTCTGCCATGGGCGTGCCGCTCATGCGAACGAAGCTCTGGGCCTACGGCATCGGTGCGATTTTCGGCGGAATCGTCGGCGCCTACTACGGCTCGTTCATCGGGTCGGTGTTCCCGACGAGCTTCTTCTTCAACATCTCGATTCTCATCCTCTGCATGATCATCGTCGGCGGGATGGGGAACATCTACGGCGTCATCCTCGGAGCGGTCGTGCTCGAGTACCTGAACTTCACCGGCCTCGACAAGATCGGAGTAGGGATCAATAACGGCATCGACCTCGTCGGGATCGACCAGTCGATCGACATCCCGAAGTACAAGTTCCTCATCTTCGGGACACTGCTCGTGATCATGATGCTCTCTCGCCCCGAGGGGCTGATCCCGAGCGCGCGCCGCAAGGCGGAGTTGCACGAGAGCGAGGAAGAAGGCCCCGAGACGACGTACGGTGATCTCTACGACGTGCGACGGGAGGGGGCATGACGGAGGCACGTGAGTCGGCGAGTCATGACGGCTTCCTGCTCCACGCGCGGGACGTGCGGAAGGAATTCGGAGGTCTCATCGCGGTCAACGATGTCGACTTCACCATTCCCGCGGGAAAGATCGTGAGCCTGATCGGCCCGAACGGCGCCGGCAAGACGACGTTCTTCAACTGCCTCACGGGCGTGTACAAGCCGACCGCCGGCGAGGTCTCGTTCCATGGGATTCGCATCACCGGGCTGCCGCCACACAAGGTGACGAAGCTGGGGATGGCACGCACGTTCCAGAACATCCGCCTCTTTCACAACATGAGCGCGGTCGAGAACGTCCAGGTCGCCATGCACGGTGGACTCAAGGGCGGAATCTTGGCGTCGATCCTTCGCACACCTCGTCTGAGGAAGGAAGAGGCAGACGCCGAAGCGCGCGCTCGCGAGCTTCTCGTGTACTGCGGGCTCGCGCGTCGCCATCACGACGAGTACGGAAAGAACCTCCCCTACGGCGACCAGCGCCGCCTCGAGGTTGCGCGTGCGCTCGCTGCGGAGCCGGTGCTCCTGCTCCTCGACGAGCCGACCGCAGGGATGAATCCCCAGGAGACCGCGGACTTCATCGAGTTCGTTCGGCGGCTCCGTGACGAGAGGGACATGACGGTGTTGCTCATCGAGCACGACATGAAAGTCGTCATGGGGGTCTCCGACCGGGTGAGCGTCCTCGACTACGGCGAGAAGATCAGCGAGGGGACGCCAGCCGAGGTACAGCACGATCCACGCGTCATCGAGGCTTACTTGGGCACGGCGGCGACGAGATGACGACGGACGGCTCGAAGTCGCTCCTCGAGTTGACTGACGTTCACACCTACTACGGGACGATCCACGCGCTCAAAGGCGTCTCCCTCAACGTTCGGGAACGAGAGATCGTGACGCTGATCGGGGCGAACGGCGCCGGCAAGTCGACGACGCTTCGCTCGATCAACGGGCTCAACCATCCGCGGAACGGGAAGATCGTCTTTCGGGAAGAGGACATAACGGAGAAGCCCGCCCACGAGATCGTGAAGATGGGAATCTCCCAGTCGCCGGAAGGTCGGCACGTCTTCCCGCGGATGTCGGTCCTCGAGAACCTGGAGATGGGCGCCTACCAGCGCGAGATGGGCACGCCCGAGTACAAGCAGGACCTGGAGCGGGTCTACACCCTGTTCCCAAGGCTCAAGGAGCGAGAGGGCCAGAAGGCCGGCACGCTCTCGGGCGGCGAGCAGCAGATGCTCGCCATGGGCCGCGCCCTGATGGCGCGGCCGCAGCTGCTTCTGCTCGACGAGCCGTCGATGGGCCTTGCGCCGATCTTCGTCGAGCGGATCTTCGAGATCGTGGTCGAGATCAACAAACAAGGCACCACGGTGTTGCTCGTCGAGCAGAACGCGTTGATGGCCCTCGAGGTAGCCCACCGCGGCTACGTGATGGAGACCGGTCACATTGCGCTCGAAGGCCCCGCGGCCGAGCTGAAGACGAACGAGCAGGTCCGCAAGACCTACCTCGGTGAGGACTAGGAGGTCGATGTCCGATCGGTTTCAGCCGACGAGCAACGGCGCGTAGGGCGGCGCGAGGAGCACTCCGACGCGAGCGCGCCCGCCGGCGACGCCGTGGGCCATTTCCAGCGCGCTCGCGAGCGAATGGCTCGGCACGAATCCGAGCGTCCGCGCGGCCATGGCATCGCGCGATCCCGCCACGATGACCCTGCCGAGGCGCGCCAGCGCCGGCCCACAGCCTGCCCAGTCTGCGTGGGGGAGGACCGGATGGCACGCTCGACCGGCCCTGTAGGCGTCGATCGCCCGAGCATCGTTCGCGGCCACCCGCTCCGCGCGCGCGATTGCGTCGTCCGTCCTCGCGCCGAGCGCGGCGAAGAGCGGCCGGTAGGGATCCTGCGTCTCGTGCGCAAACGATCGGAGGAGCGAATGGACGAGCACGAGCGTGCCGCCTGGAACGATCGGGAAGGCGTCGCGCCAGAGTCGCAGGACGAGCCCAAGCGAGATCGCGGCGGACGTGATCGGGTTGAGCGACTCGCGCGGGAAGTGCGGACCCGACCAGGGGATGCCGACGACGAGCACGTCGACGGGTTCCGGCAAGCGAACAGCACGGAGCTCGATCGACCGAAGCAACGCCTCCGCGTGGGCGACGGACGGCAGGGCCGCGTATGCGGCGATTGCCGAGAGTCGGCGCCCCTGGTCGCTCAGGATGCTTCTCCTGATCCCGCTCGGAAGGACCGAGTAGAGGCGTCGGAACGGTGACCGGACGACGTGCTCGAGCGACGCGTCGTCGTGCGGGTAGCCTCGAAACCTCCCGGTCAGTCGCGGATGGTCGAGGCTGAGAGACAGCCCGATCAGCGGAACCCGGTCGGCGAGCGCCGACTCGACGGCGACAGCGATCTCCCACTCGGGGGCGCCCGCGGCCTGGAGAAGAGAGTCGATGCTTGCCACGCGGCGTTGCGTCACGGCGTCGCACGACGCGAGGAGTGCTCCAGCACCACCGTGGAGGGCGGTCTCGGCCGCCGTGGCGACGACGACGAGGTCGGTCTCGACGAGCGCGCGATGAGCCCGAGTGTCTCCGGTGAGCGGGACGAGGTCGGCGGACTCCGCGTCGTGGACGACGACGCTTCCGCGGAACGCCCGAGCCTGCGGCGGCGGCAGGAGGCGCTCGAGCTCGCGCTGCCCGAGACGCCGACCGAGTCCACCCGCGACGAGGATCGTCTGCTGCTCGTCTTCGATCCCCGACTCCTCGAGCGCAGCGAGGACGGCGGCCAGAGCGTCCCGCCGCGGGTCGAGCGGAGCGCCGGGGAGAGGAAGCGCGGGCGGCTCGACGACGATCGTCGCCCGCCCTCCCCGAGACGCGAGCGCGCTCAGCGGCGGCCCGGAGAGCGGGAATCTCAGCGCATCGCGCACCGCGGGCCCGGTGTCGACGACGCGCGTCGGAGGGGGCGGTGGGCGGATGACGAGGTCGTCGCCGCCGACGGGACAGACGACGACGCGCGAGCCCGAAAGGAGCGGGACACGCCGCACAGTGCTATCAAAGCGCAAGACCGGAATCTGCGAGCGCAGATTCCGGTCGCGCAAAGACCCCAAAGGCGGCCGCTTCGCTGCCGCTGCAGGGTAGATACCGTTGGGAACATGACCGCCTTTCTCCTCACGGAGCACGCCCGCGCGTGAGTCCAAAGACCCTCACCGGGGAGGAGCTCGAGCTCGACGACGCCCCCGTCAAGGACGCCGAGCTCTTCCTCGTCGACGGGAACAACCTCGCGTACCGCGCGTTCTTCGCGCTCCCCGAGGAGCTGCAGACGACCGACGGGCAGCCGACGAACGCCCTCCTCGGCTTCACGAACATGCTCTTCAAGCTCCTCTCGGACTACCGCCCGCGCGGTGTCGCCGTCGCCTGGGACACGAAGCCGGTGCACCGCAAGGAAATCGACGCGGAGTACAAGTCGGAGCGCCGCCCGATGCCCGATCTTCTGCGCGAACAGTTCCCTCATCTCCGGCCGATCGTGGAGGCGTTCGGGTACCGGAACCTCGAGTTCGAGGGCTGGGAGGCCGACGACGTCATCGCGACGCTCGCGACGCGTGCCGACGAGGCGGAGATCAAGACGTGCGTCGTCTCGACCGACCGGGATGCGTTCCAACTCGTCTCCGAGAACGTCTGCCTGATGATGACCCCGCGGGGTGTCGCGGACGTTCACGTCTATACGCCCGAGCGTGTCGAGCTGCGCTACGGCGTACGCCCAGACCAGGTGCCCGATTTCATCGGGCTCAAGGGCGACGCCAGCGACAACATCCCGGGGATCCCCGGGATCGGCGACAAGACCGCGGGGCAGCTCATTGCGCAGTACGGCTCGCTCGAGGGCGTGCTCGAGCACGCGTCCGAGCTCTCTCCGGCCCGCTCGAGGGCCGTGGCCGAGAACGCCGAGCAGGCGAGAGCCTCAAAGCTCCTCGCGACCATGAGGCGCGATCTTGAGCTGGACGTCGACGCGGACGACCTGGTCTCTCGCCCGCCCGACCGCTCTCAGCTCAAGGAGATCTTCCGGCGCTTCGAGTTTCGCGCGCTCCTCGGCAGGGTCGATACGCTCGACGAGGCGCTCCCGGCCGCGGAGCTGCCCAAAGCCGAGTCGCAGGCTGTGCGGTGGCGTGAAGGGAACCTCCCCGCGCTGCGCGGTCGAGTCGGGCTCGCCCTGGCCGGCGACCGGGCAGCCGTCGCGACGGGCGAGGAGATCGTCGTTGTGGCGTTCGCGAGCGACAAAGTCTCACAGGGCAGGGAAGTCGAGCTCGTCGTCCACGACGCGAAGCCTCTTCGGCTCGGCGAGCCCGTCGCCGAGGACACGATGATCGCCGCCTACCTGATCGACCCCGGACGAGCCGAGTACCTGCTCGACGACCTCATGGCCGAGTATGCGATCGAGCTCGAGCCGGAGCCGCCTGCCGAGGAGGAGACGACGGCCCTCGTCCGGCACGCCGAGGCGGCTCGACGCCTGGCGAGCCCGCTCGCGACGAAGGTCGCGGAACGAGGCTCCGAGCATCTCTATCGGGAGATCGAGCTTCCGCTCACCGTCGTGCTCGGTGCGATGGAGGATGCGGGCGTCCGCATCGACACGTACCGGATGGGCGAGATCACTGCTCGCCTCTCCGACCGCATCGAAGAGCTCGAGGCTCGAGCGTACGAGCTCGCCGGCGAGGAGTTCGTTCTCGGATCGCCGCAACAGCTCGGGCGCGTCCTCTTCGAGAAGCTCGAGCTCACGCCCGGTCGCAAGGGCAAGACCGGATACTCGACGGACGGCAAGGTGCTGCGGGCGATTCGCTCCGATCACGAGATCGTCCCCGCGATCGAGGAGTGGCGTGAGCTCACGAAGCTCGTAAACACGTATCTGGGGCCGCTACCCGCGCTCATCGGGGACGACGGGCGCCTGCACACGACTATCAACCAGACGGTCGCGGCGACGGGCCGGCTCTCGACGTCGAGCCCGAACCTGCAGGCGATCCCCATCCGCACGGAGCTCGGCCGCGAGATCCGCTCTGCGTTCGTCGCCGAACCGGGGCACCGCCTGCTCTCCGCCGACTACTCCCAGATCGAGCTTCGAATCCTCGCGCACGTCTCCGGCGAGCCGAGGCTGCGCGAGGCCTTCCAGCGCGGCGAGGACATCCACACGGCGACGGCGGCCGAGGTGCTCGGCAAGGACCCAGCGACGCTCACGAAGGAGGAGCGGAACGTCGCGAAGATGATCAACTTCGGGATCGTCTACGGGATCTCTGCGTTCGGGCTCTCCGAGAACCTCGACATCCCGAAGGAGCAGGCGCAGGCCTACATCGACGCCTACCTCGCCCGGTTTCCGCTCGTGCAGGCCTTCATCGCCCGGACCATCGCCCAGGCGGGCGAGGACGGCTATGCGACGAGCCTGCTCGGTCGCCGGAGGCCGGTCCCGGAGCTGCGGGCGTCGAACCGGCAGACGCGCGGCTTCGGAGAGCGCGTGGCCGTGAACTTCGTCATGCAGGGCTCGAACGCCGACATCATCAAGGTCGCGATGGTGGCGATCCATCGTCGCCTGCGCGAAGAGGGGAGAGGCGCTCGTCTGGTGCTACAGGTGCACGACGAGCTTCTGCTCGAGGTTCCCGATCCGGAGGTTTCCGCCGTCCGCGAGCTCGTGCGCGAGGAGATGGTGGGCGCCTACGCGCTCGATCCCGCGCTGGCCGTGGACATCGGCTTCGGCGACGACTGGGCCGAGGCGAAGTCCTAGCCCCTGGCCTGCCGGAAGATACGGCGTCTCCTCGAACGTACGTTGGTGTGGATAACCGGCCGATCGGGACCCCGTGGCTGCACGAGAAAAGGGTTTGAGAACGGCGTGACCTGGCTATACTCCGCGCTCCGATGCCGAACGACATCGCCGATAAGCCTGCAGTAACGGACGAGGGAGTCTGGGTTCAGGGCCCCGACGGGGAGCTCGTTCCGGACTACGAAGCGTCGTTCCCCGAGATCAACGAGGGGGAGGTCGTGCACGGCACCGTCGTCCGTGTGGACAAGGACGAGGTGCTCGTCGACATCGGCTACAAGTCCGAGGGCGTCATTCCGGTCGCCGAGCTCACGATCCGCCGCTCGGTGAACCCGGCGGACGAGGTCTCGGTGGGCGAGGAGATCGACGCGCTCGTTCTGACCAAGGAGGACGCCGAGGGGCGGTTGATCCTCTCGAAGAAGCGCGCCCGCTTCGAGCTCGCGTGGAAGCGCATCGAGGCCGCGGCCGAGTCGGGCGAGCCGGTCATCGGCAAGACGATCGAGGTCGTCAAGGGCGGCCTCATCCTCGACCTCGGCGTCCGCGGCTTCCTTCCCGCGTCGCTCGTGGACATCCGTCGCGTTCAGGATCTCGACGAGTTTCTCGGGAAAGAGCTGCGCTGCAAGGTCATCGAGCTCAACCGCTCGCGCAACAACGTCGTTCTCTCGCGTCGCGCCGTGCTCGAGGACGAGCGCAAGGAGATGCGCCAGGCGATCCTCGACCGGCTCAATCCGGGCGACGTGATCGAGGGCCAGATCTCGAACATCGTCGACTTCGGCGCGTTCGTCGACCTCGACGGGATGGACGGCCTCATCCACATCTCGGAGCTCTCCTGGAGTCACGTGAACCATCCGTCGGAGGTGCTCGAGATCGGGCAGACCGTCAAGGTGAAAGTGCTCGACATCGACCGAGAGCGCCAGCGGATCTCGCTCGGCTTGAAGCAGACGCAGACCGATCCCTGGCAGCAGGTGCTCGACTCGTACCGCGAGGACGACGTGGTCGAGGGTCGCGTGGCGAAGGTCGTCACATTCGGCGCGTTCGTCGAGATCCTTCCCGGTGTCGAGGGCCTCGTTCACATCTCGGAGCTCGCGCCGCATCACGTCGAGAATCCGCGCGAGGTCGTCTCGCAGGGGCAGGCCGTCAACGTCCGGGTTCTCGAGATCGACGGCGAGCGCCGCCGCCTCTCCCTCTCGCTCAAGCGCGTCGAGGAGGGTGAGCAGCCCGTTCCCCGCGCGGACGGCGCGGAGTCGGTGCACACGATGCCCGACCTCAAGCTCTCCGAGGAGGCTTTTCCTGCGGTCGCCGCCGCCGAGCTGGCCGATGACGTCGAGCCGGCTGATGACGTCGAGCCGGCTGATGACGTCGAGCCGGCTGATGACGTCGAGTCACCCACGGAAGCCGTGGCCGAGCTCGAGGTCGATGCGGAGGTCGATGTCGAGACCGAGGCGGAGCTCGAAGTCGAGGCTCACGCCGATCCGGCGGAGGACAGCGCCGAAACCTCCGAGGAGCCGGCCGTCGAGGTCGTCTCCGAGCACGCCGACACCGACTAGCCGTACGTGAGCCGCCCGCTCGCGGTCGCCATCACCGGTGGGATCGGCGCCGGGAAGTCCACGGCGCTCGAGTGCTTTCGCCGGCAGGGCGCGGCGACGGTGTCGAGCGACGAGATCGTTCACCATCTTCTCGCAACCGACGACGAGGTCAGACGCGCGCTCGTCGCTCGCCTCGGGGCGGAGATCCTCGGAGTGGACGGGAGGCCGGATCGTGAGCGGATCGCGCTTCGCGTCTTCGAGGATCGAGATGCGCTCGACTTTCTGGAGACGCTGTTGCACCCACTCGTCTCGCGCGAGTACATGACGTGGCGCGAGCAGCTCGCTTCGCTGCCTGATCCCCCGGCGGTTTGCGTGACCGAGGTTCCGCTGCTCTACGAAGTCGGCGCCGAGGCGCGGTTCGACAAGGTCGTCGTCATCACGGCGCCTTCGAAGTTGCGCGAAGCTCGGCGCGGCGGGCGCAGGGACGATCGTGAGGCGAGGTTGATCCCCGACCGTGAGAAGGCGAAGCTCGCCGACTTCGTCTACGTGAACACCGGGACGCCCGACGAGCTCGACGCGTGGGTGGCAGAGGTCATGGCTACCCTGACCGGCGAAGCCATGTCCGACCGAGGGAACGAAGCGGCAGGTGACAGCTTGTAGCTTGCTCAGCGTTCGCACTCGACAGAGAGCACTCTCCTGCGGACCCTGACCCTTGCAGCCGTCGTCGTGCTCGCGGTCGCGAGCGCGGCGGCGTGGGTGGTCGAGTCGGAGCCCGACTGGTACCTGCGCACGCGCTACCCGCTCGAGTACGCCCACATCGTCCGCGGCCACGCGCGAAACCACGACCTCGATCCAGCTCTCCTCGCGGCCGTGGTCTACGTCGAGAGCCGGTTCGATCCCAATGCGCGCTCGGAAGCGGGCGCTGTCGGTCTCATGCAGCTACTGCCGGCTACGGCGAAGGGGATCGCCTTACGGACTGGTGGCACTCGCTTCGTCGTCGCGGATCTCCGCGATCCCGAGATCAACGTCCGGTACGGCTCGTGGTACCTCGACCACCTGCGCGATCGGTACGGAGACACGAACCTTGCGCTCGCCGCCTACCACGCGGGACAGGGGAACGTGGAGCGCTGGCAGCGCGAAGGTCTCGGCATCGTCTTCGCGGAGACGCGGGCCTACCTGAGCGAGGTCGAGAGAGTCAGGCGCGTCTACGAGAGGGCGTATCCGCGGGAACTGCGGGGCTGATCGAGGTTCCAACGCTCCCGTTTCCTACCCGGTGGACCGACACGATGTCGGCGATGGTGACCCACTCGAAGTCCCGGAGCAGCGAGCTCCATCGGGACTCCGTCTTCTCGATGTTGAGGTAGTGCCGCATCCGCTCGCTGCGCTTCAGCCCGGTGAGCCGTGGTTGGCCTCCGTCGAGCTCCCAGGGATGAATGTAGAAGACGTACGGGTTGCCCGAGCTGAGGATCCTCTTCACTCCACGCTTGAAGACGGGGTACGGGATCAGTCGGAAGTACCCGCCGCCTGCCCAGGGGAGCGCGTGGTCACGAAACGTCAGGCACGACAGGCTCACTTCGGTGAGACCGTCCACGTGAGTCACGGGACCGCTCTGGCGCAGCACCGGCGGTTTCCCATACCGGGAGTGGGACAAGGTCGTCGGAAAGAGCGAAGAGTCGTACTCGTAACCGGCATCTCGCAGAATGGGTAGGGCCCAATCGGTCAGCGAGAAGCTCGGCGCGCGATATCCGAGTACCTCCTGGTTCGAGATGTCCTCGAGCAGCGACTTCGACCGTTCGACGTCGGTGCGAAAGCTGGCCGGGTCCGACTCGTGGATCAACTCGTGGTCGTAACCATGTGACGCAATCTCGTGTCCGGCCTCCGAGATGCGACGAACGAGAGCTGGAACGCGCTCTGCGACCGATCCCAGGACGAAGCACGTGGAGCGTACGCCTCGATCCGCCATGACCTGGAGCATCCGCTCCATGGTCTTCTCGACACGAAGTTGCCGTGCCTGCCAGGTAGCGCGCGGGACGACCCGTCGGAGGTTCTCGACCTGAAACCAGTCCTCGACGTCGATCGACATGGCGGCGAGGCCGACGGAGCCACCGCTCGGTTCGTCCGCGGCCACCGGCCGGACGGGCGACGTTGCGGCCATGAGAGGGCTCTGTGACCTCAGCTAGCGAGCGCCGCTTCGAGTGAGCAGCACGCGGAAGGTCTTGAGCACGATCAACGCGTCGAGAGCAAGGCTTCGGTGCTTGAGGTAGTAGAGATCGTACGAGAGCTTCGTCGCGGCTCCGGTGATGTCGGCTGTGTATGCGAAGTGCACTTGAGCCCAGCCCGTAATCCCCGGCTTGAGAAGATCGCGGCGACTCCAGAACGGCACGTGTTCGCCGAGCACCGCGAGAAACTCAGGACGCTCCGGCCGGGGGCCCACGATGCTCATTTCACCCCGAACGACATTCCAGAGCTGCGGAAGCTCGTCGAGACGCGTCATACGCAAGAAACGACCGATCGCGGTAACCCGGGGATCGTTCTCACTCGCCCAGACCGCTTCGCCGTTCTCCGCATCCGGGACCATGGATCGAAACTTCAGTATCTCGAAGAGCTCGCCGGACTCTCCGATCCGCATCTGCCGAAAGAGCACCGGGCCGGGTCCCGAGAGACGAATGAGCACGGGAATCACGAGCAGAAGCGGGAGGGTCACGATCAGCGCGAAGGATGCGACGAGAACATCGAACACCCGCTTCGCCAGCGCGGAGTAATTCTGTCGGTTGATGTCGAGGACGCTTGCGAACCACGCGGGCGACACACTCCGACTCTCGACTCGGTGAAGAGCGGACTCCTGGAACTCGAGCGTGTCGAGCACGTGGACCGACGTCATGCCTGCGTCCAGAAGTCGATCGACGGTGCGGGCGTGGGAGTCGGCCGAGCACACCAGCACGTTTGGACGGTCACGCCGCAGAACCGCGATCAGGTTGTCGGTTCCGCCGAGAAAGGGCACCCCGTTCGGAGAGATGCCGTCCTCGACGACGCCGATGCACTCGTAGTCCGCGCCCCTCTCCTCGCGCAGTTCGCGCATGAGTGCCCGAGTCTCGTTGTCGGGCTCGACGAGAACGATTCGTCGCCGTGGGCTGAGACCGTGCGCCACGACCGCCTGGAAACTCGCAGTGAGCACGAAGACGCAAGCGGCCATCGCGATCAGCTCACGTGGTGAGATCACCAGGTCGAGGATCCAGAAATTGAGAAGGGAGATCGCTGCCGCCCCGGTGACGGTGCCGATCAGCGCCGCGACGATGGGCTTGAGCTCCCGTTCCTGAGCGAACCGTGCGCTCCGGCGCAGACCGATGAACCAGACGGCCGAAATCGTCGCAGTCAGGCCTACCAGGCGGGCTCCACCAATGGTGGTCTGGCTGGCGAGCAGCGATCCCGTGAGAGAGGCGATGAGTGCTGCCAATCCGAGCCCGGCCCAACGTTCGCGGTACTGCCAGCCTGCACGACTCTGGATGTCGGCTTCGAATGTTGGAACGTACTCGGGAGCCGGCTGCACGACCGGGGGGTCATGCGCGACCACGCCGTCGGAAACGACAAGCTCCTCGTGAACCGCCACCCCCTCTTGAACGACCACCCCCTCGTGGACGACCTCCGTCAAGTCTGCTCCCCCTCGTCGGCGTTGCGGGGAGACGGCTGCTCACGCAGCGAGTCCCTCGGGTCAGGAGCAGGAAGAGCGCGCGGCGATGAGTGGACGGAGGCGCGGCTCGATGCCGCCCGGCGTCGCCGCCGCTTCGCGGACGGGTCTCTCCGACCCAAGGCCCCAGTCACCCCCTAGTCCTCCCCCAAACCTTGACTTCCCCTTCACAAGAGATTGCCCTTATCGAGGGATTAAGTCAACCCCTCGAAGGTCCTGGAATTTCGCACCGAGCCTGGACGAAAGGGTCACGGCCGCGTGAGCGAGCCTCACCACTTCTTCGCAAAGTACGAGGATTGCCATCGAGGCGGCCTCGATTTCCCTTGCGATGCGCGTGCTCGGGCTCTACCCTCCACGTCTTAGCTGGGAGCGAGGGGGCGGGCAGGGGAGGAGGACCGTGTGGCCAAGGGGATGACGAGGCGTGCTCGAACGCCGAGCCTGAATGCGCGTTCGATGCCTCTCACATGGCCGCGGCGGGGTGTTGCCCGCATTCGGGGATTCGTGCTCGTCGGCGCCGTGGTCGTCTCCGCCGTCTCGGTAGTGTCGGCGGCGGCGGCTCCCGACGCCAGTCGCCAGCAGGCCCGTTCGGGCACGGTTCGGCTGGCGCAGGTGCTCGAGAACGACAGGACCGGAGTCGACGCGCCCGCCGGCTTGGCCTTCTCCCTGTCGAGCAAGTCCTTCTACGTCATCGGAGCCGGTTCGGGCGGAGGGGTGACCGAGACGGCCGTCGTCAGGCTGGCTCCGTTCGAGCTGTCGACAGCCGATGCCCGCGCCGGTGAGGCGCGCATCGCGGCCGCGGTCAAGGACCCGGTCAACGTCGTCTTCGACGCAGGTCACGCGCGCCTCCTGCTGCTCGACAACGCGAACCGTCTGCTCGAGGTGAGCTCGGGCGCGAGCGGCGACCTCGATCCCAGGACACTCGTCCGGAGAGACGCACTCCGGCTCGACCTTGGCGATCCGCAGGGGATGGCGGTCGACCCGGCGAGCGGCGCGGTGTACGTGCTTGACGCGTCAGGGCCTCGGCTGGTCCGCATCGAGCCCGCAGCCGGCGGGAGCCTCGACGCCGCGACCGTATCGGACATCGACCTGGGTTCGAGTGGTGTGAGCGCTCCACGGGGTCTCGCCTTCGATCCCTCCACCGGTCATCTCCACGTCGGTAGTGGACAGGGGCTCGTGGAGCTGACGACCTCCGGGGCTCCAATCGCGACTCGCGACCTTTCCCGGCTCGGACTGGCGAAGCCCGCCGGCGTGGTCTTCGCTCCGAGCGGCGACCGGACCGACGACCCGGCCGCGCTCAGTGTCTACGTCGCGGACTCCGGCGGGTCGCAGAGCCCGGGCCAGATCGTCGAGCTTTCGCTCGCCTCGTCCGTGGAGATCCAGTCGGACTTCATCTCCTCGGTCGTCACCGCGGTGGACATGGGTGCACTCAGTCCGCCCAGCACCGATCCCTCCGGGATCACGTACGTGCCGGCGACCAACCGGCTCCTGATCAGCGACGGCGAGGTCGAGGAGACCGTCAACGGCATCACGCACTTCCAGGGAGCGAACGTCTGGGAGCTGAACCGCACGGGGCTGAGCCTCGCGCGCACCGCGAACATCTCGAACGTTCCTCCCGGCGTCGTGGTTCCCGTGACCAACGAGCCCGCCGGGGCGGGGTTCAATCCGAGCAACGGCCACTACTACATCTCCGCCGACGACGGGAAGAAGGTGTTCGACGTGAACCCTGGGGCGGACGGGCTCGTCGGCACCGCGGGGGATACCGTCACGTCGTTCGACACGCTCGCCTCCGGAAACAGCGACCCGGAAGGAGTCACCTACAACACGTTCAGTGGCCATCTGTTCGTAGCCGACGGCCTCAACCGGGAGGTCTACGAGTACACGACTTCGGGGGCGCTCGTGAACCACTTCGACACCGCGCAGTGGGGAGTCCAGGATCCCGAGTCGGTCGAGTTCAACCCGGTCTCAGGCACGCTCTTCATCCTCAGCGACCGACTCAACACCACTCCGCCCGCTCCCGTCATCGTGGAGACGACTACGAGCGGCACGCTGATCCAGACGATCGACGCGTCGGCCTCGGGCGCCGTCAAGCCGGCCGGACTCGCGTACGCGCCTGCGAGCAATGGAAGCAGTGTGAAGCGCTTCTACATCGTCGATCGTGGCGTCGACAACAACAACGACCCGAACGCTGTCGACGGCAAGCTGTACGAGCTGACGACGCCGACCGCGGGCCCGCCCGCGAATACGCCGCCGGTGGTCGACGCCGGGTCCGACCAGTCGGCGGCGCTGCCGGCCAGCGCCAACCTCGACGCCACCGTGACGGACGACGGCAACCCGCTACCCCCGTCGCTGACGACTACCTGGACACAGGTCGGCGGTCCGAGCACGGTCGTGTTCGGGAACCCGAACGCGGTCGACACGACCGCGAGCGCGTCGGTCGCGGGCGTGTACGTCGTCCGGTTGACCGCAAACGACGGCCAGTACGCGGCGTTTGACGAGGTCACGCTCAGCTTTACCGGCTCGGGCAGTTCCAACGTGTTCGAGGTTCGCGTGAACGTGCCCGGAGACGATGCCGAGGAGATCGCCGGCGGGACAGTGCAGCGTGGGGACGGCGACCTCGACATGATGACCGACACGACGGGCACCGGCAGTCCGAAGGTCAAGGTCGGCGTGCGCTTCAGCGGCGTCGCGATTCCGCCCGGTGCCCCCATCACGTCCGCGTACGTGCAGTTCACGGCCGACGAGGTCGATACGGCCTCCACGTCGCTCACGATCACAGGCCAGGCGGCGGACAACCCGCTGGGGTTCTCGACTGCAGCCTTCGACGTCACGTCGAGGCCGACGACGACGGCAGCTGCGACCTGGTCGCCCGGCTCGTGGCTCGCAGTCGGCGACGCCGGCCTCGCCCAGCGCACGGACAACTTGACTGGGATCGTCCAGGAGATCGTCAACCGGTCCGGCTGGGCCTCCGGAAACTCTCTCGTCCTCTTCGTCACCGGCACCGGGGAACGCGTGGCGGTGGCCAACAATCAGAACCCGGCCCTCGCCCCCCTGCTCCACGTGGAGTGGGGCACGGGAAGCGGCAACGCGGCACCGGTGATCACCTCCAACGGCGGCGGCCCCAGCGCCTCGTTGTCGCCGGCCGAGAACCAGACCGCCGTCAGCGACGTCGACGCCACCGACCCCGACCCGGACACGCTCACGTACTCGATCGCGGGAGGTCCCGATGCTGCCCGCTTCGCGATCAACGGCTCGAGCGGCGCCCTCGCCTTCGTCGCCGCTCCCAACTTCGAGGCGCCGACGGACGTGGGCGGCAACAACGTCTACGACGTGACGGTCGCCGTCTCGGACGGCCACGGCGGCTCCGACTCGCAGGCGCTCGCGGTTGCGGTCCAGAACAGCAACGAGTTTCCGCCCGTGATCACGTCGAACGGCGGCGGGTCCACGGCCGCGGTGTCGGCTGCCGAGAACCAGACCGCGGTCACCGACGTCAACGCGACCGACGGCGACGCAGACGTCCTGTCCTACTCGCTCGTCGGCGGGGCCGACATCGGCGACTTCGCTATCGACCCGAGCACCGGCGTCCTGACGTTCGCGGTTGCGCCCAACTTCGAGGCTCCGGTCGATGCGAACGCAGACAACGTGTACGAGGTCACGGTGACGGCCGCCGACGCCAGCCTCTCGGACACGCAGGCCATCTCGGTCACCGTCACCGACGTGGTCGAAGGCGGCAACACTCCGCCGACGATCACCTCCGACGGCGGCGGCGCGACGGCTTCGAAGTCGGTTGCGGAGAACCAGACCGCGGTCACCGACGTCGATGCCACGGACCCCGATGTCGGGAACACGCTCACATACACGGTCTCCGGGGGCGCCGACGCCGCCCGCTTCGCAATCAACGGCTCGAGCGGCGTCCTCACCTTCGCCAGTGCTCCGAACTTCGAATCGCCGACGGACGTAGGTGCGAACAACGTCTACGACGTCACCGTCACGGTCTCGGACGGCGTCGGTGGCTCGGACTCGCAGGCGATCGCGGTCACGGTCACCAACGTGAACGAGTTCATGCCCGTCATCACCTCCAACGGGGGTGGACCAACGGCCGCAGCGTCCGCGCCCGAGAACCAGACCGCGGTCACCGACGTCGACGCCACCGACGGCGACCTGCAGACGCTCACCTACTCAATCTCGGGCGGCCCCGACGCCGCCCGCTTTGCGATCGTTCCCGCGACGGGCGTCCTCACCTTCGCGACC
>DATAEF010000033.1:0-30322 GCA_036258155.1 Gaiellaceae bacterium | reverse complement strand
CCAGCGCATAGGGCGCGATACATCTCGCTCCTGCGACTAGGCTCACACCGTGGAGCTCGAAGGCAAGACCGCGATCGTCACGGGCGCGTCGAGCGGCATCGGCGCGGCGACCGTGCGGAAGCTCCGCGAGGCCGGTGTGCGGGTCGCAGGCGGCGCCCGACGCGTCGAGCGCATCGAGGCCGATCTCGCGCTTCCGCTCGACGTCACCGACGAGGAGAGCTGCGCGGCGTTCGTCGGCCGCGCGGCGAGCGAGCTCGGCGGCATCGACATTCTCTACAACAACGCGGGGCTCGCGCTCGGCCGCTACCCGTTCTGGGAGTCGAACCCGGAGGACGAGGCGACCGTCCTGCACACGAACGTCGACGGCGTGCTGCGGATGACGCGCTTCTGCCTGCCGCACATCCGAGACGGAGGGCACATCGTCTTCACCGGCTCGGTCGCGGGCCGGCAGGCGTACCAGAACGCCGCCTCGTACGTCGCCGCGAAGTTCGGGGTGCGCGGCTTCGTCTACGCCCTCCGGGAGGATCTGCTCGGGCGGCCGATCCGGATCACGACGGTCGACGCCGGCCTCGTCGCCGGGACCGAGTTCTCGCTCGTACGCTTCAGGGGAGATGCCGAGCAGGCGAAGTCCGTATACGACGGCGTCGACCCGATCACGCCGGACGAGGTCGCGGACTGCGTCCTCTTCGCCCTTACCCGACCGCTCCATGTCAACGTCGACGAGATCGTGATCAAGGCTCTCGCCCAGTCGAGCGGGGGCCGGATCGTGCGCCGCGAGGAGTAGCGCCGCTCTCGATGCTCACGATCCTCGAAGGGTCGACGTTCTGCATCTGCGACGAGCGCGGCGACATCGCCGCCGACACGAGCGGGTTCTTTGCGTACGACACGCGCTTCCTCTCGCGGCTCGTCCTGCACGTCGGTGGGGCGAGCCCGCTCCTCCTCTCGTCCGGGCGGGTCGAGCACTTCAGTGCAGCGTTCTATCTCCGCAATGCTGGTAACGGACGAGTCCCGCGCGATGCGCTCTCGATCGCGCGCCAGCGATTCGTGGGGACGGGGATGCAAGAGCGGATCACCGTGCGGAACGAGAGCATGGAGCACCTCGACCTCGCGTTGGCTCTCGAGGTCGCCGTCGACTTTGCGGACATCATCTCGGTCAAGCTTCACGACTTCGCGCTCGGTGACCCGGAGCAGGCGCAGCCGCTTCCGCCCGCGGCGCCCGCGGTGTACGACGAGGCGCGGAGCCAGATCTCGATCGTCGATCCCGCGGGAGATCTCAACACGCGGCTGATGATCTCGAAACCCGGTCGTTTCGACGACGGGACGATGGCATTTGCCCTCTCCCTGGAGCCACACGAGCAGTGGGATCTTCGGGTCGACGTACTGCCGTCGCTGGACGCGGAAGGCGATACCGAGCTCGGGGAACAGCTCGACGACGAACGGGAGACGGTGGGCGACGTCGTGGCGGCGTGGACGCTGCGCGTCCCGAGGGTGCGAGGGGGCTGGGAGAGCTTGCGGCGGTCGTTCGACCGGTCAATTGCCGACCTCGCTGCCCTCCGCATGCGAACGGGCAAGTACCGGCGACCGCTCTTCGCCGCCGGCATGCCCTGGTTCATGACCGTCTTCGGGCGTGACACCGCGATCACGTCGCTCCAGACGCTCCTCCTCGGGCCCGAGATCGCAGTGGGCGCGCTGGATGCGCTCACCGACCTCCAGGCGCGGGTCGAGGATCCGGCCATCGACGCCGAGCCGGGAAAGATCGTGCACGAGGTGCGGAGCGGCCGCTGCGCGGAGACGTGGTTTCCCCGCTACTACGGCTCGATCGACGCCACGCCGCTCTTCCTGGTCCTCCTGGCTGAGACGTGGCGCTGGACCGACGACGCAGTGCTCGCGAGGCGGCTTCGCGAACCGGCGTTGCTTGCACTCGAGTGGATCGACCGCTATGGCGATCGAGACGGCGACGGCTTCGTCGAATACAGCAGGCACGCCGATCACGGCCTCGCGAACCAGTCCTGGAAGGACTCGGGCGACTCCCAGCGCTTCCACGACGGCCGGTTTGCCGAACCCCCGATCGCCCCGGTCGAGGTGCAGGGCTACGCGTACGACGCCAAGCGGGGGCTGGCCGAGCTCGCGCGAGAGGTCTGGCGCGATCCTTCGCTCGCGGAGCGCCTTGACCGCGAGGCGGACGAGCTCCAGAGGCGATTCGACGAGGCCTTCTGGGTCGAGGAGCGGGGCGGCTTCTACGCGCTCGCCCTCGACGGCAAGAAGCGACGGGTGGACGCACGCTGCTCGAACATGGGACACCTGCTCTGGAGCGGCATCGCGCTCCCCGAGCGAGTCCGCTCGACGGTCGATCAGCTCCTCTCCGAAGGCCTCTGGTCCGGGTGGGGGATTCGCACCATGGCGAGCGATGCGGCGGCGTACAACCCGATCAGCTACCACAACGGGACGGTCTGGCCGCACGACTCGGCGCTCGCGGTCTGGGGCCTGGCTCGTCACGGCTACGTGGCGGAGGCTCGTCGCATCGCGCGGGCCCTCATCGAGGCCGCGGCACACTTCGACTGGTCGCTGCCGGAGGTGTTCGCCGGCTACGCTCGGGACGAGACTCCGTTCCCGATCGCATACCCCACGGCTGCGCGCCCGCAGGCCTGGGCGGCGGGCACGCCGATCCTCCTGGTCCGCGTTCTTCTCGGAATCGAGCCCGATCGCATGCGGCAGCGGCTCATCTCGACCGTGACGGACGAGCTCCCGAGCTGGCTCGACGGCCTCCGCATCGAAGGGGTGCGTGCGTACGGCCGCACGTGGACCGTTGCCGTCGAGCGCGGTCATGTAACGATTGCCGAAGGCGTATGAGAGTCGGCCTCGTGTGTCCGGTGTGGTTCCCGGTTCCTCCGGAGGCGTACGGCGGGACCGAGCGCGTCGTCGCGCTCCTCGCGGAGGGTCTCGTCGACGCCGACCACGACGTCACTCTCTTCGCGTCGGGCGACTCGCAGACACGCGCGCGCCTGGAGTCCGTCTTCCACACGGCCCCGAGCGAGTGGATCGGGCACACGTACTGGGAGATGCAGCACGCTCTGCACGCGTTCCGCAAGGGCGACGAGTTCGACGTCGTCCACGACCACACGGGAATGCTCGGGCTCGCGTTCGGTGGGCTGATCCGTACTCCGTTCTGCCACACGGTCCATGGACCGCTCGACGGCCAGCCGGGCCGGCTGTACGAGCAGGTGCTCGACCTCGCGCCGAACGCCAAGCTGATCTCGATTTCGATGAATCAGCGGAAGCCCAAGCCGGGGCTCCCCTGGATCGCGAATTGTCCCAACGCGCTCGACCTCTCGATGTATCCCTTCCGGCGCAAGTCGGGCGGCGACTACCTCGTCTTCCTCGGCCGCATGAGCCCGGACAAGGGAGCTCACCGGGCGCTCGCAGTCGCTCTGGAGACCGGGTTGCCGCTGAAGATCGCTGCGAAGTGCCGCGAACCGCTCGAGATCCGCTACTTCGACGAGTTCATCCGCCCACATCTCGGCGGTGGGATCGAGTACGTGGGCGAGGTCGGGCATGCGGACAAGGTCGAGCTCCTCATGGGGGCACGCGCCCTCATCTCGCCGATCGACTGGGAGGAGCCGTTCGGCCTGATGATGATCGAGGCGATGGCGTGCGGGACGCCCGTGATCTCGACCCGCCGCGGGGCCGTACCCGAGATCGTGGATCACGGGCGAACCGGGGTCATCGTCGACAACTACCGCGACATGGAGGACCCAGCGATGCTCGAGCTCGCCGACTCGCTCGATCCTGTCGTGATCCGGCGCGAAGTCGAAGAGCGGTTCTCGCCGGAGCACATGGTGGCCGATTACGTCGCCGCGTACGAGGCGACGATCGAAGCAACCGGCAAGGCGTAGAACCCCTTTCACGATGAGCGACCATGTCGCGATGCGGCCCTGGACGTCACGAGGCCGCGTCCTCGGTCGCGTCCATATCGGCTTGATATGGACGCTCCCTGCGTCCTTGCCTCGCGGCGTCCAGCATCCGCCTCGCGACGGGCGATCACCATGAAAGAGGTTCTCAGACTGCGGTCGCCTTACGACCGCGAGATCGTCAGTCTCGCGCTTCCTGCGCTGGGAGCGCTCGCCGCCGAGCCGCTGTATCTCCTCGTCGACACGGCGATCGTGGGCCACCTCGGACGGCCGCAGCTCGCCGCGCTCGGGATCGCGTTCACGGTGCTCGGCGGGCTGTTTGCGATCTTCAACTTCCTCCAGTACGGGACGACGGCGCAGGTAGCGCGTGCCGGCGGAGCCGGTGAGAGCGAGACTGCCCGCCGTCTGGGCGCACAGGCGGTGTGGCTGTCGCTCGGGTTCGGGATCGCCGTCTCCGCGCTCGTCGCCGTTCTCGCAGATCCGCTCGTCTCCCTCATGGGCGGGGAGGGGGATGCCGCCGAGTACGCGGTCACCTACTTGCGAATCGCGGCGATCGGATTCCCCGCCGCGTTCCTCGCGCTCGGGGGGCAGGGTTACCTCAGGGGAGTCGCCGACCTCCGCACGCCGCTCCTCATCGTGATTGCGGGCAACGTCGCGAACGTCGTGCTCGAAGTGCTCTTCGTGTACGGCTTCGGCTGGGGGATCGAAGGATCGGCCTGGGGCACTGCCATCGCGCAGCTCGGGATGGGCGCCGCGTTCGTCGTCGTGATCGTCCGTCAGCTGCTGCCTGGCGAGGCTCGTATTCGGCCGGCCCTGGCGCGGCGGGTGCTCTCGCTGGGGAAGTGGCTCTTCATCCGCACCACGGCGCTCATGGGTTCGTTCGTTCTCGCCGGCGCGGTTGCGACGCGCTTCGGGGACGCATCGATCGCGGCGCACCAGGTCGCGTTCCAGCTCTGGCTCTTCCTCGCGCTCGTCCTCGACTCGGTCGCGATAGCCGGGCAGATCATCGTCGGGCGCGAGCTGGGCGCTGGGCGGCGGGACGACGCCTACGGCGCAGGTGAGCGGATGATCTGGCTCTCGGTCGGGCTCGGTGGTGCGTTCGCCGCGATCATGTTGCTCTTGTCGGGCGTGCTGCCCCGCGCATTCACGGGCGACGCCGCCGTTCTCGACGAGGCAGCGCTCCTGTGGCCGCTGTTCGTTCTCATGCAGCCGCTGAACGGGGCGGTCTTCGCGCTCGATGGGATTCTGATCGGCGCGGGAGACGGGCCGTTCCTCGCCGGTTCGATGCTGGCCGCGTTCCTCGCGTGTGCCGCCACTCTCATCGGCTCACTTACGGGCGACTGGGGGATCCGTGGGGTCTGGGCGGCGCTCGTCGTCCTCATCCTCGTGCGGCTGACCCTGATGACGGCGCGGTTCCGCCGCGGCCGCTGGCTCGTCACCGGCTGGGCGTAAGCTCGCGGGTGTGAACGTTCTCGGCGGCGATCTCGAGCCGTGCTCCTTCGACCCTGTGACCGGATACTTCCGCGACGGCTATTGCCGAACCGAGGGCGTCGACCTCGGGTTCCACGCGGTCTGCGCGGTGATGACCGAGGAATTTCTCGCGTTCTCCGTGTCCCGCGGCAACGATCTCGTCACGCCGCAGCCGCAGTGGATGTTCCCGGGGCTGCGGCCTGGCGACCGCTGGTGCGTCGTCGCCGCTCGCTGGCAGGAGGCGCTCGAGGGTGGCGCCGCTCCGCCGGTCGTGCTCGAGGCGACGCATGCCTCGGCGCTCGAGTTCGTCTCGCTCGCGGACCTAGAGGCGCACGCCGCTATCGGGTAAGGAGGCCGCAGCTTCGCGCCGCTTGCGCCAGTAGCGCTCGATGCCGCGGTAGTGGTGCCAGTACGGCGCCGCGAGATCGTAGGACTCGACGAGCTCGGGATCGACCTGCGAGACGTCGTAGCGGGCCGCCGCGATGAAGGTGTCCTCGTCCATCCCGTCCTCGACGCGCCCCGCCCAGCTGCGGAGCGTGCCGCGGAGCGTCGCCAGGTGCTCCTGCACGTCGTCGAACGTGCCGAAATGGATGAGCGCGAGGCGCCCGGGCGCGCGACGTTCGATCTCCTCGATGGTGCGCTCCCATGTCTCGAGATCGAGCTCCGGTGGCGGGCACGGCGGGAGGACGAAGCTGCCCGGCGCGATCCGCACGCCTGTGGCGTCACCGGCGTAGAGCGTGCCGTCGGCATCGAGGTACGAGACGTGGTGGGACGCATGGCCCGGAGTCGGGAAGCAGTCGAGTCCCAGGACCGTGGTCCCGACAACCTGGATGTTTTGAGCGGGTACCGGGGCGAGCTCACCGAACAGCGCGTCGAAGCTCATGCCGTAGAGCCGTCTTGCACTCGCCTCGAGCTTCGTGGGATCGACGAGGTGCGGAGCGCCGATCTCGGAGACGTGGACCTGGAGCCAGGGATGCTGGCGCACGAGCACGCCCGCGGCTCCTGCGTGATCCAGGTGGATGTGCGAGAGCAGCAGGTGACGAACGTCGGTCAGGTCGAGGCCACGTTCAGCGAGCCCCGCCTTGAGGAACGGGATGCACGTGCTCGGGCCGCAGTCGAAGAGGGCCGGCCCATCCGTGGTCTCGAGCAGGTATGCGCCGACGATGCGCTCGTCCTGGTAACGGACGTCGATCGGCTCGCGCGTCATGCGGCCAGCGCAGTTTCGAGGTCGGCGATGAGGTCCTCGGCCGACTCGATGCCGACGGAGAGTCGGATCAGCGTCGCCGGCACCGCGAAGGGGGCATCCGCGGTCGACGCGTGTGTCATTCGAGCGGGGTGCTCGATGAGGCTCTCGACGCCCCCGAGGCTTTCCGCGAGCTTCCAGATCCTCGTTCGCGCGACGAGGTCGATCGCTTCCTCCTCGTCGGCGAGTAGGAACGAGACCATCCCGCCGAAGTTGCGCATCTGACGTGCTGCGATCGCGTGACCCGGATGGCGAGGAAGACCGGGGTAGAGGACACGATCCACCCGAGCGTGTCGCTCGAGGTACGCGGCAATCGTCGCCGCGTTCGAGCAGTGCCGATCCATGCGCACGGCCAGCGTCTTGACGCCCCGAAGCACGAGCCAGCAATCGAACGGCCCCGGGACAGCGCCCAGCGACTTCTGCAGGAACGCGAGCTGCTCCGCGACTTCGTCGTCGTTGGTAGCCACGAAGCCGCCGACGACGTCGGAGTGTCCTCCGAGGTACTTCGTGGTCGAGTGCAGCGCAATGTCAGCGCCGAGCGCCAGGGGTTGCTGGAGGTAGGGGGAGGCGAAGGTGTTGTCGACGACGACCAGGGCGCCGACCTCGTGGGCGATTGCCGATGCGGCGGCGATGTCGACGATGTTGAGTGCGGGGTTGGTCGGCGTCTCGAGCCATACGAAGCGCGTGCGCTCGTCGAGGTGCTCGGTCAGTCCGCCGGAGATCTCCTCCGCGGAGAGGAAGGTGAAGCGATATCCCTTCGGCTCGTACACCTTCGTGAACATCCGGTAGATGCCGCCGTACACGTCGTTGACCGTGACGACGTGGTCTCCCGGGGAGAGCAGATGCATCAGCGTCGTCACGGCGCCGAGCCCGGAGGAGAACGCCCGCCCGTGGGCGGCACCTTCCAGCGACGCGACGCATTCCTGCAGCGCGGTGCGCGTCGGATTGGCGACGCGCGCGTAGTCGTAGCCCTTGTGGACGCCCACTGCCTCCTGCACGTACGTGGACGTCTGGTAGATCGGGGTCGTCAGTGCGCCGGTCGCAGGATCCGGCTGCTGACCGTCGTGGATCGCGCGGGTCTCGAACTCCACGCGGGGGATGCTAGTCAGCGGGCGGTGTCAGACACCGACCCAGACTGAGCGATCGGGTTGCTTCGATGGACACGGTCGGCTCAGACATGCTTGTCGGCCCGTCGCACGGCATTTCGCCCCTTCCTTGCTTGTGGGGATTTCGGCACGAAGTTGGCAATCGTTCAACTTGACACGATTTGGTGTCTGACACCGATTCCTCCGATTCCGCTCAGTTCGATCCGCTCTGCGCCGAGGAAGGCGGCGAGGCCCGCGAGGGCTTCGCCGGCGCGCGAGGTGTCGTTCCAGGCGCCCAGCACCTCGAGCGTTCGCGTCTTCCGGTCGAAGCGCGGCTCGATGCGGCCGACGAGCCGGTCGCCGACGAGGATGGGGAGCACGTAGTAGCCGTACTCCCGCTTCGCCTTCGGCACGTACATCTCGAGCCGGTAGCGGAAGTCGAAGAGGGCCTCCGCCCGATCGCGGTCGTGGATCAAGCGGTCGAACGGGGAGAGGAACGTCACCCGGTCGGGAACGGGCGCGTCGCTTGCCTCCGGGTGCGCCTCCCAACCGTTCGCGGTCAGCCTCACCCCGAGCGAGCGGAAGCGCCTCTCCGCGAGCAGGCGCTCGGCGTCGCGTAGCGCAACGGTCTCCGTCTCCGGGTACCAGCGCTCGGCGAGATCCCACAGACGCTGGCCGTCACGCCGACCGGCGATCGCGACGACTCCGCGTGCGTGGAGGAGGTCGAGCATCACGCCCGTGTTGCGGCTGCCGTGCCAGCCGTGCGACTTCCAGGTTCTCACCGAATCGTCGTCGAGCTCGCGCGAGAGCAGCGGTCCTCGACGCTCGAGCTGGCGGACGACGTAGCGCCGGTAGCCGGCGTTCGTCCGCAGAAACTCCGTGCCCCGTCGCTCCCACGCGTATTTCCCGGTCCTTCGACGCCGCATCAGCGCTCGAACAAGCGGAAGGTCCTCGATCGGCCGGATGAACGCACTCCACTCGAAGAGCTTTTTCTCTTCCCACAGGAGCCGGTCCAGCTCCGCTGTGTCGTATCGACCGAGACGGCTCCAGAGCACGAGCTGCTGCGCGGGTGCGACCGTCGAGATCGGGTCGAGCTGAAGGAATCCGAGCCGGCGAACGGTGTCGAGCACGTCTGTCGCCGATCCGTCCAGCAGCTGGGCTCGTACCGCGATGCGGCGTGCCTCGTCCCGCGAGACGAGCGTCACCGTTGGACGCGCTCCAGCCCGATCGTATGCCGCAATCGGTCGAGCGCTCGCTCGAAAGCCTCCTCGAGGGCTCCCGAAGGGCGAACGCCCCGCTCGAGGTGGAGGGCCTTCACGACGAGCGCGCCCTCGCTGCGCTCCGACTTGAGGTCGGCGCGGCCCACGATCCGGTCGCGCCACAGGAACGGGAGCACGTAGTAGCCGTACTGCCGCTCGTGCGCCGGCTTGTACACCTCGATCACGTGGTCGAAGCCGAGGACGCGCCGCGCGAACGGGCGATCCCAGAGCAGGTTGTCGAACGGAGAGAGGAGCACCGCGGCCGTCGGTCGCGCTGGATCGAGCTCGGTGCCTCCGGGTACCAGGACGTCCGCGCCGGCGTCGTCGACGTGCAGCCGCTCGAGGAGGCCTTGGCGAACGAGCGCGTCGACTTGCGGACGGATTCGCGCGGCGCCTCCTCGCAAGCGCCAGTGCTCGACGATGCCCGCCTCCGTGAGAGCGCCGCGCGCGCGGACTGCGCGGATCGTCAGCTCCTCGAGACGCGTGGCCTCGTCAGGCTCGGAGGCATCCAGCACCGCGCGCGGAATCACCCGTTCGGCGACGTCGTAGAGACGCTGGAACCCGCTCACGCGCCCCGCGATCGCGAGCTCGCCGTTGTTCCACAGCGCCTCGAGCATGACCTTGGCGGGCTTCCAGTTCCACATCCCCCCGCCGCCCTTGCCCTCGAAGTCGCGGGACGCTATCGGGCCGCGCTCGCGCACAGCGGCGCGAACCTCCTCCGCGAGCTGCGGGTGCTCTCCGATCACGTCGCCGCGCCACGGGTGGTGGTTTCGCATCACGGAACGGAAAAGCGGCCACTCCTCGACGGGGATCAGGCAGGCCTCGTGCGCCCAGTACTCGAAGATCCGACCTTGCCCCAGCAGACGCGAGACAGTCTCGCGCGGGTACGCGCCCACCCGTGAGCCGAGCGCGATCCTGTGGCTTCGCTCGACCGCGGTGATGGAGTCGAGCTGGACGCAGGAGAGCGCGCGGATCGTCGCTTCGACCTCCGCTCTCGTGCCGCTGCGCGAACGTGACGTGTAGCCCTGCGCGGCGATCGCCAGCCGCCGCACCGCCGTCGACGAGATCGTCCTCACGAGCAGAACCTAGCGTCCGCAAGCGATTCCCTCGCGCAGGGGCCTCCGGCGCGGGTTGGTTCACGAGCGAGTCATCTTTGGTTCACGATCCGCTCATCTCACGCGGGTACGGTGACTCGTGCCGGCCGTCCCACTTCCGTCTTTGCCGGCTGTCCCTCTCCCCAAAAGGAGATGCCATGTCTCGCACGACAATGCTTCTCTTCATCGTGGTCGTCCTCGGCCTGACGACGGCGCTCCTAGCCTACGCAACCCGTGATGGCAGCGGGGGCTCGCGCCAGGCGACGGTCCCTCAGCCGACAGCGGCCCAGCTCGAAGCGGCATACCTGGGGAAGCTTCCGGTCGCTCCGGAGAGCAAGCGGGTCGACGTCGTCGCCCCGAAGTTCTCGGACCCGACCACGATCACGAACCCGCTCTTCCCGATCAGCAATCTCCACTCTGCCGTGTTGAACGGCAGGGTCGACGGGAAGCCGTTCCACACCGAGACCACGCTTCTTCCCGAGACGAGGATCATCGAGTGGACCGGTCAACAGGTCGAGACGCGTACATCTCAGTACGTCGCCTATCTCGATGGGCGCATCGAGGAGGTCGCGCTCGACTACTACGCCCAAGCCGACGACGGTTCGGTCTGGTACTTCGGCGAGGACGTCTTCAACTACGAGGACGGGCACATCGCGGACACCGACGGGACCTGGCTCGCCGGCAAGGAGGGTCCGCCGGCGATGATCATGCCCGGCGAGCCGCACGTCGGTGACGTCTATCGCCCGGAGAACGCGCCGGGGCTCGTCTTCGAAGAGGTCACGGTCAAAGCCGTCGACCAGCAGGTGGCGGGACCTCGTGGCCGGGTCGAGGGGGCAATCGTCGCCGGGGAGCTCCACCAGGATGGTTCGCGCGAGTCGAAGACGTTTGCGCCTGGCTACGGGGAGTTCTTCACGAGCTCCGGCGGCGACCTCGAGGCGCTCGCGCTCGCCGTGCCGACCGACGCGCTCGACAGCCCGGTGCCGGCGGAGCTCGAGGCGCTGTCGGCGACTGCGGACACCGCGTTCGCTGCCGTCCGTGCGAGTGACTGGAGAGCCGCGTCGGCAAGCCTCGGCAAGCTGGCCGCTGCTTGGAGGAGCTATCGCACCGGGCAGGTGCCGCCGAGGATCGCTGCCGAGGTGGCCTCGGCGATCAGGAGCCTCGACAGAGCAGTCGCGGCTCGGGATCGGGTAAGCGCCTCTACCGCGGCGATCGACGTCTCGCAGTCCGCGCTCGAGCTCGAGCTTCGCCATCGGCCGCCGGCCGAGATCGACAGAGCCCGCTTCGAGCTCTGGGTGCGCCAGCTCGTCGTCGACGCCACCGCGCGCGACGCGGATGGCGTGCGCGGCGACCTTGCGACTCTCGAGTGGATCCGCGATCGGTTCGCGGTGACGATCGACAAGGTCGATCTGACGCGTGTCGACACGCAGCTGGTCGGGCTGCGAGCCGCACAGAACGACGACGATCTCCCGGGCGTGGCCGCCGGTGCTGCTCGTCTCCGGGCCACGCTCGCGGGGATCTCGGCCGGGTAACACGGTGCCCTCGCGCGCGAGTGCGCGTGGAAGCTCACCATCGACGAGGAGCTCGTTCGCGAGCTCCTCGTCGAGCCGAATGGTCGTTGCGGGGCGCCTAGTCCGGAACGCGACCCTCGAGGATGGCCGCCAGCCGCGCGGAGTCGATGTTTCCGCCCGAGACGATGCATACGACTCGTCCCTCGCCGGCTCGGCCCGAGACCGCGGCTGCGACGGCGAGCCCGGCTGCGCCTTCGCCGACGATCCGGCCGCGCTCGAGCAGGACC
Source organism: Gaiellaceae bacterium (assembly GCA_036258155.1). Taxonomy (GTDB): domain Bacteria; phylum Actinomycetota; class Thermoleophilia; order Gaiellales; family Gaiellaceae; genus GMQP-bins7. Next base: position 18,468 of record DATAEF010000033.1, on the reverse strand, counting down.
CGCACCCCGGCGGCAGCATCCTCGAGCGAGATCGGGAAAGCATCGGTGACGAGCGGCTCGGCATGCGCCCACATCTTCGGCAGGAGGCTCCCCGAGCCCGCGCCGTCGACGAACGACGGAGTGAAGTCGATGCTCGTCGGCACTCGACCGTTGGCGATCGCGGCCGCGACGGGTGCGCCCGTGGCGGGCTCGCAGACGTAGATCTTCGTCTGCGGACGCAGCGCCTGCAATGCGCTCGCGACTCCCGTTGTCAGGCCGCCCCCGCCCCAGGGGACGCTGACGGCGTCGAAGGCGTCGAGGTCCTCCACGAGCTCGAGGCCGATCGTGCCGTTGCCCGCCATCACGGGATCGTCCTGGACGGGGTGTACGAAGTACCCCTCCACGTCGTCGCCGAGGTCGCGCTCGGTGTCCGCAGCGACCGCCGCCCACCACTGCTCCCAGGGCAGGCGGACGATCCGGCCGCCGAGACGCTCGACCGCCGCGAGCTTGGACGCCGAGGCGTTGTCCGGTACGACGATCGTCGCCGGCACCCCGAGCTCGCGGGCCATCCAGGCAACGCCCTGGGCCATGTTCCCCGTGCTCGTCGTGACCACTCCGTCCGCGAGGACCTCGGGCGGTGCGCTCAGGATCGCATTGGCAGCGCCGCGCAGCTTGAAGGAGCCGATCGGCTGGAGGTTCTCGAGCTTGAGCCAGATCTCCGCGGGCGCGTCCACGTGGAGCCGAACCAGCGGCGTGCGAATCGCCACGCCCGCGATGCGCTCGCGTGCGCGCTCGATGTCAGCGAGCGGGATCAGAAGTCGACCTCGGACCCGACGCCCTGCTCGCGCGCGCGCCGCACGACCAGCTCCGCGGACGCAAGGTCCTCGACCGCGATGCCCAGCGACTCGAACACGGTGAGCTCGTCCTCGTACTCTCGGCCAGGGTGAATCCCGGCGAGAACCTCTCCCAGTTCGGCCTTGATGTGGTCGGGGCCGACCGCGCCCTCCGCGGCGGCGAGGATGTAGTCACCGGCCTCGTTCAGGCACGACTCTCGCCGGTCGGTGAAGAACGAGGCGTGTGCGACGGTCTCGGTGTCGAGCTCCCGTGTCGTCGGGAAGCAGGACCCGACCGCGTTTATGTGCGCGCCGCGGGCGACCCAGCGCTTCTCGACGATCGGCTCCGTCGCCGCAGTCGTCGTGCACACGACCTCGGCGCCAAAGAGCGCTGCGTCAACCGACGGGGAGACGATCGCTCCGAGTTCCCCTGCGAGCCGCTCGGCAGCCTCCGGGTTGCGTGCCCAGATACGGATCTCGGGGTCGTCGAGCACCGCGCGCATGGCATGGACGTGACCGCGCGCCTGCGCGCCCGCACCGAGGACGGCGACCCGTTGCGCGTCAGGACGTGCGAGCGCTCGCGTGGCGACGCCCGAAACGGCGGCGGTCCTGATCTCGGTCACCGGAGACGCGTTCAGGACGGCCACGAGCTCACCCGTCTCCCCGTCGTGCAGCAGCACGCTGCCCATGTGCGTGTCGAGTCCACGCGAGGGGTTCGAAGGCACGACGACGATCTCCTTCAGCCCGAACGACGGCGTGGCGCCGCCACGATACGACGGCATGAGTCCGAGCAGATTGTCGGCACCCGGCGGCCGCGCGATCGAGCGAAGCGGCTGGTAGAGCTCGCCGCGGGCCAACGATGCGAGAACCTCCGTCATTGCCTCGATACACGACTCCATGTCGAGGAGTCGGCGCACGTCGTGCTCGGACAGGACGAGGACGCTCACGCGAACAAGCCTTTCAGATGATCCAGCTCCGCGGAGGTGAGCTCGAGCGAGAGCGCCTCCCGCACGGGCTCGAGGTACTCGACGCGCGTCGGCCCGACGACGACCGCCGTGATCTCGGGGACGCCGAGAAGCCACGCAATGGCGAGCCCTGCGGTAGAGACGCCACGGCCGAGGGCCTCGCGCTCCAGCGCCTCGAGCGCGTCGAAGACAGGGTCGTTCGCGTAGGCGAGGTACGACTCCGGGCGCTGGGTCATGCGCGAGCCCTCGGGGTACGGGGCGCCACGTCGGTACTTGCCCGTGAGCCAGCCCCCCGCGAGCGGCCCGAACGCCTCGTATCCGAGCTCGTGCTCGTGGCAGACCGGGAAGACGGTCTCCGCGTCGGAACGATCGAGGAGGGAGAACGAGTTCTGCACCCATTCGTAGCGTCTGAGTTCTTCGAGCTCCGAGATCTCGACCGCTTCGGCGAGCTGCTCGGCCGTGAAGTTCGAGGCGCCGACAGCGCCGATCTTTCCCGCCCGCACGAGCTCGTCGAACGTGGCGAGCGTCTCCTCGTGAGGTGTGTCGGGGTCGAACGCGTGCGCGAGGTACAGGGCAACCTGCTCGATCCCGAGACGTTGCAGGCTCGAGTCGAGCTGGCGGTGGATACGCGAGCGAGAGAGGCCGTGATCCTCTCCCGCGGCCATCGGGTTGAAGGTCTTCGACTCGATCGTGATCGCGTCGCGGACAGCGCTCCCTTTCGTGGCGAGCCACTCGCCGATCCAGGCCTCGCTGCGCCCACCGCCGTACGCGTCGGCGGTGTCGAACGTCGTGAGTCCCAGCTCCCACGCGGTATCCATGATCCGGAACGCCTCGTCCTTCGGGATGCCCTGCCCGAAGAAGGCCGGTGACGAGCCCACCCCGCCGAAGTTTCCGCAGCCGAGGACGATGCGCGTGACGGCGATCCCGCTGCGACCGAGCTCGCGCGTCTCCACTGGCTTCATCGAGCGACTACGCGGCCTCGAAAGCAGGAGTCGCGCGCGGCGAGGCGATGCGCGCGAGCACGAGTGCGCCGAGGAGCGGCCCGACGGCGCAGACGATGAACACGCCGTCGTAGCCGACGGTGGAGGCGATCGCGCCGAGACTGAGCGCGCCGACAGCGAACCCGAGCTCCGTGAATGCCGTGAACGTTCCGACCACGGAGCTGCGCTCGCTCGCAGGCGCACCGTTCACCGCGAGGGTCATGAGAGCCGGGAACGCGAAAGCCTGTCCGAAGGCGAGAACGACCGTGCCCGCGAAGAGCCCGGCGGGCACGTTCCAGATCCCGATCGTCAACAGGCCGGCGGCGATCAGGACGAGCGCGGCGCCCGAAGTCCGCTTCGGCCCGAGCCGGTCGGGGACCTGCCGCGCGACGATGCGCGTTGCGACCACGACGGCCGAGAAGACGAGGAACACAGCACCTGCGCCGTCGAGGCCGAGCTCGCGCGCATAGAGCGCAGCGAACGTGCCGAGACCCGCGAAACCGAAGACGGTGACGGCCAAGACGAGACCCGGCCCCACTGCGGCCGGGTGGACGAGGCGCGAAGATGCGATCGACTGCCCGCTCGCTCTGGGCGGCGCGGTCTCGGGAAGCGTGACGCCGATCACACCGGCCACGAGGCAGAAACTCGCTGCGACGAGCCATACGGCATCGAAGCGATCGGCTCCCAGGACGAGCTCACCGAGCAGCGGACCGAGCGCGAGCCCGCCCCAAAGACCCAGGCTGTAGAGGCTGAGCGCCTCTCCTCGGCGCGTCTCGGGCGCGAGGTCGGTGACCATCGTCGCCGCGCCGACGAGGAGCATCGCCTCTCCGACGCCGGTGAGCAGGCGCAGCGCGATCAGGGGCTCGAGTGAGTCGACGAGCGCGTAAGCGCCGACGCTGACGCCAGCGATGAGCGCGCCCATCACGATCAGCACACGACGCCCGTTCCTGTCTCCGATACGCCCGGCAATCGGTTGGAACACGAGCAGCATCGGGCTGACAGCCGCAACGGTGAGCGCGACGCCGAAGTTCCCGGCTCCGAGCTCGTCGTTCGCGTACACGGGGAGGATCACCAGCAGCATCCCGATCGACATGCACAACGCGAGCTCCGCGAGCACGGCGAGAACGAAAGGCTTCGTCAGCACGCGATCGGTCTGCACGTCCCCGATCCAAGCAGATGCCGTTAGTCTCGCGCTCGTGACCGAAGGGATCAGTCTCCAGGAGCTGCAGCTCGCCGCCCGGAACCACGCGCTGCCTCTCGAGGCGCTCCGCTGGGACGTCACGCCGATCGGGCTCCACTACCTGCTGACGCACTACGACATTCCCGAGGTCGACGCTGCGGGCTGGCGGCTCGGGGTGGACGGGCTCGTCGAGCGCCCGCTCACGCTGTCGCTGGACGAGGTTCGCGCCCGACCTGCGGTGGAGCACGTCGTGACGATGGAGTGCGCCGGGAACGGCCGCGCACATGTGGAGCCGCACGTCGTCAGCCAGCCGTGGCTGCTCGAGGCCGTGGGGACCGCCCGCTGGCGCGGTGCTTCCCTGGTGGGGCTGCTCGACGAGGCAGTCGTGCGCGAGGGTGCCGTCGAGGCGCTCTTCACCGGTCTCGACCGGGGCGTCGAAGGTGGGGAGGAGCAGACGTATGCGCGCAGCCTCGCGCTCGACGAAGTCTTCGGCAGTGAGGCGATCCTCGCCTACGAGGTCAACGGTGCGCCGTTGCCGCCACAGCATGGGTTCCCTTTGCGCCTGGTCGTGCCCGGTTGGTACGGGATGACCAGCGTCAAGTGGCTCTCGCGGATCTCGCTGCTCGGCGCGCCTTTCGACGGCTTTCAGATGCGGCACTCGTATCGTGTCCGACTCGACGAGGACGAGCCGGGTGATCCCATAACTCTCATCGCACCGCGGTCGCTGATGATTCCGCCCGGCATCCCCGAGTACGCGAGCCGCGCCAGGGTCGTCGAGGCCGGCACCTGCGAGCTCCACGGGAGAGCTTGGTCGGGCGAATCGGAGGTCGTTTCAGTTGACGTCTCGACCGACGGGGGTAAGACGTGGGCCCCGGCCGAGCTCGGCGCAGCCACCCTCGGCCGCTGGGCCTGGCGCTCGTGGCGGTACGTGTGGGAGGCCGAGCCCGGAGAGCACGAGCTCTGCTGCCGCGCGCGCGACGGCGCAGGGAACGAGCAGCCGCTCGAGCCGCCGTGGAACGTCGGCGGTTACAAGAACAACGCGGTGCAGCGCGTCGCGGTCACCGTCGAGTAGCTCTTCGAGGGACGAGGCTTGCCGCGCAGGTCCGGCTCAGGTCTGTCACCTATCGTTGCGTCGTGAACCTGCTCCGACGTGCGACAGCCGCTGCAGCTGCGGCGGCGTTCATCGTCATCACAGGCGGTGCTGGTGCGACTGACGGTGCAACGGCGATGCTCCGTCTCGACGGGGCGCCGTTCCGCCCCGAGCTCGCCCTGACGCCGGCGCAGCGTTCGCTCGGCCTCATGCATCGAAAGCGCGCGCCGGAGGACGGCATGCTCTTCGTCTTCCCGGACGACACGACCGGCGGCTTCTGGATGAAGAACACGCTCGTGCCGCTCACGATCGCCTTCTTCGACACCGACGGCAGGCGGGTGAGGAAGCTCTCGATGACACCTTGCCGCCAGGCTTCGTGCCCGATCTACGACCCCCGCCTCCGCTATCGCTTCGCACTTGAGCTCCGTGCCTCCGATACCCGGCCGGCTGCGAAGCTGGGCCCGCTCACGCAGCTACGGCGTCTCAGCCGACGCGCGAGCTAAGTGCTCCCCGCCGCAAATACAGTCACGCTTCGCGCGGCTGCGAACGCTTCGCATGCCGTCGTCCTCAGTCGGGCCAATATTCTTGAATATTGGCCCTCCCTGCGTCCTAGGCCTGCTCGGTTCTCGCCGGCGATCACGACCGTTTACGGCGGGAAGCACTGAGTTGCGAGTCCTGTGTGCCGTCGTCGCGGGAGCGATCGCCGCCATCCCGGCGAGTGCTGCGACGGCACCGGTCGTCGTGCTCGATCCCGGCCACGACCTGCGCGCGAATCCGGCGACCGAGCCGATCGGTCCCGGCTCTTCCAAGCGGAAGATCAAGGACGGCGGTGGGACGAGCGGTGTCGTCTCGGGTCTCACCGAGGCCGAGCTGAACCTGCGGGTCTCGCTCCGGCTGCGTTCGCTCCTCGAGAGAGCGGGCGTCAGGGTCGTCATGACGCGGACGGAAACGGCGGGAACCAGCATCGGCAACGTCGCCCGCGCCCGGATCGCCAACGAGATCGATGCGGCGCTCTTCCTCCGCGTTCACGCAGACGGCTCGACGGACCCGCGCGCTCGTGGCACGCACACGCTGCACCCCGCGCTCCGAGCTGGCTGGACGGACGACGTCTACGTCGCGAGCGCGCGCGCCGCGCGGATCGTGCAGTCGCACCTGGTGCGCGCGCTCGGTTTCCCTGACCGCGGGCTCCAGGAGCGGTCCGACTTCACCGGGTTCAACTGGGCGGATGTTCCAGTCGTCCTCGTCGAGCTGGGGTTCATGACCAATCCGACCGAGGACAGGTTGCTCGCGACTCCGACCTATCAGCGACGTGCGGCGCTCGGCCTCTGCCGCGGGACGCTTCGCTTCCTCGGGCGCGCGAGCGCAGCCTGCGGCTGAGCACCGTGTCTAGCGCCAGTCGACGGAAACGACTTCGACTGGCTGCTCGAAGCCCTTCAGCGTCTCGGCCCGGGGAGGCGAGAGCCGGAAGGTCGTGGCGGCGCCGTCGAGCGTCTCGCGGCTCACGAGGATCTCGGCTCCCTGCGCCGCTGCGCCGATCCGGGCGGCGACGTGGACGCCCTGACCGCCGTAGTCGGCCGAGTCGGGACCGGTGCGGAAGGCGCCACCCGCATGGGCGCCGATCCTCACGTCGGGCGCGACGATCTCGGCGGCGAGTGCCCGCTGGATCGCAATCGCGGCCTCGATGGCGGCTCTCGGGCTCTCGAACGACGCGAAGAAGCCGTCGCCCGTCTTCTTGACCACCTCGCCGCCGGCCTCGAGGATCCGCTCGCGCACGAGCTCGTCGTGACGCGCGAGCAGCCTTCGCCATTTGTCGTCGCCGAGTGTCTCGAGCAGCCGGGTCGAGTCGACGATGTCGGTGAAGAGGAATGTACGGCGGGCCTCGGCCCTGCCGAGCAGCTCCTTCGCTCGCTCCGCGTCAGGCCTCGCCCCCAGCCGTTCGAATGCCGCGAGAGCGCCCTCGAGCTCGGAGGTTCCGCCGTGCTCGTCGCCGAGGCGCCGGTACGCGATCCCGAGCAGCATCCGCGCTCGGGCGGTCTCGTACGGCGCTCCGACGCCCTTCCACTCGTCGCGCGCCCGCTGGAGACTCTGGGCAGCACCGCTCCAGTCCTTCTCGGCGAGCTCGATCTGGCCTCTCGCGTAGTGAACCGTCGCGTCGAACGCAGCGGCGCGCCGATCCCCGATCTTGTACGAGTCGACGACGCGCTCGAGCTCGTCCGCAGCGGTGCGCGCGGTCTTCAGGTCACCGGCCGCGATCGCGATCTCGACCTGCGCCGGTAGCCGTCGGAGACGGACGAGTGGGTCCCGGACCTCTGCGAGCGTCCGCGTGATGCCTGCGACCGCGGCGTCGATCTTCCCTTCGGCGAGGCGAAGGAGAGCCAGGCCGGGCTGCGGATCGCGTCCGAGCCCGTCCGAAGTCCGATACGCCTCCTCCGCACCCTCGAAGTCGCCTCTCTGGCGCCGGATCTCACCGATCTCGTAGTGCCCGCCTGCGGTGATGCTGCGATCGAAGTCGAGGAGCTCTTCACAGGCCGCGACGGCCTGCGCCTCCGCGGCCGGCCAGTCGCCGCGAAGCCTCATCACCTCGGCCCGGTGGATGCGACAGGCGCCAGGGAAACCCGTCACGTCGAGGCGGTCGCACCACTTGTTCGCCGCCTCCGTCCATTCGGCCGCTCGGCGGTAGTCGCCGAGGTCGCGACAGGAGCTGATCGTGAGGCAGTACACGAGGCCGGCGGAATGTGCGCGAAGGTCTCCGCACATGGCGGACGCCGTTGCCTCGTCGAGGAGTGCAAGGCCCTTCTCGATCTCTCCGGCCTTGATGTAAGCGCGCCCTCGCCCTGACAGCGCGAGCATCTGCACATCGCGATCGCCGACGCGCTGCGCGAGCTCGAAGGCGGCGTCGAACGTCTCATGTGCCTTCTCGAGGTTGCCTTCGGCGAACAGGGCAGTGAACGCGTTGACCAGCAACAGCCGGCTGTGCTCGGGTGCCTCGGGCAAGCCCGCGAGCAGTCGCTCCGCGTTCGCAAGCCATCCGTTCGCCACCGAGAACGCGCCACGACCGTCGTAGTCCCAGGAGAGCGTCAACGCCATCCGCGCGGAGGCCAGTGCGTTCCCCTCGGCCGTGAACGCCGCGTATGCACGCTCGCGCAGGGTGATCGCCTCGTCGAGCTTGCCGTTCCACCAGGCGGCTTCTCCGTAACTCTCCAGATCGAACGGTTCCAGCCCGCGCGCGTCGAGGCCCGCATAGGCGTCGTACGCCTTCCGCCAACCCTGGCTCGCGGCGGCGTTGCGGGCAACCTCGAGTGTGTCGATCACCTCAGGCACGTGCCTCATTGTGGCTTCCGGCGACCCCGGGCGCGAGTATCAACCTGACAAACGGCTGTGCGTGCGCTCTTGTCCGGAGGCGACGACGCCCCGTACCGCCCACGCATGCGTGGTCAGCGTGAAGGGGGCGGGCGGAAGGAGCCGCCGGCAGCTCGCCTGAAGCTCCGTGCGCGCGTTGGTATCGAGCCGCGCCACATACGCGCCGGGTGGCCCCACGCCGAGCGTATAGGGCTCCCACCACTCGTCGAAGCTCGCGAAGTCGATGCTCGACTCGAGGGTCGCCTCCACAACCTCCGCCAGCCCTGCCGCAGTGAAGAGCTCCGCGAGGTGTCCGGCACGGGCACCGGCGAGACCCGATTCCTCGTCGGCGTCGTCGTCGCGCGTCCGCACCGCCCGCCAGAACGTGCTCGCGGGGCCTCGGCCACCGCCGTAGTCCCACACGCAGGCAGCGACCACTCCTCCGCGGCGCGTGACCCTCGCGCTCTCACGCAGTCCTGCGACCGGATCCGACATGAAGTGGACGACGAGCTGCGCCACCGCGGCGTCGAACTCGTCGTCGTCGAAGGGAAGCCGTTCAGCTGCAGCCTGCTCCACATGGACGCCGGGGTGGCGTTCCCGTGCCGCCGCGACGAACGACTCCGACGGGTCGACGGCCGAGACCGCGTCCGGGCAGAGCCGGGCGACGAGCTCTCCCGTGAGGGCGCCGGGACCGCAGCCGACGTCGAGGACCCGCTGTCCCCCGGTCACACCTGCGAGGTCGGCCAGCTGTGCCGAGAGCTGGACGGAGTAGCGGCCCATGAAGCGGTCGTACGCATCGGCTGCGACGTCGAACGTCACTTTCATGACTCTATGTCCTTTGCTTTCGAGTGCCGGGCACCCTGACGTCGGATAGCGTGCGCGGCCATGAGCGACGACGAGAAGAACGACAAGCCCAAGCTCGACCACGAGCCCCCTGCGGGGGCTGAGACCACCGACACCTGGACCGGCGGCGCGACGCCGATCGACTACACGGCGAGCGGCAAGTGGCTCGTGCTGCGCAAGAAGGAGAAGCCGGCCGCGGAGATCTTCTCCGTTTCGTACGTCGTGGCAGGTGGGGACGACGATCGCCCGGTCACCTTCGTCTTCAACGGAGGGCCCGGCGCATCGTCGGCCTACCTTCACATGGGAGCCGTCGGACCCAAGCGGGTCGACTTCCCGCCGGACGGCTCGCTTCCGGAGATGCCTCCACGGCTGGTGCAGAACGAGGCGTCCTGGCTCGCGTTCACCGACCTCGTGTTCGTCGACCCGGTCGGCACGGGTTTCAGCCGGGTCATCGAGAGCGACAAGGTGGACGAGGCGAAGGAGAAGAAGGAAGACGCGACCGATCCCAAGGAGTACTTCGGCCAGAAGCGCGACCTCGAGTCGATGTGCGAGTTCATCGGGCGGTGGTTGTCGAGCAACGGCCGCTGGGGATCACCGGTTTTCATCGCCGGGGAAAGCTACGGCGGCTATCGGGTCGGTCGCCTCGTGCGGATGCTGCAGGAGAGCTCCGGTGTCGGGCTCAACGGGGCGATCCTCATCTCCCCGGCGCTCGAGATCACGCCGTTGAGCCCTACCGACTACGACGTCGTGGGGTGGATCGACACGTTGCCGACGATGGCGGCCGCCGCGGTCCACCACGGTTGCTCGCGCGCGTTCGCCGCCGGAACGGCGCTCGACGTCGTGCTGGCCGACGCCGAAGCGTTCGCCACCGGCGAATATGCCTCGTTCCTCACGCGCGGTGCCTCGTTGCCCGCGGACGACCGCGAGCGCATCCTCACGAGGCTGGCCGACCTCGTCGGCCTGCCTCTCGACCTCGTGCTTCGCGCCGAGGGTCGGCTCTCGATCCGAACGTTCTCGCGCGAGCTCCTGCGGGCCGAGCGCAAGGTCGTCGGCCTCTACGACGCGACCATCACCGCTACCGACCCCTTCCCCGATCGGGATCCGTACGAAGGGCCCGATCCCACGCTCTCCGGACTGAGCCCGGCATACACGATGGCGGTGAACCGACTGTTGCGGTCGGACATCGGGGTCGAGACCGACCGGGAGTACGCGGTCCTGAGCTACGAGGTCAACACCGCCTGGAAGATCGACACGGAGCACCATGCCCTCGCGCCGCCACCCGGTGCGACGGACGACTTCCGCTATGGCATGTCCCTCAACCCGCACCTGAAGGCCTTCGTCACCCATGGGCGCTACGACCTCGTGACGCCCTACTTCGCGAGCGATCGACTGCGAAACCTCATGAGGCTCGATCCGCAGATGGCGGAGCGCCTCACCGTGCGTCACTTCGGCGGCGGCCACATGTTCTACTGCTGGGAGACGAGCCGCCGCGAGTTCACGGAGGCGATTGCGTCTTTCGTCGCCGAGGCCACCGGGTCTCAGCGCTCCTGACGTCAGGAGCCCGAGCGTCCGGCGAGGAACTCCGCGGCGAGCCCCCGCGGCGCGCGGAGCAGCCAGCTCTCTTCGATCCGCTCCTCGAGCGCGCTTCGATCGACGTGCTCGAGCCGGATCAGGAGAATCGGTTGGCCCTCGTAGTGCCGGGTCTCGAAGTACGCAGCGGGCTCGGAATCGATCAGGAGCCGCTTCTCCTCCGGATCGACCCGAACGGCGAGCGCGCCCTCTGCGTGCCGGTCGGGGCTCAGCCAGGCGAAGAGCTTCCCGTTCACCTTGAACGCCGGCTGCCCGTAGGTCGTCGACTCCTCGGCGTCGGGCAACGCGCCTGCGATCTCGCGAACACGCTCCCAGGGCGTCACTCGGCGTTCGCCACGTACGCGGAGGCGAGCCGTTTCGGTGCCTGGATGAGCCAGGCGTCCTCCAGGCGCTCGCGGAGCTCGTCCTCGTCGATCTGTTCGAGGCGAATCTGGACGGCCGGGAATCCGTTGTAGTGCGGGCTCGTGAAGTAGGCGTCCGGGTTCGCATCGAGGAAAAGCTGCTTCTCGTCGCGATCGACGCGCACGGCGAGACCACCTCCGTCCCGTTCGCGAGCTTCCCAGGCGAAGCCCTTCCCGCGCACGCTGAACGCGATCCGGCTTTGGGTCGACTCCTCGACTTCGGGGAACGCGCGTGCGAGAGCGCGAACGATGTCCCAGTCGACCATCGGGCGTCAGGCCTCGACCGGCTTGTCCATCGACACGCATGCGAGCGTGATGCCGTCCGGCATCGTGATCTCCACCTCCTCGAGCGGGCGGAAGCCGTACGCCGCGTAGAGCGGAACGCCCGGCAGCGTCGCCATCAGCGCCAGCTGGACGAACTCTTCTTCTCGTGCGGCCGTCTCGCACTCCTCGAGGATCCGCCGACCCAGTCCGCGACGAGTCCAATCCGAGCGCACGAACATCGCGCGGACTCGGGCCGGCTCGGTGTGGGGATCGAGGAGGCGAGCATCGGAGTCCGAGTGCCCACTACCCGTATACAGCAAGTTCCGCCGGCTCCATCCGCCACATCCGACAACCTCGCCGTCGCTCTCCAGCACGAAGTACGTGCCGTCGGCGACGAGCGTCCGGTCGACGTCACCGATGTAGCGGATGGCGCTCTCCGTTTGGCGCCTGTCGTAGAAGCGCGGGAAGATCGACCTGATCGACTCCTTCATCAGTGCGCCGACGGCGTCCTCGTCTGCGAGCGCGGCAACCCGCAACGTGAGCTCGGCAGGCTCCACGATCAGGCGGGGCGGGAGTCAGCGGGTTCGGTCACGCTCGTCCGCGAACCCTAGCTCTGCCGCTCGGCATCGTGGGTCGCCGAAAGACGACCGGCCTGCTACTTCCTCGCGACGAACACGAGGAAATCGTCGTCGCTCGTCGGCGCGGCCTCTCTGTGTTCGCCGTGAACGACGACGTCCGCGAACCCGGCACGCTCCAGCATCAGGAGCAGCTCGTTCATGAAGTACAGACAAATGTTCAGCCTGTGGTCTTCCTCCGACTCCAGCACGCCGTCGCGCCACATCTCGGCGTGGGTCTCGAGGGTCACGTGCTGATTCAGCGGATCGAGCTCCACGATGCGGCTACGCATCGCGTAGTCGGCTCCGTCGGAACCGCGCTTTGGCTCGTCTGGCAGATACACCGTTGGCAGCGCCCCTCGTTCGCTCTTGCGCCAGTACTTCCACTGACTCGCACTCGAGTACGGAACCTGGTTGTCGAGGAGCAGCGTCCCCGTCGGCCGCAGGTGGTCGTGGAAGCGCCGGAGTGCCTCGAGGTCCTGGTCGCGAGTGCTGCCCAACCCGAAGGCGCCGCAGACGTAGATCGTCTCGTACGTGCGCGGCAGGTGGAGGTCGTGCATCGGTTGCACGTACAGGTTCGGAGACAGCCCCTCGCGCTCCGCCTTCCCACGGCAGAGCGCGATCATGTCGGCGGAGACGTCGCAACCGTCGACGTCCAGTCCGGCACGCAGGTAGGGGAGTAGGAGTCGGCCGGTTCCGCATCCGACGTCCAGAGCGGGCTGGCCGTCGCGCTCGATGAACGCCTGGAAGTACGGGATCTCGTGCGACCGGAAGTCGTCGTTGAACTCCGACCACCACTTTGCGACGAGCCCGTAGTGCCAGGTCTCGGGTTTCATCTCGTCCTCACGCCCGCTCGCCGCGAATTTCTAGCGGATCGTGCTGGCCTGCGACGCACCGGCGATCTGCCTCGCCGACGTGGACTGCCGCGGCGTGATCTGGGCCGCCTTTCCCGCGACAACCCAGCGCACAGGGTGATGACCGAGATGCGCCTCTACGACCTGAGGCTGGCGCCGCTCATCGAGCGCTGAACACGAGTTGGTCGGTGTTGTGAAGGCCGCGACGTCGCCTGCCCCGGTCCGCCTAGGATGGTCGGCGTGCAAAACTCGACGGTCGCCGTCACTCCTGCCGTTGCGGACCAGCTCGAGCAGTACCGCATCGAGCTGACCGCCTACTGCTACCGCATGCTCGGCTCGACCGATGCCGAGGACGCCGTTCAGGAGACGTTCCTTCGCGCCTGGCGGGGCATCGACCGCTTCGAGGGGAGGGCCGCGCTTCGGTCATGGCTTTACCGCATCGCGACGAACGTCTGCTTCGACATGCTCGAGGGACGGAAGCGCCGCGCGCGGCCGATGGACCTGGGGCCGTCGCGCGAGCCCGTCCTCGAGAACCTGAACATGCTTCCGGAAGTGACGTGGATCGAGCCGATGCCCGACCTTCGGGTGGTGCCGGAAGGCGACCCCGCCCAGGTCGCTGAGGCGCGCGAGACCGTCCGCCTCGCGTTCGTGGCGGCGCTCCAGCACCTCCCGCCGAAGCAGCGCGCCGTGCTGATCCTCTGCGAGGTGCTTCGCTGGAAGGCCTCCGAGGTGGCCGAGCTCCTCGACACGAGCGTTGCGTCGGTGAACAGCGCACTTCAGCGGGCGCGCGCCACCCTCGAGCAGAAGGATGTCAGCGCTGCGGCGGCATCGCCCTCGATCGACGCGGCGGACGCTGAGCTCCTCGCCCGCTACGTCGAGGCGTTCGAACGCTACGACATGGACACCTTGACGGCCCTCATCCACGAGGACGCGACGCAGTCCATGCCTCCATTCGATCTCTGGCTCTCGGGCCGCGACGACATCCTCGCCTGGTGGTTCGGACCGGGCATCACGTGCCGCGACTCGCAGGTGATCCCGGTGATGTCGGCGAACGGCTCGCCCGCCTTCGGCCACTATCGGCCGCGTGTCGACGGAGACGGATACGAGCCGTGGTCGTTGCAGGTCCTCGAGATCGAGAACGGGAGGATCGTCGAGTTCACATTCTTCCTGGATACGGAAACGATCTTCCCGCTCTTCGGTCTGCCGCTCGTTTTCGACGAGCTCGGTCAGACCGAATCGCCCTGACCGGCGTCGCTCCACCCTGCTACGAGGCTGCGGGGGGATCTCATCGCTCGGGCAGGACGTCGTTCAGCCCCATGAACGACACGAGCTCGCGTAGCGCCTTCGAGGTCGAGCACAGCCGTACTCGGCAGCCGTGACGCCGCGCGGCGAGCTGCAGGCGCGCCAGCGCGTCCACTGTCACCGCATCCGGCTCGACGCCGTGCACGTCGCACAGTACGATCTCCGCGTCATTCTCCTCGAGCAGGCCGCAGACCCGGTCGCAGAGCCCCGGCAGATCGGCGCGCGAGATCGGGCCGCGGATGGCAAAGGCGACCGACTGCGGCCCCGAGGTGGCCATCTCGGGACTTGAGACGGCTTCGGGCGCGAAAACTCATCGGCTCGCTACGACTTCTGCGCGTGAGCGGCGAGCCCCGCAACGAGGATGTCCAGGCCGAACTCGAACCGCACGTCGGAGCCACCCGTCGTCAATTCGTCGGCGAGCTCCGTGATGTTGGGGAAGCGGTCGACGGGCAGCGAGGCGAAGTACGCGCGCAGCTCGCCGATGAAGTCCGCCACCGAGCTTTCCTCACCGGATGGGGTCGACATTCCCACGCACTCCTCGAACGAGAACGAGTCCACGTAGAGATGGATGAGGTCCCCGGCGAGCGCGACAACGCGGTCCGGCAGACCGCCGGCCCGCAGCACCGAGAGATGCCATTCGAAGTAGCGCACTGCGTTCGGCCCGAGTGGAATGCGGCCGAACGACAGCTCGGCGAGGCCAGGGTGATCGGTCATGGCGTCCCGAGCATCCCGTGCGGCCTGCTTGATCTGCTCCTGCCAGCGCGACGGATCCACCTCGGGCAGCGGCAGATCTCCGATCACCCGGTCGAACATCAGCTGGATCAGCTGCTCCTTGTTCGCGACGTGCCAGTAGATCGCTCCGGCGCCGCTCCCGAGCTCGTCGGCGAGGCGCCGCATGCTGAGACCCGAAGCGCCCTCGCGATCGAGCAGGCGCAGCGCCGCATCCACGATGACGTCGCGGCTGAGTGGCGCTCGGGCACGCGTCGTCCGAGGTGGCCTGAGCCACGGAGGCTCGGGGATGCCCGGCTCCGTCCTCGGCTCGGGGGGCTCTCGTTCCGGTTCGGCACTCATTTGACTTGAACATCATACAGCTGCTAGAACACCGTTCCAGTACGGTGTTCATCTTCACGAACGACGTTCGAGCTTGCGGGATCGACGACGGGAACAAACAACACCTGCGATGAGTTACAGACCTTCATCGGGTCTGTAGTGGAACCGAAGCCGACAGAGGGGGCACAACCATGACCGACCATTCCGCGGAAAACGGAACCGACCGGCTCGCCGCTCACGAACGGCTCTCCACGGGCGCGCTCGCGAGGTGGATGCGCGCGTGCGCGTCTCACCCGTGGCGCGTGATGATCGCCTGGCTCGGCATCATCGCCGCTCTCATCCTTCTCGTCGCCACTGTGGGTGGCAGCCTGAAGGACGAGTTCGAGATCCCGGGCTCCGATACACAGCGCGCGACCGATCTGATCGAAGCCGAGTTCGCAGCCGAGCAGGGCGGCGTCCTGAACCTCGTGTTCGCGGCACCGGAAGGTGAGCGGCTCGACACGCCGGCGCGCAAGGAGGCGATCGAAGCGGCCATCGCCGAGCTCAAGACGCCTGAGTTCGAGGCGATTGGACCGGACGAGCGCGCCGGCCTGGAGAGCGTCGGAGACCCGTTCAGCGAGGACACCTTCTCCGACGACGGACGGATCGCCTACGCGGAAGCGCAGTTCGACCGGGTCATCTACGAGGAGGACCGTGAGCAAGTCGTCGCCGTGCAGGATGCGGTCCGCGCGGCCGTCGAGCCGGCGGGCGTGACAGTCGAGTACAACGGCGACGCCGAGTTCCCGCCGATCGAGCAGGGAACGCAGGAGCTGCTCGGCCTGCTCGCCGCGCTGATCGTGTTGCTCGTCGTCTTCCGCACGCTCGTGGCGACGGCGATCCCGCTCGCACTCGCGATCGTAGCGCTCATGACGGCGTTCCTGCTGCTCTTCATCCTGGCCGGCCTGACTGACATCAACACGATCACGCCGTTGCTCGTCTCGATGATCGGCCTCGGAGTCGGGATCGACTACTCGCTATTCATCGTCACGCGTTTCCGCCAGTACCTGCACGAGGGGCTCTCACCACGTGACGCGGCTGCCGAAGCCGGCTCGTCCGCGGGGCGGGCCGTGCTCTTCGCGGGCCTGACCGTCGCCATCTCGGTCACCGGCCTCGCGTTCTTCGGCCTCGACTTCGTCACGAAGCTCGGCATCGGCTCCGCGCTCGGCGTCCTGACGACGGTGCTGATCGCGAACTCCCTCCTCATCGCAGTGCTGGCGAAGCTCGGACACAAGATCGACCGCCTGAAGGTGCCCTTCCTGCGGCCGATCGACGACTCGGAGGCCGCGCGCGAGAGGACGATCATCGCTCGCTGGGGGCGGTGGGTGACCTCCCACGCGCGTGCCGTGTTCGTGGTCGTGCTGCTGGTCCTGCTGGCCCTGGCCGGTACGTCGGCGCTCGTCCGCCTGGGTGCGTCCGATCAGGGAACGCAGCCGACGAATCAGACGGCGCGCCGCGCATACGACCTGCTGGCGGAGGGCTTCGGGCCCGGCTTCAATGGCCCGATCCCGATCGTCGTGGACGTCAACGGCGACGCCGACGCGCCGCAGCGCGTGTACGACGGCGTCCAGAACCTCGAAGGCGTGGCGTCAGCCGGGGAGCCGCAGTTCAACGACGCGAAGACGGTCGCCATCGTCTTCGTGACGCCGGACTCGGCGCCTCAGGACGAGGCGACGGAAACGCTGGTCCACCGACTCCGCGACGACGTCGCACCCGCTGCGACCGAGGGCGGAGACGCGGTCGTCTACGTGTCGGGCCTGAACGCCGCGTTCATCGACATCGCCGACCGGATCTACGAGCGACTGCCGATCTTCCTGCTCTACATCATCGGCGTCACGTTCATCGTGCTGGCGATGGCGTTCCGGTCGATCGTGATCTCACTGACGGCCGCGTTCACGACGATCCTGTCCGCCTTCGTCGGCTTCGGCGTGCTCACGCTCGTCATCCAGGAGGGCTACCTCATGGAGCTGACCGGGCTGGACAGAACCGGGCCGATCGAGACGTTCGTCCCGCCGATCGCCTTCGCGATCATGTTCGGGCTCTCGATGGACTACATGGTCTTCCTCATGAGCCGCATTCGGGAGGAGCACGTCCACGGCCTGAAGACACGGGAGGCAGTCGAGCACGGAATCGCGGCCATCGGACGCGTGGTCGTCGCGGCGGCGCTCATCATGGGCACCGTCTTCGCGGCCTTCATCCTCACCTCGGACCGCATCTCGAAGGAGTTCGGCCTGCTGCTCGCGGTGGCGATCCTTACCGACGCGTTGATTGTGAAGATGACGCTCGTGCCGTCCTTCCTCACGCTCATGGGCGAGAAGTCGTGGTACATCCCACGCTGGCTCGACCGGCTCCTTCCGGATATCACCATCGAGCCGCCGCACGACGGCGAGGCTGCCCCCGCTCCCGAACGCGGACGCCCGCCACGGCCGGAACCGAGCGAAGCCTGAGGAGTGCGAGATGGGGTCAGACCGTCGTGGTCTGACCCCATCTCCGCCGCGCTTCGGACCGATGAGTTCTCGATGCGCCACCGGTCTCAGCTTCTGAGATCGACTGAAAAGGAGCGACGCTCATGACCAACCTGGACTCACGCACCCGCTGGATTGCTCTCCTCGTCCTCTGCCTGGGCGACCTCATGATCGTCCTCGACGTGACGATCGTCGGCGTGGCGCTTCCGTCGATCCGAGAGGATCTCGGCTTCTCCGAGGAGTCGCTGGCATGGGTCGTGAACGCGTACCTGATCACGTTCGGCGGGTTCCTCCTACTCGGCGGCAGGCTGGGGGACCTCTTTGGTCACCGCAGGTTGTTCGTCGGAGGAATCGCGCTCTTCACGCTGGCATCGGCAGCGTGCGGGCTCGCCACGTCGCAGGGGATGCTCGTCGGCGCGCGCGCAGTACAGGGACTCGGCGCCGCAGTGGTCTCGGCGGTGGCGCTTTCGCTCATGATGACCCTCTTCACCGAGCCCGCCGAGCGCGCGAAGGCGATGGGAGTCTTCGGCTTCGTCGCCGCGGGTGGCGGCTCGATCGGCGTGCTCCTCGGCGGAATTCTCACCGACGTGCTCAACTGGCACTGGATCTTCCTCGTCAACGTCCCGGTCGGGGTCGCGGTCGTGGTGCTCTCGCTCCTGCTGATCCCGGCGGCTCGCGTGCCG
>DATAEF010000032.1:0-12489 GCA_036258155.1 Gaiellaceae bacterium | reverse complement strand
ACCGAGCCATGTCGGGACGCCGCCGGCGGCCGCGATCACGCGCAGCTGCGCGAGCTCGGTGTCGCGGTCGAGCCCGTATCCCGACTTCGCCTCGAACGTCGTCGTGCCCGCTCGGAGCATCCAGCCCTGATGGCGCGCGAGAGCGGTGGCGAGCCCCTCCTCCCCGGCTTCGCGGGTCGCGCGAACCGTGGAGAGGATCCCGCCTCCACGCGCGTGGAGCTCCTCGTAGGTCGCGCCGCCCGCACGCAGCGAGAACTCGTCGACGCGATCTCCGGCGAAGCAGGCGTGCGTGTGGCAGTCGACGAGACCCGGAATGGCGGAAAGTCCACGACCGTCCACCTCGACAACGTCTTCACCGAGGGGAGCGAGCCGCCGCATCGAGCCGACCTCCGCGATACGACCCGCCTCGCAGAGGATGTACGCGGCGGCGGTGAGCTCGAGCGTTCGCAGTGCAGCACCTCGGAGCGGTGCCGACCGGCCAGCCGGCGTCGCCACTTGCGCGAGGTCGCGAATCAGGAGTCGCGCGGAGGTCTCCCGGCTCGGGGTCACGTATCAGCGTGCGGGATCGACGGCAGGTCGAGACCCAGCTCGCGCGCGGTCGTCAGAGCCTCGTCGTAGCCGGCGTCGGCGTGGCGCATCACGCCGGTGCCGGGATCGGTCGTGAGCACGCGCTCGAGCCGCTCGCCCGCGGCATCGGTGCCGTCGGCGACGACCACCATGCCCGCATGGATCGAGTTGCCGATCCCGACTCCACCCCCGTGGTGGACGCTCACCCAGGTCGCTCCCGCCGCGACGTTGAGGAGCGCGTTCAGGATCGGCCAGTCCGCGATCGCGTCCGAGCCGTCCCGCATTGCCTCGGTCTCGCGGTACGGCGACGCGACCGATCCCGAGTCGAGGTGATCACGCCCGATCACGACGGGAGCGGAGACCTCACCCGAGCGGACGAGCGTGTTGATCGCAAGCCCGGCCCGCGCACGATCGCCGTACCCCAGCCAGCAGATCCGCGCGGGCAGTCCCTGAAACGCGACACGTTCCGGAGCCAGCTCGAGCCATCGCTGGAGCAAGACGTCGTCCGGGAAAAGCCCCTCGAGCTTCCGATCGATCGTCTCGATGTCTGCGGTATCGCCCGACAACGCTGCCCAGCGGAACGGCCCGACGCCTCGACAGAAGAGCGGTCGGATGTAGGCCGGGACGAAGCCCGGATACGAGAACGCCTCCGTGACACCCGCGTCGAACGCCTCCCCTCGAAGATTGTTGCCGTAGTCGAAGACGTGGCAACCCATTCGGACGAACTCGAGCATCGCGCTCACGTGCGCGACGATCGACTCCGAGGCAAGCCGTAAGTACCGCTCCGGCTCCCGGGCTCGCAATGCCGCAGCCTCCTCGAACGGCACTTCGGCGGGAACGTATCCGGTGA
Organism: Gaiellaceae bacterium; assembly: GCA_036258155.1. Taxonomy (GTDB): domain Bacteria; phylum Actinomycetota; class Thermoleophilia; order Gaiellales; family Gaiellaceae; genus GMQP-bins7. The sequence continues at coordinate 11,072 of DATAEF010000032.1, read as the reverse complement.
GCGGGTCGTGCGCGGCCGTCTGGTCGGTGACGAGGTCGAACGTCTCACGGCGACGCACCAGCTCCGAGAACACGTCCGCCGCGTTGCCGAGCAACCCGACCGAGAGTGCTCGGCCGTCCCGGGCAGCAGTTCTCACGCGGAGGAGCGCGTCGTCCAGCGAGTCGGCCGCCTCGTCGAGGTAGCGCGTCTCGAGGCGACGCCTGATCCGGCTCGGATCGACCTCGACGCACAGGATCGCGGCACCGGCCATCGTCGCGGCGAGGGGCTGCGCGCCGCCCATCCCTCCGAGGCCCGCAGTGAGGATCGTTCGTCCCTTGAGATCCGGCGATCCGTAGTGCTTCTCCCCGGCAGCGGCGAACGTCTGGTACGTGCCCTGGAGAATTCCTTGCGTCCCGATGTAGATCCAGCTTCCGGCGGTCATCTGCCCGAACATCGTCAGCCCCTCCGCCTCCAGGCGACGAAACTCCTCCCAGGTCGCCCAGCGCGGCACGAGGAGCGAGTTCGCGATCAACACACGAGGAACCCACTCGGTCGTCCGAAAGACACCGACGGGCTTTCCGCTCTGGATGAGGAGCGTCTCGTCGGACTCGAGCCTGAGGAGTGTCCGCACGATCTCCTTGAGGTCGGCGTGGCTTCGCGCAGCGCGTCCGGTGCCGCCATACACAACGAGGCGCTCCGGGTGCTCCGCGACCTCCGGATCGAGGTTGTTGAGCAGCATGCGCAAGGGCGCCTCCGTCTGCCACCCCCGCGCGTTCAGCGCCGTGCCCCGAGGGGCGCGAATCGAGCTCAGGTCGCCGCACAACGCCTCCACCGCGGCGGACACGTCCTGCACGCGGGTCATGCGAGCACGCCGATCTCGTTCTGGGCAGCTGCGAGGACCGCTCCCGAGCGGATCGCCGCCGCCACGCGCTCGATGTCGGCACTCAGCGAGCGGTCCTCGACGAGCCGGTCCGAGAGCGAGCGGACGACGTCGTGGACAGCACACACCCCCGCCCCCGGTCGAAGCGGGGCGAGGAACTCGATCGCCTGTGCGCCGGCGAGGAGCTCGATCGCCAGCGTTCGCTCCGCGTTGTCGAGGACGCGGAGCGCTTTCAGCCCGGCCGCGTTGCCCATCGACACGTGATCCTCCTGGCCCGCGCTCGTCGGGATCGAGTCGACGCTCGCCGGATGGGCGAGCACCTTGTTCTCTGAAACGAGCGCGGCCGCGACGTACTGCGGGATCATGAACCCCGAGTTCAGACCGCCCTCCTCGACGAGGAACGGCGGGAGCCCCTCGGAGAGGCTCGGATTGACGAGCCGCTCGGTACGCCGCTCCGAGATGCTCGCAAGCTCGGCGACGCCGATCGCAAGACCGTCGAGCACAAATGCCAGCGGCTGGCCGTGGAAGTTCCCGGCGGAGACGATCTCGCTCTCTTCGAGCAAGACCAGCGGGTTGTCCGTTGCCGCATTGAGCTCGACGGTCACGGTCGCCTGGACGTAGTCCAGGAGATCGCGGCAGGCGCCGTGCACCTGAGGAGCACAGCGAAGCGCGTACGCATCCTGGACCTTGTCGCACCAGCGGTGCGACTCGATGATCGCCGACCCCTCGAGCAGCCGCCAGACGTTGGCAGCGGCATCCCGCTGCCCCTTGAGCGGTCTGGCTCGGTGCACGGCCGGCGTGAAGCTCGTCCGAGACCCTTGCAGCGCCTCCAGGGAGAGCGCGCACGCCAGGTCCGCGGTCGCTGCGAGCCGACGGGCACGCACGACCCCGAGCGCAGCCATCGACGTCATGAACTGCGTCCCGTTGACGAGCGAGAGCCCCTCCTTGCTGGCCAGCCGAAGCGGTGCGAGCCCGACGGTCTGGAGCGCCTCGGCGCCGTCCAGGCGTCGGCCCTCGACCATTGCCTCGCCCTCCCCGACGAGAGGGAGGGCGAGGTGCGCGAGCGGCGCGAGATCACCGCTGGCACCGACCGAGCCGCGCGCCGGCACGACCGGGAGGACGCCGCGATTGAAGCACTCGACGAGCAGTTCGACGGTGCCGACCCGCGCCCCCGAGAAGCCCTTCGCCAGCGTGTTCGCACGCAGGAGCATGGCAGCGCGAACGACCTCGTCCGGATACGGCTCACCGACACCGCACGCGTGGCTGCGCAGGAGGCGTAGCTGGAGCTCAGCCGCCTTCTCCTCGGGTATCTGCGTCGATACGAAGCGACCGAACCCGGTGTTCACGCCGTACGTGTGCTCGCCTCGAATCGAGTCGACGAGCTCGCGCGCGGCCCGCATGCGAATCTTGGCGGTCTCGGTGATCTCCGCAGAGACGCCGCCGAGCGATGCGTCCCAGACGTCGGCGAGGGTCAGATCCTCGCCGGTCAGGACGATCGTTCGCGTCACGGCCCGAGTCTAGTGGTCGCTCCGGGACGTACGGCACCCCCTTCGCGCGGCTGCGAATGCATCGCATGCCGTCGTCCTCGGTCCGCCACACACCTTCAGGTATGCGGCCTACCTGCGTCCTAGGCCCGCTCGGTTCTCGCCGGCGAATGGGCACCGGACTTCCCGGAGAGACCACTGGATCTGACGGCTCGTTCGAGCACCCGCGACTCGTCGACGCCGGGCATCTCGACCCCGGCGGCGCGGGCAGCGGCGAAGACGCTCTCGGGAACGAGCCCGACCAGCTCGCCCCCGCTCACTGCGACGCCCCGCGACGCCGCCTCCGTCCGTACGCGCTGGATGACGTCGTGGAGAGGCGCGCGCTCGACGTCGACGACGTTCATGCTCACCTGCACGCGGCCCGAGCTCGGCAGATAGAGCCCGATCGCCTGCACGCCTGGCATTCCACCCCCGGATTCGCGCGTGACGGCCGCGATCTCGCGCGCGACGCCGACATCTCCGGTCGCGAGCTCGACGTTGTACGCGACGAGTGGCTGTCGCGCGCCGACGAGGACAGCACCCCGACTCGGATCGATCCGCCGCGGACCCGCGTCGGGAGCAAGCTCACCCGTCTCCACGCGCCTCTGCAAGGCCGCGAGGCCGCCGCGGCGAAAGTACGCGGGGCGCCGCGCGTCGCCGATCGTGCCGTAGAGGAAGACCGGGAGTCCGAGCTCCGACCCGATGCGGGCCGCGACCTGACGCGCCCCATCCTCGGCGAGTTCCATCTCACTCGAGGCCAAGGGAACGAGTGGGACGACGTCGACGACGCCCACCCTGGGATGCACGCCCTCGTGGAGGCGTAGATCGATGCGCGCGATCGCCGTCGAGACTCCTGCCAGGAGCGCATCGACGAGCGGCGCGCGATCGGCGACGAGCGTGAAGACCGACCGGTGGTGGTCCGGATCCACGTGCACGTCGAGCACGGTCGCGCCCGTCCCGAAAGCGCGATCGATCGCATCGACGACGGCGCGATCCCGCCCTTCCGAGACGTTGGGCACAGCCTCGAGCACGATCCGTACCCTACGAGGCCCGTGCCCGCAGACGAGCCTCAGGCCCACCGACCGGCGGGCCGGCGCACGTTCGTGCGCCTGCTCGGCTTCCTTCGCCCCTACCGTGCGTCGCTCGCCGTCTCGTCCCTGCTCGCGATCCTGTCGCAGATCGCGGGGATCCTCGTCTTCGTTCTCACCGGGATCATCATCAACGAGCTCGACGCCGATCCGGACACGCGCCTCCTCGTCATCGAGATCGCAGCCATCGTCGGGCTGGGTCTCGTCCGCGGCGCGCTCCAGTACGGGCGAAGGATCATCTCGGGCCGACAGGCGCTCGGTGTCGAGTACGACCTCCGTGACGATCTCTACTCCCACTTCCTGCGGCTTTCGTTCGGGTTCTACGACCGCAGTCAGACCGGCCAGCTCATGTCGCGGGCGACGATCGACCTGCAATCGGTGCGTTTTTTCCTCGGCTACGGGCTGATCTTCTTCGCGCAGCACGTCGTGACGATCGTCGCTGTCACCGCCGTGCTCTTCTTCTACAGCTGGCAACTCGCGCTCGTGGCTGTCGCGATTGCCCCTGTGATTGCCCTTACCGCGTATCGGTACAGCCGCGTCTCCCACCCGGTGCTCCGCGACGTGCAACAGTCCCTCGCAGACGTGGCCACGGTCGCGGAGGAGTCGATCGCGGGTGTCCATGTCGTCAAGTCGTTCTCGCAGGAGAGACGTCGCTCCGATCGGTTCGCCGCGGCCGCGGACACCGTCTTCGCGCGCACGCTCGCTGCGAACCGCCAGCGCGCGCTGTATGTCCCGCTCCTGACCTTCCTCCCGCTCGTCGCCCAGGCTCTCGTGCTGCTCGTCGCCGGGCGCATGGTGATCTCCGGATCGCTCTCGACGGGTGCGTTCTTCACGTTCAACCTGCTCCTGGCGATGCTCGTGATGCCGCTCCGCATGCTCGGTATGTGGATCGGCCAGGCGCAGCGCGCGATCGCAGCCGGCGAGCGGATCTTCGAAATCCTCGACGAGCCCGAGGAGATCGCTGACCGGCCCCAGGCCGCCAGGCTCGGGCCGGGGCCCGGTCACGTGGCCTTCGAAAACGTGACCTTCGGCTACGACCCGGCCCGACCCGTGCTCGAAGACATCGCGCTCGAGATTCCCGGCGGGCGGACGGTCGCCCTGATCGGACCCACGGGATCAGGGAAGACGACGCTCGCCGCGCTCGTGCCGCGCTTCTACGACGCGACGGCCGGGCAGGTTCTCGTCGACGGGGTTGACGTTCGCGACCTCGCTCGCCGGTCCTTGCGCAGGGAGATCGGGGTCATCTCGCAGGATCCGTTCCTCTTCTCCGCGTCGATTCGCGACAACATCGCACTCGGGATGCCGGACGCGCCGCACGAGGCGGTCGAAGCGGCGGCACAGGCCGCGCAGGCGCACGACTTCATCCTCGAGTTGCCGCACGGGTACGACACGGTCGTCGGAGAGCGGGGAATCACACTCTCGGGAGGGCAGCGCCAGAGGATCGCGATTGCGCGGGCACTGCTCATCGACCCGCGCATCCTGATCCTCGACGACGCGACCGCCTCGGTCGACGCGACGACCGAGGCCAGGATCCGTGACGGACTGCGCGAAGTGATGAGGGGGCGGACGACCATCATCATCGCCCACCGCCTGTCGACGATCGCACTCGCCGACGAGATCGTGGTGCTCGACCGAGGGAGGGTCGCCGCGCGCGGGACGCAAGCCGAGTTGCTCGCCGAGAGCTCGGTCTTTCGCGAGATCCACGAGTACGGCCTGCTGCAGCAGGTGATCGCCGGATGAGCTCTCCCTACCCGGCCCCGCATCCGTCGAGACCGACGGCCGACGAGCTGGCACACATTTTCGACGAAGTCGTTTCCCACCCGTGCGCACTCTCGCGTTACGCTCGTAGTGGGTGGTGGGCCGGGGTGCCCCGCGAGGGGGCGGCTCGAAAGTGAAGGTCTGGCAGGCGGGAAGCCATCTCACGGACCAGCGCGAAGCCCGCGTCGACGACTGGTCGTGGCAACAGACCCGCCGGCGCATCCGCGTGCTCGTCCGGCTCGCCCGTCCGTACAAGAGCCGAACCGCGCTCGCGATCGTCACCCTCGTCGGCTACACGCTCGTCGCGCTCCTCCCGCCCTACCTCGCGAAGGTTGCCGTCGACGACGGGATCGTGCCGGGCGACCTCGATGCCCTCACCGTCGTCGTCGCCGTCTTCCTCGCGGCCGGCGTCGCCGCCTTCGCGCTGTCGGGTGCTCAGACCTACTACACGGGGTGGGTCGGCGAACGCGCGCTCGCCGATCTCCGCATCCAGCTCTTCGACCACCTGCAGCGACTCTCCCTCGGCTACTACGAGCGGAACCGCACGGGAGCGATCATCAGCCGCATCACGAACGACGTCGAGGCACTCGACCAGCTGGTCACGGACGGCATCTCGAGCCTCGTCCAGAACTCGCTCCTGCTCCTGGGAACGGCGGTCGTCCTCTTCCTTCTCGACTGGCGGCTAGCGCTCGCGACCCTCGTCGTCCTTCCGTTCATGGCCGCGGTGACGGCGTGGTTTCGCTCACGCTCGAACCGCGCGTACAGACGCGTGCGCGAGCGGCTCGGGCTCGTGACGGCGACGCTCGCCGAGGACATCTCGGGGATGCGCGTGGTCCAGTCGTTCACGCGGGAGCCGACGAGCCAGGTCACCTTCCGCGGTGTCAACGAGCGCTATCGCGAGGCGAACTACGAGACCGTGGTGCTGAGCGGCGTCTACTTCCCGGCCGTCGAGGTGCTCTCGGCCATCGCGACCGCGATCGTGCTCGGGGTGGGCGGGGCTCTCGTCATGCATGAGAGCGTCGAGATCGGAACCCTGCTCGCGTTCACCCTCTACCTCGCCAACTTCTTCGATCCGGTACAGCAGCTCTCGCAGCTCTACAACACGTTTCTCGCCGCAACCGCCGCGCTCGACCGGATCACCGTCGTGTTCGACGAGGAGCCTGAGGTCGTCGATGCGCCCGCCGCCCGCGAGCTCCCGGAGATTCGCGGCCATGTTCGCTTCGAGAACGTCCGCTTCGGATACGGCGGCCTGCCCGACGTCCTCCACTCGTTCAGCCTCGACGTGGCCCCGGCGACCACCGTTGCACTCGTGGGACACACGGGCGCCGGGAAGTCGACGATCGCGAAGCTCCTGACGAGGTTCTACGACCCTCGCGAGGGGCGCATCACCATCGACGGTCACGACCTCCGCGAGGTCACGCAGGAATCACTGCGAAGGCAGCTCGGCATCGTCCCGCAGGAGGGGTTTCTGTTCGCCGGCACGATCGCCGCCAACATCGCGTTCGCCCACCCGCAAGCGATGCGCGCCGAGATCGAGGCCGCGGCCGAAGCCGTCGGCGCCGACAGATTCGTGAAGGAGCTGCCCTCGGGGTACGACACCGACGTCGGTGAGCGCGGGTTCAAGCTCTCGCTCGGGCAGCGGCAGCTGATCGCGTTCGCGCGCGCGCTCCTCGCCGATCCGCGCATCCTCATCCTCGACGAGGCGACGTCGTCCGTCGACATCGGCACCGAGCGGCGCATCGAGCGCGGGCTGCAGCGTCTGCTCGCAGGTCGTACGGCGTTCGTCATCGCCCACCGCCTGTCGACCATCCGGGGCGCCGATCTGATCGTCGTGCTCGACCACGGGCGTATCGTCGAGCAGGGCACGCACGACGAGCTCGTCGACGCGCGCGGCCCGTACATGAGCCTCTACGGCGACTGGGCGGAAGAGGTGGCCTGAGGTGCCGGCCGCGATCGCCCCGAGATCGCTCTAAGCTCACGCAATGGCATCGGAACCGGAGATGGAGGACGCCGCCGAGCTCGTCGTCCCGGATGTCGTGCCCGAGACGCGGATGACACCGCGCGATGCCGTCGCGGCGATGCACCTCCGCGTCCCCGCGCGAGGTAACCGCAAGCTCCGCCGGCTCCTCGAGCACGTCGACGCCGACCAACAGGTGAAGGCATGGTGGCATGCGGCCAACGTCAACGCCGTCCTCCGGCTCGCGATCAACGACCACTCATGGGTCCACGTCCAGATCATCACGAACATCGCCTTGAAGCTCTGCCGGCTGCTCGTGAAGCACGGCGTGGAGCTGTCGCTCGTGCGGGACTACCGACTCGAGCCCGATGACTCCGAGGTCGTCGTCGTCCTCTCCGCGCTCCTCCATGACATCGGCATGTCGATTCACCGGCGTGATCACGAGGACTGGAGTCTCTTCCTCGCAGAGCCAAAGATGCGAGAGCTCCTCGCCGGCATCTACGACGAGCCCGAGCTGACGATCGTCGTCTCCGAGGCGCTCCAGGCGATCACGAGTCACCGCGCCGACGGGGAACCGTTGTCGCTCGAGGCCGGCATCCTGCGTGTCGCCGATGCCCTCGACATGGCGAAGGGTCGCTCTCGGATCCCGTTCGAGCGGGGCTCGGTGTCGATCCACTCACTCTCCGCAGCGGCGATCGACGAGGTGAGAATCACCGACGGCCTGAGTCGGCCGGTGATGGTCGAGATCGTGATGAACAACTCGTCCGGGATCTACCAGGTCGACGGTCTGCTCAAAGCGAAGCTCACGGGCTCGGGGCTCGAGCCCTATGTCGAGGTGATAGCCCGTATCGATACGGATGCCGAGAAACGGCTCGTGCCCGTCTACCGGCTCGATCTCGGGCCGGTGGCACCAGGGCCGGACGGGTAGAATCGGCGGGCCGTTGCGGGGTCGTCTAACGGCAGGACGCCTGGCTCTGGACCAGGAAGTTGGGGTTCGAATCCCTGCCCCGCAGCCTCCTAGAACCCGCCGCAAACGGCGGGTTTTTCTGTTTTCTCAGACGGCGACATTTTCGCTCGCCAGCGCGCTTGTGCCCGTCTGAAGTCCAGACTGCGTCATTCGAGAAGCCCCGTCGGCACAGGCGAAAGCTCCGGGTGTGCCCCGGGGGTGCCGTGTCATCGTTCATCCATGTTTGGTCTCTACCCTCGACGGGGATCAGACCAACGGAGGAACGCCCGCCGGACGAACGTCGCCGCCGCCCTCGGATTTCACGGCCCGCGTCGACAATCAGTGGTTCCCTCTCACACCGGGTACCACGTATGTCTACCGCGGGAGTGACGAGGGCCGGCCCTCGCGCGACGTCGTGACGGTCACACACAGGACGAGAAGGGTCGATGGCGTGTCGTGCGTCGTCATCGAGGACCGTTTCTACGTCAGCGGCCGTTTGGCCGAGCGCACGACCGACTGGTATTCCCAGGAGAAGGGCAACGTCTGGTACTTCGGCGAGGCGACCGCCAACATCGACGAGAACGGACACATCACGAGCACAGAGGGCTCCTGGGAGGCGGGTCGCGACGGTGCCCGCGCGGGGATCTTCATGCCCGCACGTCCCAAGCTCGGGCAGTCGTCCGGCAGGAGTTCTACAAGGGGCACGTTGAGGATCACTTCCGGGTCCCGACCTGCAGGCGAGCGTTAGCACGCCGTATGTGTCCTCGACGCGCGCGCTGCTGACCAAGGAGTGGACACCGCTCGAGCCCGGCGTAATCGACCACAAGCTCTACGTGCGCGGCATCGGCACCGTGCTCGAGGAGACGATCAAGGGCGGCAGCGAGCGCAACGCGCTCGTGTCTGTTCGGCGAGGGTAGCGAGCAGCCGGCCCGTGCCCGCGAGGGGCCGAGCGCTGCTCCGAGTGCGGCCGAAACGGTGTGTGTCTCGAGGCTTGCTGCCCGGTCACCGGGCGGCGATGCCCGGAAGCCTCTCGCACCTGACGGTCATCAGCCCGTGCCTAGCTGCTCGGCACGCGCTGACGTCTGGAAACGGCCTGAGTTTGGCGCCGGAAGCCGCACGGGTACGTGAACCGGGACGATGGCGTTCGAGTCTCCGACCTACACCCGCGACCTTCGCTCAAGCTCCGCGGTGGTGTGTATCGAGACGTTGTCTCCTACGGTTACGTTCGTAGCACCATTTTTGAGAATTTCTAGGGAATTCTTCCCGCGCTCGTGCCGCTTCGTGTACCGTTTCCTGCTCGAGAGACACGAGCGGCGCTCCACGGTGGAAGAGCCCGCGCCCATGTCCCCGTCCAGGAGGAAACCGTTCTGAGAGCCCTACTCGTTGGTCTGTGCGCGTGCGTTCTCGTCGCCCAGGCCGCTGCGGCAGCGAAGCAGGACCCGCAACCGACCACCGCTCCTTCCAAGGCGGGGCGGGAGCGTTCCGCACCCACATTGGACGAACGCCTCGCGCAGAAGCTCGCGGCCACTCGCAGATATCGAGGGACGGTCGCGTTCTTCGAGCGGCACAGGCAGCTTCTGAGCTCCGCGACGCATCGCGAGAACGCCGCGCGCGCGCACGAGCAGGCGCGACGTCGTCTCGCGCAGCTCGAGGGGACGATCGCGGCGCTCAGGCGCGCAATCCAGGCGCGAGACGCTCGGCGACACGCAGCGCTGCCGCCACGGGCCGCGATCTGCGAGGTCTTCGACAGCTACTGCGATGAGGCCGTCGCAGTCGCCTGGTGCGAGTCCCGGCTGACGACGACCGCGCAAAACGGACAGTACCGCGGTCTCTTCCAGATGGGCTCGTACGAGCGGAGCCTGTTCGGCCACGGGGCGACAGCCCACGAGCAGGCAGCCGCAGCGCACAGGTACTTCGTGCTCTCCGGTCGGGATTGGAGCCCTTGGGGCTGTCGCTGGGCGGCAAGCTAGCAGCGACATTTTCGTCGCAAAGTGCGGCCCGTGGGGTTTCCTTTCGGACCTCCTTCTGGTAGGTGTCCGCCTTACGTGTGGGGACAGCGGAAGCGCGACCGCCTTCGGACCTTCGATGAGGCTGCCGCGTACGCCCGCTGCCATGGCGAGCGCGACGACAACGTCCGGATCGTCAAGCTTCCTCCGCGCCGTGTGCGCTACGAAGCCGTGCTCGCGAGCGGCGAGAGCATTCGGCGCGACTTCGAGGAGCGGCTCGACCTGCGCGAGCCCGAGCCCACCGTCCAGACGTAGACGAGGTCAGCGCAGGACGAGTCTCGTCGAGCGGCTTTCGGAAGCAGATCGGCCACGGTGCCCTGGGATACCGACGACGACGCTCGGTCTCCGGTCGAGCGAGGACTCTACTCTTCGGCCGCCGCTCCCTAATCCGACGTTTCGCTACCCTTGTCCGTCGCACGGCCCATTCGTCTAGTGGCCTAGGACACCGCCCTCTCACGGCGGCGGCACGGGTTCGAATCCCGTATGGGCCTTTTCGGGGCGCTTCGTTGAGCGGATTTGGCTTGGCTGAGCGGGTCAGGTGTGTCAGCGATGCCGCGCAGGTACGCCTGATGCACACCCCCGTGCACACCCGGAGGACAGGTCCGAAACGGCCATCTTGTCGGCTGGCTTCGAGTCCGGCATCGTGACGACGGGCCGGGTGCGTAGGAGAGATCCGGCGCGTGACGGAGTTCGAGACGCCGCCCGGCCCCTTCCGCGTGGCAAGCTCGTGGCAAGTACCGGTGTCGAACGGTGTCCAATCCGCCGCTGCCGTCTCCCGCGAAATCGCCCTTCCAGAGCCGAATCGGCGAGCGGTGTCCACTCGTGTCCACCCCGTGCGCTCGCTTCACACGCGAGAGGTCCCTGGTTCGATCCCAGGTGCGCCCATCTCCGAACCTTTGCCGTCACGCGGCACGCGTTGGCTTTCCCCCGCCCCG
>DATAEF010000031.1:0-18679 GCA_036258155.1 Gaiellaceae bacterium | reverse complement strand
TGGAGAAGCCGGTCGATCCAAGCTTGCTCCGCTGAGTCCGCGAGCTCGACGGTCGGGATTCGTCGTGGATCGTCGAGGGAGGTTCATGCGGCTTGCGCGAGTGTGCGGAAATGTCGCTTGAGCCAGGCTGCTCCGGCCACGGGTCGTGGGTACTTTGTCCGAATCGACCGTCTCGTCCTCGTTCATGGAAGCGTGCGCAACGGTGACTTTGCGTGGTCGGGCCAGCGTGTACTTGCCGCGCACTTCGAGCTCGTCATCCTGAACCGCCCGGGATTCCCGCCGAATCCACCCGAGGAACGCATCGACTTCGAGGATCACGGCCGGTGGGTTGCCGAGCGGCTACAACCCGAGGATCACCTGTGTGGGCACTCGTATGGCGGGGTTGTCGCGCTCTTTGCCGCCGTTCTCGCTGGGCGGCTGCGGTCTCTGATCGTGATCGAGCCTCCGGCATTCGGGCTTGCCGACGATCCCGAAGTGGCCGCATTCGCCGAACGACAGAAGGCTTTCTGGTCGGACGGTCCGTCAGAGACACGTGCCTTCTTGAGCGGCTTCTACACACTAAGCGGCCGCGACGTCGAGCTGCCTGAGCCACTGCCCCCGGATCTCGAGCAGGGCGCTCAAGCGCTCATCGTTCAGCGCGGACCCTGGGAGGCGAAGCCACCCCTTGCAACACTCGCCGCTGAGCCGTACCCGAAGCTCGTCGTCTCGGGTGGGTGGAGTCCCGTATTCGAGAAGGTCTGCGATGTTCTCGAGAAGGGACTTGCCGCCGAGCGCACGATTGTTCGGGGCGCAGGGCACAACGTCCAGCGTGCTCCCGGCTTCAACGATGCTCTCTTGAGCTTCCTCCGCTGAGGGCAGCGCGTGAGGTGTCGTCCGCGTGTGCGAGTGTGCGGGAATGTCGCTTGAAGGCGTGACTCTCAGACTCGCCGAGATGCGGCTGCCTTGAAGTACAGCCGGCGGGTCTACGTCGCGGTCGTCTGAGGGAGCCTGGCCAGGTCGAGCGCTTCGCCGATCGTGAGCTTGCTGCCGACCTCGGTAGCGCTCGCCACGACGTCGGCCGAGAGCGAAGCTCGCGCCTGGTCGACGAACACCCGCCCCGGCGTGTCTTCGGTGTAGATGACGGCTATGCCCTCTTCCTGGGCGTACACCTCAGCGGCCGCGGCGATTCGAAGGGCGTTCTCGGGCCGGTGCTCGGCTACCTCGGTGGCCGCGAGCCCGATCAACGAAAGCCCAATTCCGCGGACGCTCGCCACGTCGGTGTGCGCCTGCACCGACTCGAGGAAGGTCGCCCGCGCACGCGCAGGGTCGCCGTCGGCGAGATGCGTCCAGGCCATCTCGGAGAGAATCCTCGCCTCCTCACCTCGATCCCCGACCGCTTCGAACGCAGCGAGAGACTGCCGGTAGAGCTCGATGGCCTCGGCAGTGTCGCCGCGGCCTGATGCCAGCTGGGCGAGGCCGCCTAGGGACATGCCTGCCCCCTCCCAGTCGCCGAGCCGGCGCTGGATCTCGAGGGCCTCGGAGTGCCTGGCCTGAGACGAGTCGAGGTCTGCGGTGACCGCGTGGAGGATGCCCGCGACGGTCGAAGCGATCCCCGCGGCCCAGGTGAAGCCCGCTGCCCGGCTCGTCTCGATGCTCTCCTCGGCCCATCTGAGCCCCGCTTCGGGATCGAGGAAGATCAGCGCGAGCGCCTGCGTGATCGCTGCGATGCAGATCTCGCGCTGGGCCCCGATCTCCGCCGCGATTCGATGGGCCTCGGCCCATTCATCGAGGGACTGCTCGTACTGGCCGAGCATCCACGACGCGAGTCCCGCGGTGATCAGGGCGCCCGCCCGGCCCGCTGTCGGGGTGCGGCGTGCGTCCGCGTCGAGGAACGCCGTCGCGTACTCCCTGGCCGTGACGTTCTTGCCGCGAACGTGCCAGTACATCCACAGGTCGCCGCACACTTGCATGCCCAGTTCGGTTGCGTTCTCGTCGCCTCTCCGAGCGGTCTCGAGAAGCGTGTCGATCGCCGCTTGGAGGTTCGCCTCCTCGGTGATGCCACGTTCGACCGAGCTGACCTGTTCGGTGCCTTCGATCCCGTCGCGGATCTCGCGGGCGCGCTCGGCGTACCGGCGAGCGTGCCCGAGCGCAATCGCGTCGGCCTCGCCTGCAGCCGCGAGCTGCTCACGAGCGAACTCCGCGATCGTCTGCAGCATGCCGAGCCGGTCGGCCCGGCCATCGACCTGCACGAGTGCCTTGTCGAGGAGCGACTCGAGCTCGTCGAGGCAGCTCTCGCCTGGCTCTGCGCACACGGCTTCGACGTCCGCGACCGTGCATCCGCCGGCGAAGACCGCCAGCCGGCTGAACAGGCGCTGCTCCTGTTCCGTGAGGAGGGAGTGGCTCCAGCCGATGGTGGCGCGCAATGTCTGCTGCCGTTCGGGAGTGTCTCGCCGACCCGATGCGAGCAGGTCGAGGGCACGGTCCAGCCGCTCGAGTAACGCTTCGGGAGAGAGAAGCCGCAGCCGGGCGGCCGCCAGCTCGAGCGCGAGCGGCAGACCATCGAGACGCCGGCACACGGCGGCGACGGCGTCGCCGTTCTCGGGCGTGAGCTCGAATGATCCTTTCGTCTTCGTCGCTCGCTCGACGAACAGGGCGACGGACGGATATGCCTCCAGCGACTCGGCCGAGGTGGTCTCCGAGGCCGGCGGGAGCGCGAGTGGAGCGAGCGAGTATTCCTGCTCGCCTGCGATGCGCAGAGGGGTCCTGCTCGTGGTTACGACCCGAAGGGCCGGGCAACGCTCCACGAGCGACGCCAGGTCGGGTGCCGCAGCGACGACCTGCTCCAGGTTGTCGAGGAGAAGGAGCGCCTGCCTGTCACCGATCAGCGTGATCACGCCCTCGCCAAGCGTCCTCCCTTCGGCTTCCTTCACGTCCAGCGCCTCGGCAAGCGCCGGAAGCACCTCGGAGGGATCGTTGACGTCTGCCAGCGCGACGAAGGCGACACCGTCGAGGAACTGAGGCGCAAGCATTCGCCCGAGCTCGGCGAGCACGGTGGTCTTCCCGACTCCCCCAGGCCCCGTGATTGTGACGACCCGATGCTTCCGGGCGAGATCGACGAGGGACTCCAAGTCGACCGCTCGCCCGAGGAGCGGCGGACCCGCCTCGGGCAAGTTGCTAGGAAAGCCGACGAACCGTTCTCCCTTGCCCTCGAGCGCCGCCGGCTCCGGAACAACGAGACCGTCGCCCCTCACCGCGTAGAGCTCGAACGGACGCCCGACGTTCTTCAGCCTGAACCGGCCCAGGGCGACCACGCTCACATCACTCCGGTTCTTGATCTGGTCGTGGGCGGAATCCGACAGCATCACCCCGCCGGGAATCGCGAACGACTCGATCCGCGCGGCGATGTTCACCGCCTCGCCTGTGAGCCGCTCGTCCTCGACGATCACCTCACCCACGTGTATGCCGAGGCGAACAGGAACGTCCTCTCCCGAGAGCTCGCGCTGTATGCCGACTGCGGCCTGCACCGCCGCGAGCGCGCTTGGGAACATGCTCATGCTCCCGTCACCGAGCCGCTGCACGATCAGCCCGCCAAAGGCATCGTGATGTCCCTCGAGCGCTCCCCAGTACCGCTCCCGCTTCTCGAGTGCCACACGCTCGTCTGCCTGGATGAGCGCCGTGTATCCGACGATGTCGGTGAACATCACCGCGACGAGCCGGCGATCTAGCGGCACGGTCGCATCCTCTTCGGCCCACTCGGAGGGACGGATATCGCCATGCGATGACCGTATCGCAGTCCGGGCGAGGGCACGGGCAGGCCGGAGGTGGACGACCACGAACCCCGTTTCCCCAACTCGCTGGTGAACTCCGCGCGCCCCTGGACGGCTCGAGTGCTGATGACCGACGGGCGAGCACCGAGCAGGCCCGCCACCTGCCTGCCGGCCCTCGCTCAATCGGCGACCAGGCGATAGGTGCCTGCGCTGTGCGAGCGTACTCCTGCTTGAAAGAGCTCGCTCGACCGGCAAAAGGCGGACACATCGCGTCAGCCAAAGGCAAAAGTTGGGCAAAAGTTTGCCGCGGCGATCACAATCAAGAGAACAGACAAGCCCCGTTTCCGGGGCTTTTCGAGTAGCGGGGGCAGGATTTGAACCTGCGACCTCCGGGTTATGAGCCCGGCGAGCTACCTGACTGCTCCACCCCGCGTCGCGGGCCTGAGTATAGCCGCTCGGCCGCCGCTTCGACATTCACGCGGGCGGCTCCGTAGGTCGCGACGTACCTCGCGGCGGCTGGAGGACGCCAATGCGGAAGTCCCACCTCGACGACGAGCGCGTCGGGGGCGCGTTCGAGAAGCGCTCCGACTGCCGCTCGCTCCCATTCGTGGCGATGGAGGTCGCGCGCGACGATCACGAGCTCGCGCCCGTCGAGTGGAAGTGCTGTATCGATCGTCTCCTGGTCGAAATGCAGAGTCGCGGCATCGGGCACGACTGCGCTCAACCAGTCGGCCGGCGTCTCTGCCAGGCGTCCGGCAGCCATGCTCGGCTCCGGATCGAGCTCGACGATGATTGGCGGGCGAGTCAGGTTCCCATCGCCGAAGCACCGGACGGCGCGCCGCGCGGCGTCGAGCCCGACACCGCGCGCGACTCGCCGGCGCGACTTGCGGGCGAGCGCCCATTCGGCCGTCGCCCGGACTTGTCGGGCTGCGTCCGTGAGCCGCTCCTCGGCCAGCCGTCCCGAGCGCACCGCAGCGACGAGCACGTCACGAACGCTCGCAACCGACTTGTCGAAGAGGTCGTGGCCGAGGCACAGCGCATCGACCCCGGCGGCGATCGCTTGCACGGCACCCTCCTCCACTCCGACGGTCCCGCTGATCGCGCGCATCTCGAGGGCGTCCGACATGACCATTCCTCGGTAACCCAGCTCCTCGCGGAGGAGCCCGCGAAGAATCTCCGGGTTCATCGTCGCGGGGACATCACCGAACGACCGGACGACGATGTGTGCGGTCATGATCGCGCGGACGTCCGCCTCGAGAGCAGCGCGAAACGGGATGAGCGCCCGTTCCTCGAGGGACTCGACCACCGGGAGGGCGAGGTGCGAGTCCACGGATGTGTCTCCGTGGCCCGGGAAGTGCTTCGCGCACGCGGCGACTCCGGCACTCTGCAGCCCGCGCACGAACGCCGCGACATGTCTCGCCACGAGCTCGGCCTCGGCGCCGAACGCACGAATCCCGATCACGGGGTTCAGCGGGTTCGTGTTGACGTCCGCTACGGGCGCGAGGTTCAGGTTCACCCCCGCTTCCACGAGATCGGCGCCCATCGCAGCCGCGACGTCCTGCGTGAGCACGATGTCGTCGACGGCGCCGAGCGCAGCGTTCCCCGGATATGAGCTCCCCGTCGCCGCCTCGAGCCGCGTCACGTCGCCGCCCTCTTCGTCGATCGCGATCAGGACGTCGGGTCGCTCTCCTCGCAGGTCTGCGGTCAGAGCTGCGAGCTGCTCACGGCTCTCGACGTTCCATGCATAGAGGACGACGCCGCCGAGCCCTTCCGTGAGCTGTCGCCGAACCCAATCGGGCGCGTCGGGCCCCTCGAACCCGGGGAAGATGCAAGCCGACGCAAGCCGTTCGAGGTCCGAGCTCATCCCTTCACGGCGCCAGCAGTGAGCCCGAAGGCGATCCTCCGCTGCACGAGGAGGAAGAAGATGACGACCGGGATCGCAGTGAGCGTGGACGCCGCCATGAGCCCGCCCCAGTCGGTGTTCCGACTCGAGCCGGTGAAGTAGGAGAGCCAAACCGTCAGCGTGTGGTTCGACTGGTTGGTCAGGAGAACGTTGGCGAAGATGTACTCGTTCCAGGCCGTGATGACGACGAACACCGAAGTCGCGACAAGGCCAGGTGCGACGAGGGGGAGCAGGATCCGGACGAACGCGCCCAGACGGCTCGAGCCGTCCACCATCGCGGCTTCCTCGAGCTCCTTCGGGATGCCGAGGAGGAAGCCGCGCAGAGTCCAGACGGCGAAGGGGAGCAGAAAGGTCATGTAGGTGATGATCACGGCGGTCAGCGCTCTCTTCGGGTCGTCGCTCGTCAGGTGGTACTTCGCGAGCACGACGTAGAGTGGGATGACCAACCCGACCTGCGGGAGCATGAGGATCCCGATCATCGCAACGACGAAGAGCGAACGGCCCGTGAAGCGGTACTTGGCCAGCGCGACCGCCGCCAGAAACGCGAGCACGATCGAGAGCACGACGGTGACTCCGACGATGATCAGGCTGTTCTTGACGGCGTCCCAGAAGTACGGGCGGTTGATCGCGTCGCGAAAGTGATCGAGCGTCGGGCTCGTCGAGAACCACGTCGGCGTGAAGCTGTTGATCTCCGAGTCCGGCTTGAGGGCCGTGGAGGCCATCCAGAAGACCGGAAAGACCATGACCGCGAAGACCGCGAGCCCGACGAGATTCCACGCGGCGCGGCTGATTCGGCGCCGCCTCTCGCGCCGCACGAGCGCGGCTCTGCGGCCATTCTGCGCAGCGGCCGTTGCCGCTGCGGACGTCGTCTCGGTCGCGGTAGTCACTGGACGTCCTTCATCCGCACCATCCTCCGCACGTAGAAGACGCTCATCGCAGCCACCATCACGACCATCAGGAGCGAAATCGCGGCGCCGCGTCCGAAGTTCGTCTGCGCGTATCCCTCGATGTAGACGTACACACCCATGAGGTAGTTCGAGGCGTCGACGTTCGACGGGCTGATCAGCAGGTAGGGCTGCGCGAACACTCCGAAGTCCCAGATGATCGAGAGGCTCGTCAGGATGAGGAAGATCGGCTTCAGGATCGGGAAGGTCACGTCACGGAAGACGCGCAGCGGGCCCGCGCCGTCGATCTCGGCCGCGTCGACGAGCTCGCGCGGAACCTGGGCGAGGCCCGCATAGACCGTGATCGTGACGAACGGGATCGCCCCCCACACGATCAGCAGGGTTACCATCGCGAGCTTCGAGAACGTGGTCGCGTACCAGTCGTGCTGGAAGAAGTCGCCGACGTGGAGCTGTGTGAGGACGTGGTTGAGGATGCCGTTCTGGAAGTTCGACATCCAGAACCAGATCTGGACGGCGACGACAACGGGCATGGACCAGACGAGCACGAGCCCCGAGGTCAGGAGCACGCGCACCCAGGTACTGACCCGTACCAGCAGCAGCGCGATCAGGGTCCCGAGCACCATGGTCAGGCCGACGTTCACGATCGTGAAGACGATCGTGCGCTCGAGCGTGTGCCAGAAGACTCCGTCGTGGAGGACGGAGCTGAAGTTGTCGAGGCCGATCCACTCCCCCTGGCGCTGGATCAGCTCGAACAGACCGTACCGCTGGAAGGAGAGCGTGACGAGCTTGTAGAGGGGATAGCCGAGAACAGCCCCGATGACCACGAGCACGGGCAGGATCAGCAGGTAGGGAAGCGCACCCTGAAGCGCGCGTCCCCGCGTAAGCGGAGATCGCCGCCGAGGCCAAGAGGGTGTGACCTCGACGACGACCTCCGTACCGTCTGGGACTTGGCTACTCGGCATCGAGATCCGCGTCCCGCACGTGGGTTTCTACGGCTGGTTCAGGGTGAAGGCGATGTTGTCACTCGCCGTTGCGGCGGCGTCCTTGATCGTCATCTTGCCGGTGAGGATTCGGGCGAGCATGGTTCGGAGGATGTTTCCGTTCTCCACGTTGACCCAGTTCTTGGCGGTCGGGACGAACCAGGTCTTGCGAGCGGCGCGCTCGTTCACGCTGTTTCCGAGCAGATTCGTGGCGTTCGGGACGTTGCCTTTCGCCTGGAGAACCTTCTCCGACTCAGTGCTCGTGAACGCGGCGATCCAGTCGACAGCTGCCGCCTTGTCGGCGCCGATGGGGACGGCGAGCTCCGATCCGCCGGCGAACCCCGGCATCGGCTGGCCGTTCGTGTGGCTCGGCATCACGAACTGCTTCGTCACGCTCTTGTACTTGTCGCCGACGCAGCAGCTGAACCAGGACGAGCCGATCATCGACGCTACCTTGCCCTGAGCGTAGGGCTCGTATGGCCACGGGCGGGTTTCGATCGTCGTCTTGCTAGCCCGCGACGCAACATCGAAGAACTTCTTGAATGCTGCCAGTCCGGCGAGGGCGGCCGGTTTGTCGAGCGTACCGATCCACTTCCCCTTGCGCGTGATCGCGATCTTGCCGCCGTAGTCATAGACGAAGGCCATGGCAACGTACCAGTCGGTGCCTGCGATGTAGACAGGCGAGAAACCCTCGGAGTTGTTCTTCGCAGCGAGTTTCTTGGCGGCCGCCGTGTATGCGGCGAGACTGGTCGGCAACTTCGAGATGCCTGCGCTCTTGAACAGGTCTGTGCGGTAGGTGACGACACGCGATCCTGCGATGTACGGCACGCCGTAGAGCTTGCCGGCGTATCGAGCCGAAGCGGCCAGACCTGCGAGCCAGTTATTGGAGTTGTCGAAGTCCGACTTGTTTGCCGTGAGGTCTTGGAAAGCGCCTGCGGCCATGTACTTCGTCATCTCGGAGTTCCCCATCTCGACGACGTCCGCTGCGTTGCCGCCGGCGAGCGTCGCGTCGAACTTCTGGAGGTGCGTGGGCCACGTCTGGTACTGCACGTCGACGTTCCACCCGGGATGACTCTTCTCGAACTGCGAGTTCACGGACGCGACGAGATCGGGCCAGCCGTTCTGCGCGTCATTCTGCAGCCATACCGTGAGTGTGTTGGCGGCGCTACCGCCTGAGGCTCCTGTGGCGCCTACCGCCGCTACTGCAAGTGCGGCTCCTAGCGCGGCGGCAGCGAAATGACGAACTCTCATGCGCATCTCCCATGGCGTCTGGACGCCCACGGCTCTTCGTACTCTCCAACGTGGCAGGCTGCCGAGGGTGCGTCCAGTGGTTTATACCAATCTGCCACCAGCCGGGAGATTCCCACATCGTGAGCTCTCTGTCAAGACCTATCTATCGCAGCGAAACGGCCAATCGCCTGCAACGGAGCTAAACGCCACCTTGCATAGCCGCCTCATAAGTGGTCAATGTGGTACTAGCCACCCCCTCGCCGCGTCAGCCGAATCGGCCGTCAACCTGCGCTCGCTGCACTCGTGCGCGTCGCCGCTCCTGGGGGAACGACAGCGCAGTCACGAGCCGGTACCGATCCCCGCGATAGATCGACTCCACGAACTCGACGATCTCTCCCGTCTGAGAGTGGGTCACGCGCTCGAAGCGGAACGCGGGTGAGTGGAGTGGAACGCCGAGGGCGCCGGACTCCTCCTCGTCGGTGACCGTCGGCTCGATCGTCTGCTCACCGCCGACGATGACGATCCCGTAGCGGTCGCGGAGGAGCTCGTAGAAGGAGTGCTCCTCGAGATCGCGCGCCGTGAGCCCGGGCACATGCTTCTCGCGGACGTGAACCGTCTCGATCGCCATGCTCTCGCCGTCCGCCAGACGCAGGCGACTCGCGACAACCACGGCCTCCGAGGGCGAGACGTGCAAGAGACGGCCGAGCCGGGCACCGGCGGGTGTCACCCGCAGCTCGAGCGTCCTCGATGCGGGCCGCATTCCTCGTCGCTGCATGTCGTCGGTGAAGGACGTCATCGTCAGCTCCTGGGCAATCTTCGGCTCGCTCACGAACGTGCCCGCACCGCGACGGCGCACGAGATAGCCCTCGCGCGCGAGGTCGTCGAGCGCGGCACGCAGGGTGAGGCGCGAGACGCCGAGATCGACGCTGAGCTGTCGCTCGGACGGGATCGCGTCGCCGACCTCGAGCTGCTCGACGATGTCGAGTACGAGCTCGCGAGTCTCACTCTGCTTCGTCACAGGGTGACCAATCGTAACGCACGCTGCACGGTGGTCAATACCGGACCACGGAGACGATGACGTTCAGACGCTTGCCGCGGGAAGTGCAGCATCGTCCTCACTCGGCCGCATGTCCACGAGACTCGCGCCCGTGTCCGGGTCGAAGAAGTGGAACCGCGCCGGATCGACGGCGAGGCGTAGGGCGCCACCCACGCTCGCTGCGGTGCGCGGGTCGACACGAGCGTTGAGGAGCGTCGCAGGCTCTGCGACGAGCCCTCCGTCCGGCTCGCCTTCCGCCTCGAGCACTTCCGACGTGATGCGCGGAGCGTCGACCCGGAAGAACACGTGCGCGTCCGAGCCGAGTTCCTCGAGCACGACCACGCTCACGTCGATGACAGGAAGCTCGGTCGCAGCAAACGCCGCGTCCTCGAAGCTCTCCGGGCGGATGCCGAGCACGACTCGCCCGGACCGTGCAGCAGGACGGCGCGCAGCGGCGAGCGGAACCCGGAACTCGCCGAACACGACGTCGCCGTCGTCGATGGTCGCTTCGACGAGATTCATCGCCGGCGACCCGATGAACCCGGCGACGAACAGGTCCCGTGGCTGCTCGTACAGATGCTGAGGCGCATCGACCTGCAGGATCCGCCCGTCTCGCATCACCGCGACCCGCTGGCCCAGGGTCATCGCCTCGACCTGGTCGTGTGTCACGTACACCGTGGTCACACCGAGTGCCTGGTGCAACTGGGCCAGGGACGCCCGCATGCCGACACGTAGCTTCGCGTCGAGGTTCGACAGCGGCTCGTCCATGAGAAAAGCCTGTGGCTCCCGAACAATCGCCCGTCCCATCGCAACACGTTGACGCTGTCCGCCCGAGAGCTGCGCGGGCTTGCGCTCGAGCAGGTCATCCAGCCCGAGCAGCGTCGCGACTTCGTCGACACGTCGCCTGACTTCGGCCTTCGACGTTCGGCGCACCTTGAGGCCGTATCCGAGGTTCTGGCGTACGCTCATGTGCGGATAGAGCGCGTAACTCTGGAAGACCATCGCGATGTCACGGTGTCTGGGCGCGAGGTCCGTGACGTCCCTGCCGCCGATCGAGATCGCCCCACTCGTGATGTCTTCCAGACCGGCGATGGCGCGAAGCAAGGTCGACTTCCCGCATCCCGACGGGCCGACGAGCACCATGAACTCGCCGTCCTCGACTCGCAGCGAGACCTCGTCGACGGCGACGACGCCTCCGGAGAAGACCTTCGTGACGTGCTCGAGCTCGATCGCTGCCATAGGACGAGGCTATACCGATACCACATTTCTCCCACAATTGGTATTGACCACCCGTGGGCAGGGGCGTAGACTCGCCCGATGGTGCAGTCACGAAACGACCTCGACGGTCTGGCGACCGAGGCCGGGAGCAACGCGGCGACAGAGTTCGAGAAGCGCCCGACGATCGAGCTAGTCGAGCTGATGAACGCCGGCGACTCCACTGTTCCCGACGCCGTCGCAGCCGCAGCGACCTCGATCGCCGACGCCGTCGATGCGATCTCGGCGCAACTGCGCGACGGCGGCCGCCTCGTCTACGTCGGCGCGGGTTCGTCGGGACGCATCGCGGCGCTCGACGCGTCCGAATGCGAGTCGACCTTCTCGACCGCACCGGGAATCGTCGTCGCGCTGGTCGCCGGAGGCGAGAGCGCGGCGCCGCTCGAGCAAGAAGCTGCTGAAGACGATCCCGAGGCCGGGGCACGGGATCTCTCGAGCCTGGGCATTCGCCCGGGAGACTCCGTGGTCGGCGTGAGCGCCAGCGGACGAACGCCGTACGTGCTCGGCGCGGTTACCGCCGCCTCCGAAGCGGGAGCGCTCACCGCCTGCATCGTCTCGGTTCATGACTCCGAGCTCGCGCAACTGACCGACCACGAGATCGCGGTCGTCGTCGGTCCGGAGTTCCTGGCGGGCTCGACGCGCCTGAAGGCGGGGACGGCGCAGAAGCTCGTCCTCAACACGCTCTCGACTCTCTCGATGATCCGCCTCGGGAAGACCTACGGCAATCTCATGGTGGACGTCAACGCGACGAACGAGAAGCTTCGCGCGCGCGTCAGGCGGATCGTCAGCACCGCAACCAGCGCTCCGCCGGAGCAGGTGGAGAAAGCGCTCGAGGCGGCGAACGGCGACGCCAAGGTCGCGATCGTCTCTCTCCTCGCCGGGCTCGACGCGGACGCGGCCCGTGTCAGGCTCGACGATGCCGGCGGCGTCGTCAGCCTCGCCGTCGAGGAGCCCGAGTGAGGCTCGGAGTCGAAGCCGCGCTCGTCGACGGCCAGCTCGTCCAAGGTGACGTCGAAGTCGTCGACGGTCGTGTCGCGGGCTACGGCCTGGCGTCACCGAACGGCCAAGGGGTCGCAGCACCCGGCTTCGTCGACCTCCAGGTCAACGGCTTTCACGGCGTCGACTTCCTCGAAGCCGATTCCGACGGATACCGGCGCGCAGGAGACGCTCTCCTCGAGACGGGCGTCACCGCGTACCTCCCGACCTTCATCACGGCTCCCGAAGAGCAGCTCCTCGCCGCCCTCCGCGAGGTGCCTGCGCGCTCGGACGGGCCCCGCATCCTGGGCGTTCATCTCGAAGGGCCGTTCATCTCGGCCCTCCAGCTCGGGTTTCATCCGGCGGCCTACCGCCGGAATCCCGACGTCGAGTACCTCGAGCGGCTCCTCGATGCCGGGCCCGTTCGGCTCGTGACGCTCGCGCCGGAGCTCCCCGGAGCACACGACCTCATCGAGGTTCTCCTGAGGCGCGAGATCGTCGTCTCGTGCGGTCACTCCGACGCGACCGCCGAGCAGGGGAACGAAGCGTTCGACCTCGGCATCCGAACCGTCACACACCTGTTCAACGCGATGCATCCGTTCCACCATCGAGACCCGGGAGTCGCCGGTGCCGCACTCGCGCGCACCGACGTCGTCGTGCAGGTGATCCTCGACGGAGTTCACGTCGCTCCCATCACGGCGGCGATGGTCTGGCGCGCCGCCCAGGGGCGTATGGCACTCGCGACGGACGCGATGGCGGGTGCCGGTCTGACGGACGGTGCGTACTCCCTCGGCGGACTCCGCGTCGAGATCAGCGACGGAGTCGCGCGAGGCGAGAGTGGCGCGCTCGCGGGCAGCACGCTGACCATGATCGAGGCCGTGCGGAATCTCTGCGCCCTCGGCGCAGCGCTGGAGGACGCGATCGGAGCCGCCACCGAGGTCCCCGCGCGCGTCCTGCGGCTTCCGGCCGCAGGCAGGATCGGCGTCGGCCTCCCGGCCGACATCGTCGTCGTGAACGACGAGCTGGAGATCGACCGCGTGCTCGTCGCAGGCCGCGCCCGTGTCGTCGGCTGAGGCAGCCGCGAGCTTGCCGGCGGGCGGCGCCGGCGCGCTCTTCCTCGCGGAGATTCGGGAGCAGCCGTCCGCACTCCTCCGCCTCCTCGAGGCCGAGCCGGAATTCGAGCGTGTCGCCGCCGAGATGCACGCCCGTCGCGCGACCACGGTACGAATGGTCGGCCACGGCTCGTCCGACAACGCAGCGTCCTACGGCGTCTACGCCTTCGGGCTCCTGCCGCACTGGACGGCGCTTCGCGACTCGATCTCGCTCACGGTCTACTACGGCGCCGAGCTCGACATGTCGGGCTGCACCGCTCTCGCGCTCTCCCAATCGGGGCGCACGCCCGACGTCGTCGAGTACCTCCGCCAGGCCAAGCGGCGCAACGCGTTCACCGTCGCGCTGACGAACGACCTCGAGTCCGAGCTCGCGTCTATCTCCGACGCCGTCCTCCCACTCGGAGCAGGACCCGAGCGCGCGGTCGCCGCGACGAAGACGTACTCGAACCAGGTTGCCGCCCTCGGACTCCTCGCCGCGTATGCGGCCGGCGAAGGGTCGCGGTTCGCACGCGAGCTGCGCGTCGTGACCGAGCAGCTGACGGAGCTCACCGCGACCATCGCGACCCGGATCACGGCCGTCGCGGTTCCGTTTGCGTACGCCGGCCGGATGTTCGTCGTGGGGCGGGGAGCGGAGTTCGCAACCGCGCGCGAGATCGCCCTCAAGCTCCTCGAGACGTGCCGCGTCGCCGCGGAACCATTGACCGCGACGGACCTCGCGCACGGACCTGTCGCGGCCCTCGACTCTCTCTTTCCGGTCTGGGCGATCGCCTCCGACGACGCGACGCTTCCGGCCGTGCTCGACGCCATCGCGCGTGCACGCGACGCGGGAGCGACCGTCGTGGCGAGCGGGACAGCCGCCGAGAGCGTGCCCGGCGCCGAGTTCGTGCTCCCTGTCCCCCGCCCCCCGACGCAGCTGCTCTCGCCGCTCCTGTCCGTCGTCCCGGGCCAGCTGTTCGCCTGGGCGCTGGCGCGGACCAAGGGCCTCGACCCGGACGAGCCGCGCGGACTCTCGAAGGTGACGCTGGCGCGCTAGATGCTTGACCCGATTGCGGTCGTCTCGCGCGCCTGCGCGGCGACCTTGTCGAGGATCGCCTCGAGCAGGCGTCCCGACGAGAGGACGTGCTCGCGCGCGAGCACACGCGCGCCCTCGGGGCTGCGGGCTGCGATCGCCTCGCGAATCGCGCGGTGCTGACCGTCGTTCAGGTGAAAGAGATCGTCGAGATCGGCTCCGGTGGCCCAGAACGGCTTCACGAGAAACGTCCGCCGTGCCGCCTTCGCCATCCGCTCGATCAGCGGCACGTCGGCCGCTGCGTAGATCACGTCGTGGAAGGAGTGGTTCGCGAACAGCCACTCGCGCGCGAGCTCGAGGTCCTGACGTCCGGCATGGCTCGTCTCCACGAGCTCCCGCGTGAGCTCGCTGAAGCGGCGCTCGGCGGCCTTCAGCTCTGCGAGGTCGGAGTCCCCCATCTTCGGGGTCGCGATCTCGGTCGCGAGGCTCTCGAGCTCCGCGCGAACGAGGAACGCCTCGCGGATCTCGTCGCGCGAGAGCATGCGAACGCGGACGCCGCGGTTCGGCTCGAACGTGACGAGACCGAGCGCCGCAAGCCGCCGCAACGCCTCGCGCACGGGCGTCCTCGAGACCTGGAACTGCTCGGAGAGGTGCTCCTGGCGAAGGACGCTGCCCGGGGGGATCTCGCCGGAGACGATGGACTCCTCGAGCGCGAGAGCGATGTCGTCGGCCTTCGTCCCTTCTGACATCTATCCGCGCCCCAGAAGCCGCTCGTACGCCGGAAGCGTGAGGAACTCCGTGAATCCTTCCGCGAGGGCGAGCTGCTCGAACAAGGCGCGTGCCTCCGCGTACACCGACTCGTTTGGCAGCTCGGCGGACACCTCGGCGATCGTGCGCTCGACGTCCGCACGCGCAACCCGTCCGTGATGCACCCACTGCCAGACCTGGGAGCGGGAGATCTCCGCGGTCGCGGCGTCCTCCATCAGGTTGTCGATGGCGGCCGCCCCCACCCCTGACAGCCAGGCGGCGATGTACCGGATCCCGACCGAGACGTTCGCACGCACGCCGGCGTCCGTGATCTCGCCGGGCGTGGCGGCGACATCCAGGAGATCGGCCGCCTGGACGGAGACGTCCTCGCGGAGTCGCTCTAGCTGGTTCGGCCGCTCGCGGAGCACGGCGTCGAACTCCGCCATCGCCGTCGGGACGAGATCCGGGTGCGCGACCCACGTGCCGTCGAATCCGTCGCCCGACTCGCGCTGCTTGTCCTCGCGCACGCGCGCAAGGGCGATCTCGTTCACCTCCGGATCGCGCCGGCTCGGGATGAACGCGGCCATGCCGCCGATCGCGTGCGCCCCGCGCGAGTGGCACGTGCGCACCAGCAGCTCCGTGTACGCGCGCATGAACGGCACGGTCATCGTTACCTGCACGCGATCGGGGAGCACGAAGTCGTCGCGATCGTGGAACTTCTTGATCACGGAGAAGATGTAGTCCCAGCGGCCCGCGTTCAGGCCGCCCGAGTGCTCGCGGAGCTCGTACAGGATCTCCTCCATCTCGAACGCGGCGAGGATCGTCTCGATCAGAACCGTGGCCTTGATCGTGCCGCGCGGCACGCCGAGCGAGTCCTGCGCGAAGCAGAAGACGTCATTCCAGAGCCGTGCCTCGAGATGACTCTCGAGCTTCGGGAGGTAGAAGTAGGGACCCGTGCCGCGCGCGAGGAGCCGCTCCACGTTGCGGTGGAAGTAGACGCCGAAGTCGAAGAGGCTCGCCGAGACCGGACGGCCGTCGATCTCCACGTTCCGCTCGAGCAGATGCCATCCCCGCGGGCGCACGAGGAGGACCGCGACGTCGTCGTTCAGCGCGTAGCGCTTGTCGGGCGTCTCGATCGAGATCGTCCGCTCGATCGCGTCCGTGAGGTTCTGCTGGCCGCCGACGACGTTCGCCCAGGTGGGGGAGTTCGCGTCCTCGAAGTCGGCCATGTAGATCCGCGCGCCCGAGTTGAAGGCGTTGATCACCATCTTCCGGTCGCCCGCTGGCCCTGTGATCTCCACGCGGCGGTCCTGAAGGTCCCGGGGCACGGGCGCAACACGCCAGTCGCTCTCGCGCACCGAGCGAGTGGCCTCGAGGAAGTCGGGGAACTCGCCCGCCGAGATTCGCTCCTGGCGCTCGGCGCGAGCCCCGAGCAGCTCCTGTCGCCGATCCTCGAACTCCCGCTCGAGCTCCGCCACGAGTTCGAGCGCCTCGCTTGTGACGGCACCGCCCTCGTCGGGCGCGAGGACGGCTGCCGTTCGCGCGCCGGTGCTCACCCGACGGGCGCCGCCTCGAACTGCGCCTCCTCGGTCGAGCCCTTGAGCGCGAGCGTCGAGCTCTCGCCACCGGTGACCGCCTCGAGGACGGCGTCGAAGTAGCCGGCGCCGACCTCGCGCTGGTGCCGCGTGGCCGTGTAGCCCTGCTCCTCGAGCGCGAACTCGTGCTCCTGCAGCTTGACGTAGGCCGTCATGCCCTCCCGAGCGTATCCCGCCGCGAGATCGAACATCGACGCACACACGGCGTGGTAGCCGGCCAGCGTCACGAACTGGAAGCGATAGCCCATTCGTCCGAGCTCCTGTTGGAACGACGCGATCGTCGGCTCGTCCAGGTGCCGCTTCCAGTTGAACGACGGCGAGCAGTTGTAGGCGAGGAGCTTGCCGGGATACCGCTCGTGGATCGCCGCGGCGAACGCCTCCGCCTCCTCGAGGTCGGGAGTCGAGGTCTCGAACCAGACGAGGTCGGCGTAGGGCGCGTACGCGAGCCCGCGGGCGATGGGCGCTTCGAGGCCGGGCTTCACGCAGAAGAATCCTTCTGGCGTGCGCTCGCCGGTCAGGAACTCGCGATCGCGCTCGTCGACGTCGCTGGTGAGCAGGGTCGCGGACAGCGCGTCGGTCCGCGCGACGAGAATCGTCGGGACGTCGAGCACGTCCGCCGCCAGCCGGGCCGAGATCAGCGTTCGGATGAACTGGGAGGTGGGGACGAGCACCTTTCCACCGAGATGGCCGCACTTCTTCTCCGACGAGAGCTGGTCCTCGAAGTGAACACCCGCTGCGCCCGCCTCGATGAAAGCCTTCATCAGCTCGAACGCATTCAGCGGGCCACCAAAGCCAGCCTCGGCGTCGGCCACGACCGGCGCGAGCCAGTACGTTCCATTCTTCGACTCGGCCGAGTCGATCTGATCGGCGCGAAGCAGTGCGTTGTTGATGCGCCTGACGAGAGCCGGCGCGCTGTTCGCAGGGTAGAGGCTCTGATCCGGGTACGTGTGCGCGGCGAGGTTGCCGTCCGCGGCGACCTGCCAGCCGGAGAGGTAGATGGCCTTCAGGCCGGCCTTCACCATCTGCACGGCCTGGGCGCCGGTAAGCGCACCGAGCGCCGCGACGTACGGCTCGGAGTGAAGGAGCCGCCAGAGCTGCTCTGCACCGAGTCTCGCGAGGGTGTGCTCGATGCGGAACCGTCCTCGCAGCCGCTCGACGTCCGCCTGCGAGTACGGCCGCTCGATTCCTTCCCATCGGCCCGCGCCGTTCGTCGCGATCGTGCTCATGGCCCTTCCTCCCCGCTCGAATTGTGTGCGGAGTGTACTTGATTGGATCCCAAATTGGGCACTTGAGGCGGCATGCTCGCCCTTTACCCCGTTCTTGGATCCAGAAAACCTCGCCACTGGATCCGAAATCGCCGTTGATACGATCGCCTCGCGATGGCGAAGACGCAGACCGCCACGGACGTGCGCGGGTCATGAGGACGCTCGAGAGGTCGCTCTAGGTGGTCCTCGGGGCGTTTTTTGTGAGTCTCGCGCTCGTGATCGGGGCGACGGTCTTCGTGGCCGTGCGCGCGCTCTCGCTCTGGCGCGATGCAAAGGGCACGGGTGGAAGGATCTCGGACGAGCTGTCGCTGTTCGACGAGCGAGCGGCGCGGACCGAGCGCCTACTGGCCGACGCCGAGACGGCGAGCGAAGAGCTCGACGCCGCTCTCGAGCGGCTTCGCGTCTCGCGGGCTCGCCTCGACGTGCTCCGGGCATCGCTCGAAGCAGCCCAGCGGCGAACGCGTTGGCTGCGGGTGCTCCTGCCGCTGCGATGATCCGCGTCGCAGCGGTCGACCTCGGGACGAACTCGACCCGGCTCCTGATCGCCGATGTCGAGGGGGAGCAGCTCTCGGAGATCGAGAGGCGACTCACGATTACGAGGCTGGGCGAGGGCGTCGACAGCCGCCGGCGCCTCCTCCCTCTTCCGATCGCGCGTGTGCGCAACTGCCTCTCGGACTTCCGGCGTGAGATCGAATCACACGGGATCGATCGAACGCTCGCCATCGCCACGAGCGCAGTGCGCGACGCGGAGAACGGCGAGGCGTTCCTCGGCGAGCTCGAATGGTCGTACGGCTTCGCAACGCGCCTCCTCACCGGCGACGAGGAGGCCGCGATGACGCTGAGCGGCGTCGGCCCGCTCGAGCCCGGCACCGTGGTGATCGACGTCGGCGGCGGCTCGACCGAG
>DATAEF010000030.1:0-2742 GCA_036258155.1 Gaiellaceae bacterium | reverse complement strand
GCGGGACAAGAACCTCCTCGCCCTCCAGGCCAGCGAGCGCCGCAGCCGCGCCTTGCTCGACGCGCTGCCCGACAAGATGTTCCGGATCAGCGGGAGCGGGATCATCCTCGACATCCAGGAGAGCCCGGGCTCACGACCGACCCGGTTTCGCGTGGGGACGAGCATCTACGACTCGTCGGCACCGAAAGAGCACATGGAGCGCGTCATGAGCACCGGACGGCGGGCGCTCGAGTCCGGCGAGCTGCAGACGGTCGAGTGGGAGGTCGATCTCGAGGGTGATGTGCGTCACGCCGAGGGCCGCTTCATTCCCAGCGGGGAGGACGAGTTCTTCGTGGTCATTCGGGATGTCACCGACCGCAAGCGGCAAGAATCCGAACGGGCCGCCCTCCATCGTGTGGCTCTGGCCGTTGCCAGCGAAAGCCGACCCGAGCAGATCATCAACCTCGTTGCCGAAGAGGTCTGCGGCGTCCTCGGCGCCGATGCCGCGAGCATCATGCGCTACGAGCCGGGGGGCGACGATGCGGTCGTCGTCGGACGTTGGCACAAACGGGATGTGGAGGTGAAGCTCGCGAGCACCGACGAGCCCGTCCCCCTCGCCGGGGCTCCGGTCCACCTGGTCTACGAGACCGGGCGGCCGATTCGCGTCGACGTCGACCGAGAGGGAACGCCGCCCGAGTTCGTCGCGCGCCTGCGTGCGCATGTGGTCAACTCGTTCGTCGCCGCGCCGATCACGCTCTCGGGTCGTCCGTGGGGCGTCGTCGTCGCGTCGTTGGCGCCGCCGCGCTCCTTCGGGCGCGGCGCCGAGGACCGCCTCGGCGCGTTCACCCAGCTCGTCTCGCTCGCACTTGCGAACGAGGAGGCGCGAGGAGAGCTGGAGGCGTCGCGCGCGCGTCTGGTTTCGGCCGGCGACGAGGAGCGGCGCCGGTTGGACCGCAATCTTCACGACGGCGCGCAACAGCGACTCGTTTCCCTGTCGCTCTCCTTGCGACTCGCCCAGAGGAAGCTGCCGACGGACCCACAGGCGGCCCAGGAGCTCCTTTCTGCTGCGAGCCTCGAGCTGGGCGTCGCGCTCGAGGAGCTGCGCGAGCTCGCGCGCGGCATCCATCCGGCCGTTCTCACCGAGCGCGGGCTGGGCCCGGCGCTGCAGTCGCTCGCGGACCGCGTCCCGCTGCCGGTCGAGCTCGAGTTGCCCACGGACGAGCGCCTGCCCAGGCGCGTCGAGGCCGCCGCGTACTACGTCGTCTCGGAGGCGCTTGCAAACGTGGCGAAGTACGCGCGCGCGTCGGCTGTCACCGTGACCGTCGCGCGGCAGAACGGACTTGCGGTCGTCGAGGTTGCTGATGACGGGGTCGGGGGCGCCGATCCGCAGCGTGGAACGGGTCTACGCGGCCTTACCGACCGGATCGAGGCACTCGACGGCACGATGATCGTGGACAGCCGGCCGGGCGAAGGCACGAGGATCCGCGCAGAGGTTCCCGAGGCGCCGCGAACGATCCGAAACCGGGGGCTAGCCGAACTACTGGACACCGGCCACCACGATTCTCAGGTGGAAGCACAGCTGGAAAGGTTTGGCCCATGAACACGACCACTCTGGACAAGATGCGATCGCGTGCCCGCGAGCTCGACCATCGCGAGAACGACGGCCTCGCCGTGACGCTCCTGTGGTATGAGGATGCGAATCGCGTCGCCCTTCGGGTCGTCGACAACCAGACCGACGAGGAGTTCGAGCTCGAGGTCCCCGGGAGCGATGCACTCGACGCGTTCCGGCATCCCTTCGCGTACATCCTCCCCGCTGCAGCATAGAGCGGCTTAAGCGGCTCTAGACTCGGCCCTCATGGGGGAGCTGCCGACCGGGACGGTCACGTTCCTGTTCACGGACGTCGAGGACTCCACCGGCCTCGTGCGCGATCTTCGTGATGCCTACGGTGGGGTAATCGCCGATCACCGCCGTCTCGTGCGAGGCGCGGTCGAGGAACGTGGAGGCTACGAGATCGACTCCCGGGGTGACGAGTTCTTCCTCGTCTTCGCACGCCCGGCTGACGCAGTCGAGGCCGCGATCGCGATTCAGCAACAGCACGAGTCGCACGGATGGCCCGGCGAGAGACCGGTTCGTGTCCGTATGGGCATCCATACGGGAGAGCCCGTGGTCGAGGAAGACGATTACGTCGGCATCGACGTTCATCACGTGGCCCGGCTCTGCTCAATCGGCCACGGCGGGCAGGTCCTGCTCTCGCAGGCGACGCTCGACGCGCTCGAAGACACCGAGGTCAAGGACCTGGGCGAGCACGAGCTCAAGGGGCTGCCACGTCCCGAACGCGTCTTCCAGCTCGTTCGTACCGAAGTGGAGAACGACTTTCCACCGCTGCGGTTGGGCGTCGAGGTCGGCGCGGACCCGCAGGCCGAACCGGTGGGCGGAAGCCCGCAAAAGGAAGCCAGGCAGCTGCGAGTCGTCCTCGCGGACGACTCGGTGCTGCTCCGGGAGGGTGTGGCGCTTCTTTTGAGTGACGCCGGTTTCGAGGTCGTGGGGCAGTCCGGCACCGCCGATGACCTCCTGCTCAAGGTACGCAGCTACTCGCCCGACGTCGCCGTGGTCGACATTCGTATGCCACCCACGCAGACCGATGAAGGGCTGCGCGCCGCCCAGGAGATCCGGGCGAAGCATCCCGACGTCGGCGTGCTCGTGCTCTCCCAGCACGTCGAGCCCGCGTACGCGATGGAGCTCCTGGCCGAGAGCGCCGAGGG
>DATAEF010000029.1:0-2075 GCA_036258155.1 Gaiellaceae bacterium | reverse complement strand
GATCTTCGACGCGGTCATCGACAAGGTCGAGGTGAAGACGATCGCCGAGCTCTCACCGCGCGAGATCGAGCACGACAACCCCGAGATCCGCCGCCCGGAGGAGATGCAGGACTTCCTCGGCCAGCTCTACAACCGGCCGATCGACGCCGACGCGACGGTGACGGTGATCCGCTTCTCCGAGATCAGGCGCTAGCGGCCCGGCTTCCGGATCTGCGTGCCGAAGAGCTCGCGCGGCCGGATCTCCTCGCCGCACGCCTCGCACTCGACGGTGAAGGCCGATGTGAAGCGGGCGTTGCAGGACGGACACCGCCACCGCATCTCGCCCTTGCACTGCGGGCAGGTCGTGGGCAGTTCGGCCTCCCACTCCTCGAAGTAGCGCTGCGCGAAGCCGCAGCCGAGGCAGACGGAGACCCAGTCCCCGAGAGTCTTCCGCCGTTCTTCCTTCAACCAGTTGCTGGCCTTGCCCATGAATCTTCACTTTAGGGCCACCAGAAACTTCACTTCAGGGCGAGACACTCGACGCACGGCCGAGCTCGCCGTCGTCGAGATCGTGGCATTCGCGATCGCCGGCACGATCACGGCGTTCGTCGCCCTTCGCTCTCGGGCTCCTTTTCGCGATCGCCGAGGCCGCGGACGAACCCAGCGCTTACATCGACTTCAGTCCCGGTGAGATGTTCGGCTTGGGCTGATCGCCGGCGTGATCGTCTTGCCAGGCTGGATGACCGGCGTTCTTGTGGGGACCGCCGTCCGGGCGCTCATCACGCACCGCGTCGAACACCGACCGATTCACTAGAGTCTCGACGCCATGGCGATCGCCCGGGAAGCCGAGCCCGTCTCCTCCCTGCACGAGATCCGCGAAGCGGGGCTCGACCGTGAGGACCTCTTCGGGATCTACCGCAACATGCTGCTCACGCGTGGGATCGAGGAGCGTGGGCACATCCTCTACAAACAGGGGAAGATCCCCGGCTCTTTCTACACCGGCCGCGGCAACGAGGCATCCTCCGTCGGCGTCGCCACAGCGATGCGAGGAGAGGACGTCGGCACGCCACTCCACCGTGACATGGGCGTCCACGTCACGCGCGGGGTCGAGCCGTGGCGGATCTTCGCCCAGTACATGGGCCGCGAGGACGGCCCGACGCGCGGTCGCGACGGCAACGTCCACATGGCCGACTCGCAGCTCGGCCTCCTCGCGATGGTCAGCCACCTGCCGGCCATGCTCCCGGTCGGGGTCGGCTGCGCGCTCGCCTTCCGGATCCGGGAGGAGCGCCGCGTCGCAGTCTCCTGGTACGGCGAGGGCGCCTCGGCGCGCGGCGACGCACACGAGGGTATGAACATGGCGGGCGTCCGGCGCCTCCCGATCGTCTTTATCTGCGACAACAACCAGTGGGCCTACTCGACGCCGACGCACCTCGAGTACGCGTGCGAGACGCTGGCCGACCGGGCCGCCGCATACGGGTTCGACGGCGTCGTGGTCGACGGCACCGACGTGCTCGCCGTCTACCGCGAGGCAAGGCGCGCGATCGAGAAAGCACGTGACGGCGGCGGGCCGACGCTGATCGAGTCGATGACGCTCCGCATGGAGGGCCACGCGGTTCACGACGACGCGTTCTACGTCCCGAAGGAGCTCTTCGAGGAGTGGGCCAAGCGCGATCCGATCGAGCGGTTCCGCAGCTGGCTCCGCGAGAACGCCGAGATGACCGACGAGGAGGAGGACGAGGTCGCTGCAGGCGTCAAGCGGACGCTCAACCAGGCGATCGAGCGGGCTGAGACCTCGCCCCTCCCGGATCCCTCGACGGTCACGGACAAGGTCTTTGCGCGCCCGGAGGACCTCGACACGCCGCACCACAAATAGTGGCTCACTAATGGCAGAACTCACCTATTTGCAGGCGATTTCAGACGGTCTCCGTCAGGAGATGCGGCGCGACAACCGCGTTTTCGTGATCGGTGAGGACGTGGGCGTCTACGGAGGCGCATTCAAGGTCACGCTCGGGTTCCAGGAGGAGTTCGGTCCGTGGCGCGTGATCGACGCGCCGCTTTCGGAGACCGCGATCGTCGGCGGCTGCACGGGCGCCGCG
>DATAEF010000028.1:0-1872 GCA_036258155.1 Gaiellaceae bacterium | reverse complement strand
GCGCAGCCCCGACAGGGTCGTCGGAGCGGCTCCGACGCCGACGGCCGCTGCGTCGTTCGAAACGCGCGCTACACAGGTCACGACCCGCCCGGACGCCATTTCTGGAAACTCCTCCTCCGGCCCAATCGCCGCGTGCGGACTCAGCACTCCGACTCGAATCACCGTGTCTGTTCCTAGACGGACTCGATGTGCACGAAAGAGGCCAAGCTCTCGCGTTCGACAAACGGGACGTCGTCGCCGCGACGGAGCTTTTTCACCTTGACGAGGGCATCGAGCGCGAGCGCGGCCAGCACGGCAAGGCGCTGAAGGTGGCGTTCGTCGCTCTCGTCGAAGTCCCCGCCGTCGACCTTGTCCGACACCTGCAGGAGGCCGTAGTTGAGGCCGTCCTCACCAACGAGCGGGATCGCCAGCAGACCACGCAGCGGCTGGTGCGTTGCGGCGGCCTCGCCGTAGCCGCGCCAAGCCGGGTGGCGCTCGAGCTCGGCCTGCGTCAGGCGCAGCGCCGTGTTTTCGGCGACGACGAGCGCGTGCACGCCCACGCCGCGCGCCGGCATAGTGAAGTCGCGGAAGGCGGCGTACTTGTCGGAGAGCGAGAAGTACTTGCGGGCGTGGGCCCAATCGCCGGCGACGATCAAGCTCATCGCCGCTTGATGCGCACCGATCAACGCCCGTGCCAGCTCGCAGGTCGTCTGCAGCGTCGCGTCGATGTTGCTGTCGAACTCCACCTGCGGGTGATCGGCGTTCACGATCGCGATCCGGACGTGCTCGAGAGCGTCACCTCGTAGTGACGCATCTCCTCGATGTCGTGCACGAACGGCCCGACCGCCTCGAAGAAGCTGCGGGACTCGGGGCTCTGTCGAAAGCCGGAGAGGTGTCCCTCCTCGGAATCCCACTCGATCCGAACGACGTGCTGGGTCGGATCCTCGCTGCAGCGAGAGACTTCGTAGCGCTCGCAGTGCTCGGATGCCTGAAGCGCCTCGGCCGCACGCCGATAGGCCTGCTCGAACGCTTCCGCGCGGCCGTCGTCGATGCTGTAGCGGATGTACTCAACAACCATTATCTGGCCTCCGACGTAGCTGCAGGCTCACCGCTGGGTGGGCTCGCTCCCTCGGCCTCGAGCCGCGGAAGCCACTCGAGCCAGCGCGGCAGGTACCAGTTCCAGTCGCCGAGGAGCTTCATCGCGCTCGGCAGCAGGACGGAGCGGATGATCGTCGCGTCGACGAGCAGAGCGACCGCGACGCCGAAGCCCATCTGCTGGAACATGATCAGGTCACCACGCGCGAAGCCGGCGAAGACGGCGACAATGATCAGTGCCGCGCCGGTGATGATCCGCGCTGTCGAGCCGACGCCGAAAGTCACCGCATCCGTCGTGTCCCCGGACTGGTCGAAGCGCTCCCGGATTCGGCTGAGCAGGAACACCTGGTAGTCCATCGAGAGCCCGAATAGCACCGAGAAGAGGAAGAGCGGCACCCAGGCCTCGATCGTGTCGGACTGCTGGAAGCCGATTAGGTCGGCACCAACGCCCTCTTGGAAGACGAGCACGAGCAGGCCGTATGCGGCGCCGACCGAGAGCAGGTTAAGACCGACGGCGGTCGCGGCGACGACGACCGAGCGAAAGACGACGGTCAAGAGGACGAACGTGAGGAGGAGCACGAACGCGATGACCCAGGGGGCGGGGTCGATCACGGAATCGAAGTAGTCGATGTTCTCCGAGGTCGTTCCCCCGACAAGCGCCTCCGCGTCGGTCCCGGCGAACGCGTCCGGGACGATCTCGCTCCGGAGCTGGCTCACTGCGTCGATCGCGCTCGTAGACGCCGGGTCGCCCTTGACCGGCACAGAAAGGAGTGCGACCTCTCCGTCCGTGGAGCGCAC
>DATAEF010000027.1:0-37256 GCA_036258155.1 Gaiellaceae bacterium | reverse complement strand
GATGGAGATGACGACGGCGCTCTCGAGCTCACCCACGAGCGGGTGCCCCGTTTCGACGCCGGAGTCGAGGATGCAGACCCGCGTGCCCTTCCCGGCGGAGCCTCCGAGTGCCCAGTCGCGGGTCACGCGCTCGGGCCAGTGGGCCGGAAGGGCGATCCGGTCGACCGCGTCCTTCGGGAGGCTCCAGGCAGGGAGCGCGGCGTGGTTCGCATCGCCTGCGTGGCCGGTCACGTCGTGCACGGAGGCGGACTCTACGGGGTCAGACTCGTGGGGTCCGACCCCAGGCTCCGCGCGATGAGGCGGGATCAGACCCCACGGCTCTTCCCCTTCAACGCTCGGTCAGTCTCGTCCGAAGCTCGCCGAAGAAGCGAGGATCGGGTTCGTACCCCTCGCGCGCGAGCGCCTTTTCCAGGTCGGCGATCAGCGCGTTCCGGAAGATGCGGTCCGCCTCGGCGCGCGCGACGATCTCGTCGAACGTGCGCCGGGCGAACGGCAACTCCTGCGCAGCCCGCACCCAGGCGGCGGGGGCGGGGCGCAGGAGGCGGAGGAGCTCCCCCAGGCGTTCCTCGTCATAGGACGGCGTCATCTACTCACTAGACCGGTCCGTCGCTTCGTTTCTTCCCTCGAGCTCGTCCCGAAGCCTGCTCAGGCAGCGGGCGATGCGACTTGCGATCGTCCCCGTCGGGATGTCGAGCTCGCCGGAGATCGTCCGGTAGCTCTGGTCCTGTGCAAAGAAGCGATCGAGGATCTCCTGGCATGCCTCCGAGAGTCCCGCGAGCGCCTCCCGAACTGCAAACGCGTCTTCGACTTCGTCGAGATCCGAGCTTTCCTCGTCGGTGGTGGGATCCTCCATGAGCAGCTCGCGACCGCTCCCCGCCACGAAGTCGAGGCACCGGCGGCGGGTCAGCTGTGCGATCCACGGCCGGAAGGCCGAGTCGTCGCGAAGTGTCTCGAGGCGCAGGAAGGCGCGTGTGAAGACGTCCTGGAACACGTCCTCCGCGTCCTCGTCGCCGAGACGGAAGCCGCGAACGGCGATGGCGTAGACGTACCGCGAGTAGCGCTCGACGAGCTCGTTCCACGCAGCCGGGTCGTCCGTCCGGCACCGCCGAACGAGCTCGGCGTCCGACAGAGCTTCGAGGCGCGTCACCAGCACTCGCTCAGCGGCCGGAATCGAGCAGTCGGGCGGCGATGCCGTTCGCGACCTGCTCACTGGCCAGGGCGCGGGCGAGCCGCGGGTCGTCGCTGCGGACTCCGAGATTGACGAGCACGAGGTGCGCGGCTGCACGCGCGCCACCCGCTGCGAGCGCGGCTGCAGCCGCGGCGTCGGCTCGATACGTGCCGTCGCTTCGTTCCACGGTCAAGGCCGCGAGTGCCGCGGCGTCCGCGCCGAGCGTGGCGACCTCGAGCGGCCCAGCGGCCGCACGTTCGAGCTTCTGCTCGAGGGAGAAATCCCGCCGATCGTCGCTCGAGCTCGCTGCTTCGGCGTCCCGAAGCGCCGCGAGCGCTTCTTCCCAGGCCGTGCCATCCGTGTTGGCGAGCTCCGCCGCCCGCTCGCTGATGACCTTTGCCTGGGCGACCACTCCGAGTGCGTCCGTCCACGACTCCTGAGAGCAGCGAGCGACCATGGAGACGAGGCTCGCCGCGAACGCGACGGTGAGCGCGGCTGCGGACCCGCTACCGGGCGCTCGACCATCCGCGGCGACGCGCGCCAGGAGCTCGTCGAGCCGCAGTGCGAGGTAGTCGTCAGGCATCGGACGTGACGAGTCTACGACGGCTGCGCCGGCGTTCGTACACTTCTCGCGCCCGTGGCCCACTACCTGAGCGAAGGCGATGTGACTGAGCTTCTCGAGCCGGCGGACGCCGTCCCAGCGATCGAGGCCTGCCTTCGACGCATGGCTGCCGGCGACGTCGAGATCGCCCCGCGCCGCAGGCTTCGCTTGCCCGAGGGCGCGCTCGCGGACATGGCGGCGTCGGACCACGGGCTCCGCCTCGCGGGGGGAAAGCTCTACGCCGCGACCTCCGAAGGGGCGGCCTTCGTCGTTTGCCTCTTCGATTCGGAGACATCCGAGCTCGTGGCAGTGATCGAGGCCGACCAGCTCGGCTGTCTGCGGACCGGGGCTGCAAGTGGCGTGGCGGCGAAGCATCTCGCGAAGGGCGGAGCGCGAACGCTCGGGATCATCGGGTGCGGTCACCAGGCCGTCACCCAGGTCGCCTGTATCCGCGAGGCCCTACCGTCGATCGAGCACGTCGTCGCCTACTGCCGGACACCGGAGCGACTCGCGGCATTCTGCGAGCGCACCGGTGCGGAGGCGGGAGAGAGCCACCGCGACGCGGGCTCGCAGGACGTCGTGGTGACGATCACGAGCTCGCGCGACCCCGTCCTCCGCGGCGAGTG
The DNA here is from genome assembly GCA_036258155.1 of Gaiellaceae bacterium. GTDB lineage: Bacteria > Actinomycetota > Thermoleophilia > Gaiellales > Gaiellaceae > GMQP-bins7. The sequence goes on along the minus strand of DATAEF010000027.1, from coordinate 34,861 downwards.
GCTCGCCCGCGGCGCGCTCGTCATCGCCGCAGGTGCGAACGTCCCGAATCGCCGCGAGCTCGACAACGCGGTTCTCGAACGTTCGACGTTCGTGTGTTGCGACTGGCTCGAGCAGGCCCGTATCGAGTCGGGCGACCTGATCGAGCCCGTGGCGGCTTCCGTGCTCGACTGGCTCGAGGTGCACGAGCTGCACGAGGTCGTCTCGGGCGAGATCGCCGGCCGACAGTCGGACGACGACGTCGTTCTCTTCAAGTCGAACGGCATCGCCGCGTGGGACGTCGCTCTCGGCGCCGAGGCCGTGCGCCTTGCTCGCGAGCGCGGTGTCGGGCAGTTGCTCTAGCTCGGAAGGGACGCCTTCGCGCCCTCGAGCGTGTCGCCGGAGAACGCCTCGATGACCTCCGGTCGATCGAGTAGGCGCCGTTGCTGCTCGGGCGTCAGGCGGTTCTGCACGTACTTGTCCTCGAGGATGTCGTTCAGCGACCTGCCCCGGTCGTGCTCTCGTACGACGTACCTCGCGACGTGCTCCTCCGCGGACCCTCGCGAGAAGAGGAACGAGAACATGTTCTTGAACGAAGACACGAGAAACGATTGTATCCCGGTGCAATGAGGCGAACGTCACGGGAAGGCCGCTACGCAGAGCGCTCGCTCACGGGAGTCGACGACGTCGGCGTAGAGGAGCGGATCGTCATCTGGATCGAGCGCCGTCCGGGTGCGGTGTGGGCGGTAGGCCGAGCGGTAAACCCGCAGCTTCGTGACTCCGACGAGCCTCGGCCGGAAGACGTCGTCTTCGAGGGCTACGAGCTCGAGGACGCGCTCGACCGAGCGAACGAGGCCCTCGAGGACGACGTCAGCGTGCTCGAGGACGACGGGTTGCCTGCAGACGCAAAGCCGTTCACGCGCAAAGAGGTGCTCCCGTTGCTCGAACGTTGGTTCTTCAACCGCTAGCGACAGGGCCGGTGCTAGCGTCCGCGCCCTCGTGCGGATCCGCGTCGGCCACAGTCCGGACCCAGACGACGCATTCATGTACTGGGCGCTGACGGAGGACCTCGTCGACACGCGGGGTCACGAGTTCGAGCAGGTCCTCGGCGACATCGAGACGCTGAACCAGTGGGCGAGGGCGGCGCGCCTCGAGGTGACGGCTCTCTCGCTCGCGGCCTATCCGTTCGTGCAGGAGGACTACGTGCTGCTCCCGCACGGGGCGAGCATCGGCTCGGGCTACGGGCCGGTCGTCGTCGCGCGGGAGTCGCTGACGGGGGATGAGCTCGACGGTCACGAGATCGTCGTTCCCGGGACGATGACGACGTCGTTTCTTGCGCTTCGCCTCGTCCTCGGGAACTTTCGGCATCGCGAGGTCGCGTTCGACGAGATTCCCGACGAGGTCGCCTCCGGGCGCGCGGATGTCGGCCTCCTCATTCACGAGGGCCAGCTCACATTCGAGGACTACGGGCTCGTGAAGGTGCTCGATCTCGGCGAGTGGTGGCTTCTCGAGACAGGGCTTCCGCTCCCTTTGGGCGTGAACGTCGCGCGGCGGGATCTCGGCGATCGCGTCCTCGATGAAGTCTCGGGGGTGCTTCGGGAAGCGATCCAGTGTGGGCTCGACAACCGGGCGGAGGCGCTCGAGTACGCGTTGCAGTTCGGACGTGGGATCGACGCTGCAGTCGCCGACCGCTTCGTCGCGATGTACGTGAACGAGTTGACGCAGGACTACGGCAACGAGGGCCGTAAGGCGGTCACCGAGCTCCTGCGGCGCGGCGAGGCGCTCGGAGCCTTCCCGGGGCCGGTTCGGATCGACTTCGTCAGCTAACGTCGCCTCCCATGGCGCGCGCCGTCGTCCTTTCCGCCGTTCGAACGCCGATCGGCCGCTACGGGGGCGCGCTTGCCGGCGTGCGGCCCGACGATCTGGCTGCGGTCGCCATTGCCGCGGCGGTCAAGCAGGCAAGGATCGAGCCGGGTTCGGTCGACGACGTCTATTTTGGCTGTGCGAATCAGGCCGGCGAGGACAACCGCAACGTCGCGCGCATGGCCGCTCTGCTCGCCGGACTGCCCGAGTCGGTGGCCGGCGTAACCCTCAACCGACTGTGCGCCTCGGGTCTGTCGGCCGTCGTCTCGGCCAGCCACGCCGTAATGGCCGGCGACGCCGACGTGGCCATCGCGGGCGGTGTCGAGTCGATGAGCCGGGCGCCGCTCGTCATGGCGAAGCCGGAGACGGCGTTCCCGCGCGGGAACCAGACTGTCTGGGACACGACGCTCGGCTGGCGGTTTCCGAACCCGCGCCACGAAGAGATGTTCCCGCTGGAGTCGATGGGCGAGACGGGTGAGAACGTTGCGGAACGATGGCATGTGACGCGCGAGGATCAGGACGCCTTCGCGCTTCGCTCGCAGCAGCGCTGGGCCGATGCGAACGCTGCAGGGCGGTTCGCCGACGAGCTCGTCTCGATCGGCGAGGTCGCAGTCGACGAGCACCCCCGCCCTCGGACGAATGCCGGGGCGCTCGCCGGGCTGAAGCCGGCTTTCCGCGCCGGGGGCACGGTCACGGCGGGAAACGCGAGCGGCATCAACGACGGGGCTGCGGCTCTCGTGATCGCAAGCGAGGAGAAGGCGCGAGAGCTCGGCAAGGAGGCGATGGGAGCATTCGTCGGGTCGGCGGTGGCGGGTGTCGACCCGCGCGTGATGGGCATCGGCCCGATTCCCGCCGTGCGAAAGCTGCTCGAGCGGACGGGTGTCGCCGCAGACGAGCTCGACCTCGTCGAGCTCAACGAGGCCTTTGCGTCGCAGAGCCTCGCCGTCATACGTGAGCTCGGTCTCGAGGAAGCGAAGGTGAACGTCAACGGCGGTGCGATCGCGCTCGGCCATCCCCTCGGAGCGAGCGGCGCGCGGCTCGTCGTCACGCTCCTCCACGAGCTTCGCCGGCGCAGCGGCCGCTACGGTCTGGCGACCATGTGCGTCGGCGTCGGCCAGGGGCAGGCCGCGCTCTTCGAGCGAGGCGCGTAAGCGCCGGGAGGTTCCCCCAGCATCCGGGAGGTTCCCCCCACGATGTGCCTCACGCGGCGAAGACCCGCTTGCGCCTGGCGCGCACCCAGACCGTCTGGCCGCGCCAGAGGTCGAGCTCGTCGAACCGTTCGCGCGTGATCACGGCGACGATCTCGGCACCGCTCGAGTCGTGGAGCTCCACCTTCGCGTCGCGGCCGAGGACGGTCATCCGCACGATCATGGCCTCCGCCGCTTCAGAGGCCGGCTCCTGCAGCAGCTCCACGTCCCGGGGCCGCACGAGCACGCCTCCGATCTCGCTCGCGTCTCCGATGAACCGCATGACGAACTCGCTCTCCGGCTCGTCGTAGAGCTGCCGCGGCGCGCCGACCTGTACGACGCGTCCTTCGTTGAGAAGCGTGATCTGATCGGCGACCTCCATCGCCTCCTCCTGGTCGTGGGTGACGAAGACGGTGGTCACGTGGACGACGTCGTGGAGTCGGGTCAGCCACTCGCGAAGCTCGGCGCGGACACGTGCGTCGAGGGCCCCGAACGGCTCGTCGAGGAGCAGGACCTCAGGCTCCGGGGCAAGCGCGCGGGCGAGTCCCATACGCTGCCGCTGCCCCCCCGAGAGCTGGGAGGGATAGCGATCGCCCAGCCCGTCGAGCTGCACGAGGTTCAGGAGCTCGTCCACGCGGTCGCGGATCTCTGCCTTCGGCCGCTTACGGACCTTCAGTCCGAATGCGATGTTGTCGTGCACGGTCATGTGCTTGAAGGCCGCGTAGTGCTGAAACACGAAGCCGATGTTGCGCTTCTGAGGCGTGAGCGTGGTCGCGTCCTTCCCGGACAGGACGATCTGGCCCGAATCGGGGTGCTCGAGCCCGGCGATGATCCGCAGCAGCGTCGATTTGCCCGAGCCGCTGGGCCCGAGGAGCGCGGTCAGAGAGCCGCTGTCGACCTCGAGGGATACGTCGTCGAGGGCGACGAAGTCGCCGAACCGCCGAGAGATGTTGCGAACGAGAATGGACATGGCTACGCGGCCTCTTCCCTCGGTCTGATCACGGTCATCGCGACGAGGACGAGGATCGCGATGCACGCGAGCACGATCGAGATCGCGTAAGCCCCGGCGAGGTCGAACGCCTCGTAGCGCTCCTGGACTCTCAGCGTGGCCGTCTCCGTCTTTCCCTGGAGACGACCCGAAACGACGGCGACGGCGCCGTACTCGCCCAGGCAGCGCGCCGTCGTGAGGATCACCCCGTAGATCACCGCCCAGCGGATCGACGGCAGCGTGATGCGCCAGAACGTCTGCCAGCCGCTCGCTCCGAGCGTCCTGGCTGCCTGCTCCTGGTCGTCGCCGATCTCCTTGAGCGTCGGCACGACCTCCCGGGCGACGAACGGAAGTGAGACGAAGATCGTCGCGATGACCATCGCGGGCAGGGCGAACAGCACGTCGATACCGTGCTCGGACAGCCAGCTCCCGAACCAGCCGTCCTGGCCGTAAAGCAGGAACAGCGAAAGGCCGACGACGACGGGCGAGAGGGCGAGGGGCAGGTCGATGAAGGCGTTGAGAATGCTCTTCCCGGCGAACCTCTTGCGCACGATCGCGAGGGCGCAGACGATTCCGAACACCGTGTTCACCGGAACGGCGATCGCCGTGATGATCAGTGTCAACTTGAACGCGTTGATCGTCTCCGGCGTCGTGAGGGCGTCCAAGGCGGGGCCGAAGCCGTCCTCGAACGTGCGCCAGAAGACGATCGCGAGCGGTCCGACGAGAATGACCGCCAGATAGCCGAGCGCCAGCGACCGCAGCCCTAGTCGCGAGACGACGCTAGTCATGGTCGTGCCTCGTGGCGAAGTGGCGAATGACACCGATCGAAAGGAGGGTCAGGAACGAGATCGCGAGCAGGACGACGGCGACCGCCGAGGCTCCGGCCGAGTCGCCGCTCTCGATCCGCCCGTAGATGTGGACGGACGAAACCTCGGTCTCGAACGGGACATTGCCCGTGATGATCACGAGGGAGCCGAACTCGCCGACGGCTTTTGCGAACGCGAGCGCGACGCCCGAGAGGACCCCGGGAAGGATGGTCGGGAAGACGATCCTCCTGAACGTCGTCAGGTGCGACGCGCCGAGCGTGTGTGCCGCCTGCTCGACCTCGGGATCGAGCTCCTGGAGGACGGGCTGCACCGTTCGCACGACGAAGGGGAGGGTCACGAACATCAGCGCCAGCACGATCGCGGTCCTTGTGAAGGCGACGTTGATCCCGACAGGCGACGTAGGCCCGTAGAGCGCGAGCAGCGTCAGCCCGGCGACGATCGTGGGCAATGCGAAGGGGAGGTCGATGATCGCGTTCACGACCGACTTCCCACGGAAGTCGTCCCGCACGAGGACCCAGGCCGTGATCGTCCCGAGAACTGCATTGAAGAGGGATACGGCGAGTGAGGCGACGAGCGTCAGCTTCAACGCGGCGACAGCCTCGGGGCTCGAGACGGCGTCCCAGAACGATTGCGTGCCATCGCTCGTGGCCTCCCACATGAGCGCAGCGATCGGCAGGCCGACCATCACCATCAAGAAGGTCGTGACGAAGCCGAGAGACAGGGCCGTGGAAGCCCTGTCTCTCGACGACCGGGCGCGCCGGGGTGTACTGACCGCAATCTCAGCCAGTGCTACCGCCGATCTGCCGCTGGATGTGCGCCATGATGCTCGACTTCGGGTCGAAGAAGCGCTTCTGCACCTTCTCCCAGCCCCCGAGTCCCATCTCGTCGATCGTGAAGAGACCGGGTCGGACCGGGAACTTCTTGCGGTTCGCGTTCTCGACGCTCTTGACGACTGGCCGGTATCCGTTGTCGGCGAACACCTGCTGCGCCGCGGGGGTCCGCAGGAAGCGGAGGAACGCGTTCGCGGCGGACTTGTCCGGACTCTTCTTCACGACGGCGATCGGGTTCTCGATGAGGATCGTCGCCTTCGGGATGACGAACTGCAGGTTCAGCCCCTGCGTGCGGGCGAAGAGCGCCTCGTTCTCGTACGCGAGCAGGACGTCGCCCTTCCCGCTGTTGAAGGTGTTGAGCGACGCGCGCGCACTCGTGTCCTGGACGACGACGTTCCGAAAGAGCTTCAGCAGGTTGGTCTGCGCCTGCTTGTCGGTCTTGCCCGCTTTCCGCCACGCGCCATAGGCGGCCATGACGTTCCAGCGCGCACCGCCGGAGGTGAAGGGGTTGGGGGTGACGATGTCGACGTCCGGGCGGAGGAGGTCGTTCCAGCCCTTGATCTTCTTCGGGTTGCCGTCGCGCACGACGAAGACGACGACCGAGTTCGTCACCATGCCTTTGTACGACTGCTTCTTCCACGACGCGTCCACGAGGCCGGCGGCGACCAGCTCGTCGACGTCGGGAGCGAGCGAGAGGGCCACGATGTCGGCCTCGAGCCCGGCCTTCACGGCTCGGGTCTGCTCGCCGGAGGAGCCGTACGACTGCGTGAAGTCGACGTCCTTGCCGGTGGGCGTCTTCTGAAACATCGGAATGAGCTTTCCGTACGCCTCGCGCGGAGTCGAGTACGCGACGAGGTTGAGCTCGGCGCCAGAGCTTCTGGCCGGAGCTGCCGGCGCCACGATCGCCGCGCCGAGAGTGGTTGCGATCGCGGCCAAAACAGCGATGATGCCAAGCAATAGATGTCTCATCTCTGCCTCCCCCTATTGATGTCCGGATGGTTTGTCAAGCGATTCGCAGTTTGTTGACAACATATGTCAACATAATCCAAGAAGGTCACAAGGTATTCCTCGGGAAACGAACTGTCAAGAGAAACCACTCAGGAGGACTTAGATGTGGGTATCCCGCCGAACTGACTACGCAACCCGCGCCCTGCTGGTGCTGTCGCTCGAGGGCGGCGGCCCGCTCAAGCTCGAGGAGCTTGCCGGCAGGACCGCCGTTCCCCAATCGGTGCTCGAGCAGGTGATGCCCACGCTTCGTACGGCGGGCATCGTTCGCTCCGAGCGAGGACCGTCTGGCGGTTACCGGCTGAACAAGGCCGCGGAGGAGATAACGCTCGAGCGCGTCGTTCGGCTGTTCCAGGGGCCGCTCGCGCCGATCGGCTGCGCCACGCGGCACAATCCAGAGCCCTGCCCGATGACCGTCGGGTGCACGTTGCGCGACGTCTGGGAGGAGATTCGGGACGCCACGATCTCGTTGCTCGGCGGCGTCACGTTCGCCGATCTCGCCGCGCGCGCAGGTGGGCCATGGACCAACCCATCGCTGCTCACCGTCGCGCCCGTGGAGCCCGCCGCCGGGTAGATTCCGGCCGATGGCGATCGCTGCCGACCGCGAGTTCGGACTCTTCATCGGCGGGGAGTCCACGGAGCAGGTGTCGGGCGACGTGCGCGAGCTGACGGAGCCTGCGACAGGCGAGCCCCTTGCTCGCGCTGCGATCGCCGGCGAGGCCGACGTCGACCGAGCAGTCGAGGCGGCCCGGGCTGCGCTCGACGGTGACTGGGGCAGGACGCCTGGCACGGAGCGCGCGCGCCTCCTCCATGCGCTCGCGGACGCGATCGTCGCGAACCGCGCCGAGCTCGCCGAGCTCGAGGCGCGGAACGTCGGGAAGGCGATCTCCTCCGTCAAGGCCGAGCTCCACCAGGCGGTCGAGAACTTTCGCTTCTACGGCTCCGCGGTCGCGACGATCGGCGGCCGCGCGAATCCGATCGGAGGGTCGCTACTCTTCTACTCGCTGAAGGAGCCGGTCGGCGTCGCCGCGCAGATCGTCCCCTGGAACTACCCGCTGATGATGGCGACCTGGAAGCTCGCGCCGGCGCTGGCGGCGGGCTGCTCGGTGGTTCTGAAGCCCGATCCGCAGACGCCGCTCACCGCGATTCGGCTCGCTGAGCTCGCCTCGGACGTCGGTTTTCCGGCGGGGGTCGTCAACGTCGTCCCTGGCGACGGACCGACGACCGGCGCCTACCTCGCGCGCCACCCAGGGGTGGACAAGGTCGCGTTCACCGGCTCGACGAGGACGGGTGGAGAGATCATGCGACTCGCCTCGGATCCGGTGAAGCGGGTCACGCTCGAGCTCGGCGGGAAGAGCCCGAACCTCGTGTTCGCGGACGCCGATCTCGCAAGCGCGATTCCCAGCTCCGCGTGGGCGATCTTCTACGCGGCGGGTCAGAGCTGTGAGGCGCGTTCGCGGCTCCTCGTCGAGAAACCGCTCTACGACGACGTCGTCTCTCGGATGAGGGAGTTCGCGGGCGCGATCAAGGTCGGAGATCCGCTCGATCCCGAGACGCAGATGGGCTCGCTGATCTCCACCGCCCACCGCGAGCGCGTGCACGGCTATGTGGAGCGGGGCTCCGCCGAGGGCGCGGAGATCGTCGCGGGCGGGGCAGTGCCGGACGGCGCCGGCGCGTTCTATCCGGCGACCGTCGTCGCGGCGACGAACGATCTCGAGATCGCCCAGGACGAGGTCTTCGGGCCGGTCGTGACGGTGACGCCGTTCGAGGACGAGAAGGACGCAATCCGGCTCGCGAACGACGTGCGGTACGGGCTCATGGCGACGGTGTGGACGGGCGACCCGGCGCGCGGGCATCGTGTCGCGGCGCGGATAAAGTCGGGGACGGTCGGGATCAACATGCCGTACACGGCGTTCCCCGGGATCCCCTTCGGCGGGTACAAGCAGTCGGGCTTCGGCAGGGAGCTCGGGATCGAGACGCTCGAGCTGTACCTCGAGACGAAGAGCGTCATCGTCTCGACGGGTGCGCGTCCGATCAACCCATTCGGGCTCTGATCGTGCGGGCAGGAGTGCTCGCGGCGATCGGGTCGACCCCAGTCGTCCGGCTCGAGCACCTCGTCGGGCCGGGAATGGCCGAGGTCTGGGTCAAGCTGGAGTCGGCCAACCCGACGGGCTCGTACAAGGATCGAATGGCGCTTGCGATGATCGAGGGGGCCGAGCGGGACGGTCGCCTGCAGCCGGGGCAGACCGTCGTCGAGTACACGGGTGGCAGCACGGGGTCGTCGCTCGCGCTGGTCTGCGCTCTCAAGGGGTATCCGCTCAGGATCGTCAGCTCGGATGCTTTCGCTCTCGAAAAGCTCCAGACCATGCGGGCGCTTGGAGCGGACGTCGAGATCGTGCCGAGCCCGGAAGGCATCACTCCGGAGCTCCTCCCGGCTCTCATCCGGCGCTCTCAGGAGATCGTGGAGGAGACCCGCGGGTTCGCCACCGACCAGTTCCGCAACGGCGACATGCTCGACGGCTACGCCGGTCTCGCGCGGGAGCTGATCGAGCAGCTCGACGGACGCATCGACGCGTTCTGCGCGTACGTCGGCACTGCCGGCTGCCTGGTCGGCGTCACACGCGAGCTGCGGAAGACCTTGCCCGAGCTGCACCGCGTCGCGATCGAGCCTGCCGAGTCTGCGGTTCTTTCCGGCGGCGAGCCGGGCACACATCGCATCGAGGGCGGAGGAGCCGGCTTCCGCCCGCCGCTGTTGGCGGAGAACGACGTCGACGAGTTTGCCAGTGTCGCCACCGCGGCTGCGTTCGAGATGGCGCGCCGTGCCGCCCGCGAAGAAGGGCTCTGGTCGGGCCCTTCGACCGGCGCGAACCTGACAGTCGCGCTCTTGCTCGCGCAACGGCTCGGACCCGGCAAGCGAGTCGTGACGCCGCTCGTCGATTCCGGGCTCAAGTACCTCGCCGGCGAGCTGTACTCGTAACGTGCGATACCGCTGGGCGGTTCTCGCGGCCGGGACGGTCGCGCAGGCGAGCTTCTCCGCGAGCACGGTCGGGCTCGGTGTCATGGCGCCGGTTCTTCGCGAGGAGTACGGGCTCTCCCTCGCCCAGGTCGGCGCTCTTCTCTCGGCTGCCTGGGTCGGCGCGTGCGTCACGCTCCTTCCCTGGGGGCTCGCCGCCGACCGCTACGGCGAGCGTCTCGTTCTCACCCTCGGTCTCGCAGGATCTGCTGTCTGCCTTGTCGGCGCGGCGGATGCGGGATCGTTCGGGGTGCTGTTCGGCCTGCTCGTCCTGGCAGGCGCTGCTGGAGCGAGCGTGAACTCGGCGAGCGGACGCGCAGTCATGTTCTGGTTCTCGCCGAGCGAGCGAGGCCTCGCGCTCGGGATCAGACAGACTGCGGTTCCGCTCGGCGCTCTCCTTGTCGCAATCGTCGTTCCACCGCTCGCTGCCGAGGGTGGCTCGGAGGCCGCGTTCCTGTTTCTCGCGGGCCTCTCGGCTGTCGGTGCGGCCGCGGGTGGCCTCGTACTGCGCGACCGAGCCGTAGACGAGATCGAACTCGAGCTCGAGCCGGTCGTACGCGCGCTCCGCGATCGGAGGATCTGGCGGCTTTCGTTCGTCAGCGCGCTCTACGGGTACCCGCAGGTGGCGATCATCGGCTTCGGAGTCCTCTTTCTGCACGACGAGCACGCCCTCGACGACGCCGACGCCGCCCTCGTCATCGGTCTCGCGTTGATTCTCGGTGTTGCCTCGCGCATCGGCGCCGGCCGCTGGTCGGACGTCCTCGGATCGCGGATCGCGCCACTCCGTCAGCTCGGCCTTGCTATCGCCGTCGCCATTGTCGTGACCGCACTGCTCGCCGGAGGCCCGCTCGGGCTGCTCGTGGCCAGCGTCGCGATCTCCGGGGGCCTGTCGATGGCGTGGAACGGGCTCGCGTTCACGGCCGTTGCCGAGCTCGCCGGGGCGGCGAGGAGCGGAGCTGCAATCGGGCTGCAGCAAACCGTGCTCTCGGCGTCCGGGATGATCGGTCCGCCCGTCTTCGCTGCGACGGTTTCCGCAGGATCGTGGTCGGCGGCATTCGTGATCGCGGCACTCTTTCCGGTCGCGGGCTCGCTCATGCTCCGTCCAGTCAGCGGCCATTAGGCTGCTCCGGTGCGCGTGCACCAGCGGCTCGACGAGCTGTACGCGATCGGCGGCGGGCCGGGCGCGAACCGGCCGCATCCGTCTCCCGCCGAGGACGAGGCGCATCGACTCGTTGCGTCGTGGCTCGAAGAGGGTGGGCTCGACGTGGCCGTCGACGCAGACGGCAACCTCTTCGGGCACGTCCAGGGGTCGGACCCCGGGACCTGTCCCGTGTGGGTCGGGTCGCATCTCGACACCGTGCCGCAGGGTGGCCGTTTCGATGGCGCGTTGGGCGTCGTCGCAGCGATCGAGGCTGTCGAGCGAGCAAATGTCGGCGCGGTCGTCGCGTTCCGCGGCGAGGAGGTGGGATGCATCGGAAGCCGGGCGCGCGTCGCACGAGGCGGTTTGCCCCGCGCATTTCTCGAGCTCCACGTCGAGCAAGGGCCGGTCCTCGCCGATCGAGATTCTCCGTTGGGAGTCGTGACCGGGATCGTCGGTTATGCGCGGGGGGAGCTCGTCGTCGAGGGGCGAGCCGGCCATGCCGGAACGACACCGATGGTGGACCGAGCCGACGCCATCGTCGCGGCAGCGACGGAGATGCTCCGCATCCGGGACGCGGCGCTCGCAATCCCCGGAGGCGTGGCCACGGTCGGACAGCTCGACGTCGAGCCGGGAGGCATCAACGTGATCCCGTCGCGCGTTCGGATGAGTATTGACGTGCGCGCCCCCGATGTCGAACGGCTGAACAAGCTGATCCGCGAGGTGGGGTTCGAGCCGACGCGACGGTCGGAGCCGGTGCCTCTCGGAGGTCCTGCCCAGCTCGCGCTACGCGCTGCGATAGAGGCCTGCGGGGTCGACCTCGTGGAGCTTCCCTCCGGGGCCGGCCACGACGCCGGAGTGCTGGCCGCGGCCGGTGTCGACGCGGCAATGCTGTTCGTCCGTAGCCTGAACGACGGAGTCAGCCACTCACCGGACGAGCTTTCGAGCCCGGAGGACATCGAGCTCGCCGTCGAGGTACTGACGGACGCGCTGCGGCGTCTCGGGGACGAGGCGCGCCTCGCTCCTACACCTCCCTGAACGAGATGTCCTGAGCGCCTTCCCAGAGCATGCGGCGTCCCAGCTCGCGCAGGCTCTCGTTGCCCTCGACGATCTTCGCGAAGTGGTTGCCGGCGAGCGCGCCCGCCTTGCTCGCGAATGCGACGTACCCGTAGGCGAGCAGAAGTTCTGTCTCGCTCACGCCGCCGGGATAGAAGATGAGCTCGCCGGGACTCGGATAGCTCGTCGCGTTCTCGGGCCCGATTCCAACGTCGAGGTCGCCCATCGGGATCCAGCCTCCCTCGCCGGACCAGCGGACGTGGATGATCTTCGAGTCGAGCGGGAGCATCCGGCGGAACGCCGCGACGGTCTCGGGCGCATCGCCTTCCTCGAAGCGCGCGGTGAAGTCGAAGCCCCCGGCCGAAATCTCGAGCATCGGCCGAATCTACCGGAGAGCTTCTACGAACGACGAAGCCCGCTCGAGGCGGGCCCACTGGTCGAACGGGCTGTCACCGACCTACCGCTGCTGTGCGATCCAGGCGCCGAGGAGCTCGCGTTCGTCCTCCGTCATTCCGGTCGTGTTCCCCGGGGGCATTCCGCGCGTGAGCACCGCCTGCTGCTCGATTGCGCCTGCCCACGCCTCGATCTGCGCCTGCGTCTCGAACTCGATGCCCAGAGGCGCCGTGGCACCCGAGTGACAGGGCGCACACCGCGCGGCGATGATGCTCTGCACCTCTGCGAACGGCACCGGCTCCACCTGCGCCGGGGCCGGCGAGTCCGGCTCGAGCCAGATCGCGAGCGCGATGACGCCGACGACCGCAACCGCCGGTATCCACCAGGCGCGGCGACCTGCGTGCCACTGGTTGAAGAAGACGCGGATGAGAGCAGTGAGGATCGCGATCAGGACGAAGACGACCCACGCGTCGTCCGCGCCGAATGTGAAGGCGAAGTGACCGGCGAGCATCGTGAAGAGCACGGGGAGCGTGAGGTAGTTGTTGTGGACGGAGCGGTTCTTCGCACGCAGGAGCGGCGCGGGATCGGGCTCGCGCTTCTCCTCCATCGCGGCCACCAGCTTCCGGTGCGCGGGGATGATCACGAAGAGGACGTTCGCGGCCATGATCGTCCCGAGCATCACGCCGACCTGGAGGTAGGCAGCTCGAGCGGAGAAGAGCTCTCCCGCGCCCCACGCGGCGATCGCGACCAGCGCGACGCCGACGACCGCAAGCGCCCCCTCGTTTCGCTCCCCGAGCATCCGGCAGAGTGCGTCGTAGACGAGCCATGCGAGCACGATTCCACCGACGCTGAGGAGCACCGCCTCCCACGGCTCGAGCGCGGCGACCGCGGGGTCGACGAGGCGGAGACCCGCATCCACGTAGTAGAGGAGGATCATCAGCGCGAAGCCCGAGAGCCACGTCGTGTAGGCCTCCCACTTGAACCAGTGGAGCGGATCTGGCATCTCCGGGGGCGCGAGGCGGTACTTCTGCGAGTGGTAGAGGCCACCGCCGTGGACGCCCCAGAACTCGCCTGCGACCCCTGCCTCCGCATCACCCGCCTTCTTCGGCGGCCGCAGCGCGAGATCGAGCCGGACGAAGTAGAAGGAGGCGCCGATCCAGGCGATGCCGGCGACGACGTGCAGCATTCGCAAGCAGACGTCGAGGACGTCTCTCAGGTACGGGTCCACCGGTCCCTCGCGATCGCGACCAGCTCGCGGCAGCCGGTCTCGAGCTCCTCCTCCCGCGTCCGCCCGATGCGCTCCCGGAGAACCTCGAGGATCTCGCTCCTCGGGCGACCGTGCACGAAGACGACGAAACGGAAGCCGAACTTCTCCTCGTACACCTGGTTCAGGTAGGCAAGCTCGGCCAGCACGGCAGGGTCGGTGTCGGATCCCTGCTCGAGCGCCGAGCGGGCCGATAGTCCCTTCCGGCGGCCGATTGCCGGGTGTGCGTTCAGCGCCTCGAGCTTGTCCTCGTCGGTGAGGGTCGTGAGGACCTCCTCTGCGCGGCCCAGAGGGTCTTCGATCTCGGCGAGCACCTCGACCACGCGCGTGCGGCCTTCGAACAGCTCCGCGAGCTCCTCGGCGGTCAGCTTCCGCGGTAGCTCGCGCATCCGTAAGGCGAGACGAGCAGTGGGATGTGGTAATGGCCGTCCTCGAGCTCCACCTCGAACTCGACCCGCGCGAAGAAAGGGGAAGGGGGCCAGAACATGATCTCGTAGCGACCTGCCGGGAGGTCGCTCGCGAGCTCCGGTATCCGGCCGTCCGCGTCGGTCTCGCCGGCGGCCACGACCTCACGCGCCCGCGCCAGCTCGACGCGCACGCCGCTCGCCGGTCTTCCCGCTGCCGTGTCCAGCACGTGGGTCGAGACGGAGATCATTGCGCGAATCTTCGCGCTTGCGCCCGATGGCCGCGCGCTATCTCGGCTTCGTCGACACGGACGAGCGCCCCGGCCCGCACGACGTCCTCGCCACCGACTACCAGACGATCGACACGATGCGGAGCCGAGAGCAGGAGTCCGGCGGGAAGATCCTCGGCTCCGCCGAGCTCCAGCCCGTCCGTTCGCCAGACCGCGAAGTCCGCACACTTCCCGGGCTCGAGCGAGCCGATGTCGGTGCGACCGAGCACGGCGGCGCCGCCGCGAGTTCCGAGTCGAAGCGCCTCGCGTGCGGTCATCGCTCCCGGGCCGCCGCGGCCCCGGGCGGCCAGGAGCGCCTGCTTCACCTCGAAGAGGAGGTCGCTGCGCTCGTTCGAGGCCGAGCCGTCGACGCCGAGGCCGACGCGGATTCCCGCGTCGACGCAGTCGCGGACGGGCGCGACGCCCGCACCGAGCCTGAGGTTCGACGTCGGACAGTGCGCGACGCCGGTGCTCGAGCTCGCAAAGTCCGCGATGTCGTCGGCCGAGAGATGGATGCAGTGCGCGCACCAGACGTCGTCTCCCAGCCAGCCGAGGTCGGTGAGGTACTCGACCGGAGTGCAGCCATAGAGCTGCATGCAGTACGCCTCCTCCTCGACCGTCTCGGCGAGGTGGGTGTGGAGCAGGAGGCCGAGCCTCCGTGCCAGCGTCGCGGACTCGGTCATCAGTCGCTTCGTCACGGAGAACGGTGAGCAGGGTGCGACGGCGATCTGCACGCGAGCACCCGCGCCCGGCTCGTGCAGTTCACCCACGAGCCTCTCCGTGTCGGCGAGCACGGAGTCGATGTCCTCGACGAGCTCGTCCGGCGGCAGCCCGCCGTCCGACTCGCCGAGGTCCATCGAGCCGCGTGACGCCACGATCCGCACGCCGAGCTCGCGCGCTGCCTGAACCTCGGCCTCGATCAAGCCTTCGCGGCCGCGCGGAAAGACGTAGTGGTGGTCGAAGACGGTGGTGCATCCCGAGAGCGCCAGCTCCGCGATCCCGGTGCGCGCTGCCGCATGTTCCGACTCGGCGTCGATGCCGGACCAGAGGGGGTACAGCTCGCGGAGCCACGAGAAGAGATCGGCCTGCTGGGCCCGAGCCCGGGTGAGGGTCTGGTACAGGTGGTGATGCGTGTTGACGAGGCCGGGCGTGACGACGGCGCCCTGAAGATCGATGCGCTCGTCCGCCTCGGGCTCCGCGCCTTCTCCGACTGCGCTCAGGAGGCCGTTGTCCTCCAGCAGCCACCCCGACGCATGCTCCGAGCCCCCGTCGTCGCAGGTGACGATCCAGCCGTTGCCGTAGAGCCTGCTCACCCGACGGCAAGCGGGACGAGCTCGAAACGGTCGACGTCGACGAGTCCACGGTCCGTGATCTTCAGGTGGGGGATCACGGAGAGGCCGAGAAAAGAGAGTGTGAGGAACGGCGTTGCGCCCGTCCAGCCGAGCCCGTGCGCAGCCTCGTTGCACGCGCGGCTCTGCGCGATGACGTCGGCGAGAGGAGCGTCGGAGAGGAGACCGGCGATCGGCAGGGGGCACTCTGCGAGGATGCGGCCGTCCTCGACAGTCAGGATGCCTCCGCCGATCTCGACCAGGCGCCCAATCGCGAACGCCATGTCGGAGTCGGACATGCCGACGACGATGACGTTGTGCGCGTCGTGGCTGACGCTCGACGCGAGAGCACCGCGCTGCAGCCCCGAGCCGGAAACGAAGCCGATACCCACGCGGCCCGTTGCCAGGTGACGCTCGACGACCGCGATCTTCGCGAGGTCGCGCACGGGGCTCGAGACTGCCTTCCCATCCTCGACGAGGGCCTCGCGCACGAGGGACTTGGTGACGACCTGATCCTCGATCAGCCCGATGGCACGAATGCTTCCTCCGCTCGACGGGACGGTGAAATCTGACGGCGAGACAGGTGCGACACGCATGGACTGGCGTACCCAGTCCGGGACCTGGACCGGCGGGCTCTCCTCGATTGGCCGTCCCCGCTTGAGCACGAGCTCGGGCGCGAAGCTCACGAGGTCGGGTAGGACGAGGAGGTCCGCTTGGTAGCCGGGTGCGATCGCGCCGTGGTGTTGCAGGCCGTGCCAGAGCGCCGGATTGAGGGACGCCAGGACGATCGCGTCCTCGGGCGCGATGCCTGCGGCCACGGCCTTTCGCACCATCCCATTCATGTGACCGTCGTCGGCGATGTCCTCCGGATCGCGGTCGTCCGTGCAGAACGCGATGCGACCGGGGCCGAGCTCGCGTACGAGCGGGAGCAGGTCGAGAAGGTTTCTCGCCATCGAAGCCTCGCGGATCAGGAGCCACATTCCGGCTCGTAGCCGCTCTCGCCCCTCGTCGACGGTCAAGGCCTCGTGGTCCGAGCCGATGCCCGCGGCGGCGTAGGCTTGCAGCTCCTTCCCGAGGACGCCCGGGGCGTGCCCGTCGACGTGCTCGGCGCCGTCGAGGGTCAGCTTCTCGAGCTCCGTCGGCGAACCGGCGACAACGCCAGGGTAGTTCATCATCTCGGCGAGCCCGAGCACCCGTCGCCGCCGCATGAGGGACTCGAGATCTCCAGGGGAGAGCGGCCGCCGAGGCGACTCGAACACCGACGCCGGCACGCACGACGAAGCCATGAAGAAGACGTCGAGCTGCAGCCCCGCCGACGCGTCGAGCAGCCAGTGCACGCCGTCGACGCCGAGGACGTTCGCCACCTCGTGCGGGTCGGCGACGACAGCGGTCGTGCCGAGCGGGAGCACGAGCCGCGCGAACTCGTCGACCATCAGCTTCACCGTCTCGAGGTGCATGTGAGCGTCGATGAAACCGGGCACGACATGACGACCAGACACGTCCAGCGTGTCGCGTCCTTCGTACTCCCCGAGCCCCGCGACGACTCCGTCGACGATCGCGATGTCGGCGTCGAGCCACTCTCTCGTGAAGACGGAGAACACGCTGCCACCGCGTAGGACGAGGTCGGCCGGCTCGTCTCCGCGGGCCACCGCCAGACGGCGCTGGAGGGTCTCCATCCGCCTAGCGTAATACGGTCGCCGCCGCTCTCCTCGTCTCGGCCGACGCTGTCGTATAGTCGCCGCGTCAGTCGGTAGGCGGGACAGGAGGATGAGATGAGAAGGACGTGGGTGGTATGCGGGCTCGTGCTCGCGTTTGCCACGGTGGGGCTCACGCTCGCCGGCGGCGGCGCGGCCAGGCCCGAGCAGGAGCCCTTCAAGGTCGCCTTCATCTACCCGGGGCCACATGACGATGGCGGGTGGTCGCAGGCGCACGACAGGGGTCGGCTCGCCATCGAGAAAGCGCTTGGCTCGAAGGTCGAGACGACCTACAAGGAGAACATCTTCTCGAGCGCCCAGGTTCCGCAGGTGGTCGCGGGCCTCGCGCGCGAGGGGTACGACATGATCTTCGGCTGCTCGTTCGGGTTCTTCGAGCTCGGGGTGAACGGCCAGCTGTACAAGAAGTATCCGGACGTGTTCTTCGAGCAAGCGACCGGAACGCAGATCAAGAAGAACCAGTCGGAGTACTTCGGCGCCGGTGAGGACACGATCTACCTCTCGGGGATGGCGGCGGGCGCCGCGAGCAAGAAGGGGCTGATCGGCTACATCGTTCCGTTCGGCATCCCCGAGGTCGTGCGCCACATCAACGCGTTCGCGCTCGGCGCGCAGGCCACGCACCCAGGGGCCAGGGTCAAGCTGCTCTGGACGAACGCATGGGTCTCGGTCCCGAAGGAGACTGCGGCGGCGAAGAGCCTGATCGCGGCGGGTGTCGACGTGCTCGGGCAGAACGTAGACACCCCGGCGGCGGGCGCCGTCGCCGAGGAGAAGGGCGTTCCGTGGGTCGGCTACGACTCCGACGCCCGAAAGATCGCACCGAAGCAGTGGCTGACGGCCGCGGTCTACAACTGGGGGCCGTACTACGTGCGGCGGGTCAAGGCTGCGATGAACGGAACCTGGAAGCCCGGCTTCTACTACGGCACGATCAAGGACGGCTTCACCGATATCGCTCCGTTCGGCCCGAAGGTCACCGCGAAGACCAAGGCGGCCATCGTCGCGAAGAAGAAGGCGATCGTCGCCGGGAAGTTCAACGTCTTCACGGGGCCACTGTACGACCAGAAGGGCAAGCTGGTCGTGCCGAAAGGAAAGACGCTCAAGGTGCTCCCGGACCTGTACGAGATGCAGTGGCTTGCCAGGGGCGTGATAGGGAAGGTCTCGACAGTCAAGCCTCCTGGCTAGCCGAGTGGGGGGATTCCCCGTCAGCGCACGCGATGTGAGAGGCGCCGGCTCGTCCGGCGCCTCTCTGCCCCCAGCGGTGCGCATGGTCGGGATCACGAAGCGCTTCCCCGGCGTCGTCGCGAACGACGACGTCAACTTCGAGGCCGCCGAAGGGGAGGTGCACGCGCTGCTCGGCGAGAACGGAGCGGGCAAGACCACCCTCTCGAACATCCTCACCGGCCTCTACCGGCAAGACGAGGGCGAGATCGAGCTCTACGGCGAGCAGGTTCGCTTCCACTCGCCTCGCGACGCGCTCGACGCCGGGATCTGCATGGTGCACCAGCACTTTCGTCTCGTCGAGCCGTTCTCCGTGGCTGAGAACGTCGTCCTCGGCGATCACCGTGGTGAGGCGCGCCGCATCGTCGTCCATTCGAGCGCGATCGAGAATCGCGTCGAGGAGCTGAGCAGCCGCTACGGCCTCGCTGTCAATCCCAAGGCGCGGGTCTGGCAGCTCTCGGTCGGAGAGCAGCAGCGCGTCGAGATCCTGAAGGCGCTCTACAGGGAAGCGCGCATCCTGATCATGGACGAGCCGACCGCGGTGCTCACCCCGCAGGAGGCCGAGGCGCTGTTCGGAACCCTTCGCGCGATGGCCGAGGAGGGGAAGACCGTCATCTTCATCTCTCACAAGCTCCACGAGGTGAAGGCCGTCGCCGACCGCGTGACGGTGCTTCGTGGAGGCCGGACCGTGGCCACGGTCGACGCCGAGCCTGCCACGCTTCGCTCTCTCGCCGCCCTCATGGTCGGTCGTGAGATCGACGTCGCGCGACCGCTCGAGCAGCCGAGGAGGCTCGCCGACGTCCGGACGCTCGAAGTGGACGGTTTGACGGTTGCCGGCGATCGGGGAGAGATCGCGGTGAAGGACGTCTCGTTCGCGATTCGAGAAGGCGAGATCGTCGGGGTCGCCGGCGTCGCGGGCAACGGCCAGCGCGAGCTGGCCGAGGCGGTTTCGGGGATGCGTGATATCCGCGCGGGGAGCGTCCGCATCGCGGGCCGCCGCTTGCGAGGCGGCGATCCACGCGAGGCGATCCTCGCGGGCGTCGGGCACGTTCCCGAGGACCGTCTCGGAACCGGGCTCGCTCCGAGCCTGAGCGTCACGAGCAACGTCGTCATCAAGACCTACCGTCGGCGCTCGTTCTCGCGCGGGCCGCTCCTCGCCCTCCGACGCATGCGCGAGGCGGCTGTCGGGATCATCCGCCGCTACGACGTGAAGACCCCTGGGCCGGGAACTCCCGTGCGCAACCTCTCCGGTGGCAACCTCCAGAAACTCGTGCTGGGGCGAGAGTTCGAGGATGATCCACTAGTTCTCGTCGTCGCCCAGCCGACGCGGGGGCTCGACGTCGGCGCAATCGAGACGGTGCACTCGTACCTCCGGGACGCCGCCGCACGGGGAGTCGCGATCCTGCTCATGAGCGAGGATCTCGACGAGATCCTCGCGCTCGCCGATCGGATCCTCGTCGTCTACGAGGGCGAGATCGTGGGCGAGCTCCAGGCGGGAGCCGCGTCGATCGACGAAATCGGGCTGCTCATGGGAGGAGGTGCAAGCGAGTGAAGCTCGAGCGTCGCCTGGAGCAGCCGTGGTGGTTGTCCGTCGCCGTTCCCCTCGGCTCGTTGGTCGTGGCGTTCGGGATCATGGCCGTGATCCTCGCGGCGACAGGACACGATCCGGTCGAGACGTATCGCGAGATCCTCGACGCGGCGTTCACCGGGAACGGCGCCTTCTCGGCGACCTTCATCTCGGCGACACCGATCCTCTTCACAGGGCTCGCTGCGGCTGCGGCCTTCCGCATGCAGCTGTTCAACATCGGCGCCGAGGGCCAGCTCTACCTCGGTGCGGTGGGCGCATCGTGGATCGCGCTCCAGCTCGGAGATCGGAGCGCCGCCTCGACTCCCCTCTACGTCGTTGCGATGTGCGTCGCAGCGGGTCTGGCGGGCGCACTCTGGGCCTTGATTCCGGGCGTGCTCAGGGCGTTCGCCCGGACGAACGAGATCATCACCTCGCTGATGCTCAACTACGTCGCGGGCCTGCTGCTGACCTACCTCATCTTCGACAGCTCCTCTTACTGGCGCGACACGTCGACGCTCCAGGCGCGAGCGTTCCCTCAGGGGAAGCCGATGCCGGAGGCGTCCAACTGGCCGACGTTCGGCTCGGAAGTCGTGGTCCCGTTGGGGTTCGTCATCGGGCTCGCCACGGCGCTCGCCCTGTGGGTGCTGTACACGCGCATGCGCTTCGGGTTCGAGGTCGGCGTCATCGCCGACTCGCCACGCGCGGCGCGCTATGCGGGCATGCGGACCCGGCGAAAGATCCTGTCGGTGATGGCGGTGTCGGGTGCGATCGCCGGCATCGGGGGCGCGAGCCAGATCGGAGATTTCACGTACACGCTCGATGGCAGCACGACCGGCCTGCAGGCGGCCGCCTTCGGCTACACGGGGATCGTCGTCGCGGCGCTGGCCCGGTACAACCCGCTCGCGGTCTGCCTCGTCGCGGTGCTGATCGGCGGGCTCCAGAACGCGGGCTACACGCTTCAAGGCCCCGACTTTCCCTCGGGGCTCGTCGGCGTGATGCAGGGGATCATCCTGTTCTGCGCGCTCGGCGGTGAGCTTCTCTTTCGCTACCGGTTGCGGATCCGGCGTCGCTCGAGCGCGCAAGGCGCATCGGGCCCGGCCGTGGAGCCCGCGCGGTGAACGACACGCTGCTCGTCGTCGTCCTCGCCGACGCGGTCCTGTACGGGACACCGCTCCTCTTTGCGTCGCTCGGCGAGCTTCTGGCCGAGCGCTCAGGCGTTCTCAACCTCGGTGTCCAGGGGATGATGCTGTTCGGAGCGGTGGTCGGTTTCTGGATCACCCAACGCGTCGAGGGAGCGAGCGCACCGGTGCTCGTCCTCGCCATTCTTGCCTCGGGTCTGGCGGGCGCGGCAATGGCCGCGATCCACGCCTTCCTCACGATCACGCTGCGCGCGAACCAGATCGTCTCGGGCCTCGCGCTCACGATCTTCGCCGGCGGTCTCGGCCTGTCGGCCTACGTAGGAACCGAGCTGGGCTTCTCGCCGGACCTCCCCGCGAGGCAGCGGCTCGGTTCGCTCGACGTGTGGGGGCTCGCGGATCTTCCGGTGCTCGGGCCGATCGTGTTCGACCAGTCCGCGCTCGTGTACGCCTCGTGGATCGCCACGCTTCTCGTCGGTCTCTACCTCGGACGGACGCGCTTCGGCTTGAATGTCCGCGCTGTCGGCGAGGCTCCGGCGTCCGCCGATGCAATGGGCATCAACGTGACCCTCTACCGGTACGTCCACGTTCTGATCGGGGGCGGATTCGCCGGCGTCGCCGGAGCGTGCTACAGCCTCTCGATCTCACCGGGTTGGATTGCTGGCGACACGCTCATCGGCGGAGCAGGGTGGATTGCCATCGCGCTCGTCATCTTCGCGTTCTGGCGCGCCGAGCTTTGCCTCGTGGGGGCGTACCTCTTCGGGGCGCTTTCGGCGCTCCCGTTCGCCCTCCAGGCGCGTGACGTGGACGTCGCTCCCGAGTTCCTCTATGCGATTCCGTACCTGATGACGATCGTGGTGCTCGTCATCGCGTCGACGGGTCTCTCCAAGAGGCGTCTTGGGGCTCCGGCCGCCCTGGGGATTCCCTACGTACGCGAAGAGCGGTAGAACAGGACCGACGTGGAAGTTCTGACGCCCCGCTCGCTCGACGACGCGCTACGGCTCAAGGCCGAGCACCCGGATGCGCTTCCGATACAGGGCGGAACCGACGTCATGGTCTCGCTCAACTTCGACCGTATCCGGCCCGACGTGCTCCTCAACCTGGGCGAGGTGCCCGAGCTCCGTTCCTGGACGCGCGAGAACGGGTCTCTTCGGCTCGGGGCCGGGCTCACCTACACCGAGGCGATGACGGGCTCTCTCGCGGAGATGATGCCCGCACTCACGGAGGCGTCCCGGACGGTCGGCTCGCCGCAGATACGCAACCGCGGCACGATAGGCGGCAATCTCGGAACAGCCTCGCCGGCAGGCGACGCCCTCCCGCCACTCCTCGTCGAAGGAGCGGAGATAGAGCTCGCGAGCGTGCGCGGGACGAGGCGCGTGCCGCTCGAAGACTTCCTCGTCGGGCCGAAGCGCAACACGCTTGCGCCGGACGAGCTGATCGTCGTCGCGGTCGTCCGTCCCAGTAGGCAACCGCAGACGTTCATGAAGGTCGGCCCGAGAAACGCCATGGTCATCGCCGTCGTGTCGCTTGCGGTCGTCGCCGATCGCGAGCGCGGCGAGCTGCGGGCGTCGTTCGGCTCCGCCGGACCGGTGCCCGGTCTCGTCATCCGCCCGATCGACGAGGCGAGCTCGTTCGCCGAGGTCGTCGCTCGGGAAGCGAGTCCGATCGACGACGTGCGCGGCACTGCGGCTTACCGCCGCCATGCCCTCCGCGTTCTCGTCGAGCGAGCGCTCCAGAGGTGCATGGCGTGATCAGGCCCAATTTGCGCGTCGTAACCTGCGCCCCGCCGTGGGGGCAGGGTGGCCCATGAGGATCGAGCTCACCGTCAACGGCGAGCACCTCGAAGCCGACGCCTGGGCGGGAGAGAGCCTGCTGACGACGCTCCGCGACCGGCTCGCCCTCCCCGGTTCGAAGAACGCTTGCGAGCAGGGCGAGTGCGGCTCGTGCTCCGTGTTGCTCGACGGCGTGCTCATCTGCTCGTGCCTCGTACTCGCAGGTCAGGCCGACGGCCACGACGTGGTCACCGTCGAGGGGCTCACCGCGGCGGAGGCTCTCCACCCCGTGCAGGAGGCTTTCGCCGAGACCGGGGCGGTGCAGTGCGGGTTCTGCACACCAGGCTTCGTCGTCGCGGCAGCCGATCTCCTGCGGCGCGTCCCCGATCCTAGCGACGACGAGATCCGAGAGGCGCTCTCCGGGAATCTCTGCCGCTGCACCGGCTACCAGAAGATCCTCGACGCCGTCCACCTGGCGGCCGGACGATGAGCACCGCCGTGCGCACGCTACGGCGCGGGCGAGCGACGCCCGCTCTTCGTCGCACCGATGCGGTTCCCAAGGTCACGGGCGAGTTCGCCTACTCGAGCGACCTCCACGCGGCCGGGATGCTCTGGGGGCAGACCGTCCGCAGCCCTCACGCGCATGCCCGCATCCTCGAGATCGACATCTCCGAGGCGGTCGGCATGCCGGGCGTGCGCGCCGCCCTCACCGGCGAGGACGTCCCCGGTCGGAAGACGTACGGCCTCGAGTTCGCCGATCAGCCGGTGCTCGCGTCAGAGCGGGTGCGCTACTTCGGCGAGCCCGTTGCGATCGTCGCAGCGGAGGAGCCGGAGCAGGCTCGGCGCGCCGCCGCGGCCGTGCGCGTCGTGTACGAGCCGCTCCCGCTCGTCACGGATCCGGAGCGCGCGACCGAGATGGATCCGCTCCACCCCGACCGGCCGACGACGGGGCACGGGTACCGCGACGATCCACGCCCGAACGTCGTTCGCTCGATGGTCATTCGACACGGCGACCCCGATGCGACGGGCGATGTGTCGGTTTCCGGCTCCTACGAGATCGGGCAGCAGGATCAGGCGTTCCTCGGTCCGGAATCGGGGATCGCGATCCCCGACGGCGAGGGTGGAATCGACATCCACGTCGCCACCCAATGGCTACACGTCGATCGCGATCAGGTCGCGCCATGCCTCGGCCTCGAGCCCGATATGGTTCGGATCCACCTCGCCGGCGTCGGCGGCGCGTTCGGCGGACGCGAGGACCTTTCGATGCAGATTCACGCGGCGATGCTCGCGCTGCACACCGATCGCCCCGTGAAGATGGTCTACAACCGGGAGGAGTCCTTCGTCGGCCACATCCACCGCCACCCAGCGCGGATCTGGGCGGAGCACCGGGCCACCCGCGCAGGGCAGCTCGTGGCTGTCCGCATGCGGATCCTGATCGACGGCGGGGCGTACGCGTCTAGCTCGACCGCGGTCATCTCGAACGCTTGCTGCTTCGCCGTGGGGCCCTACGCCGTCGAGAACGTGCTCGTCGAAGGTCTCGCGGTGTACACGAACAACCCTCCCTGCGGAGCGATGCGGGGCTTCGGAGCGGTGCAGACGTGCTTCGCGACCGAAGCGCAGATGGACAAACTCGCGGCCGAGCTCGAAATCGATCCCGTCGAGCTCAGGCTCTTGAACGCGCTCGAGCCGGGAGGCGCGCTCGCGACCGGACAGGTCCTCGCGGGCTCGCTGCCGACGCGCGAGGTCATTCGACGGGCTGCCGCGATTCCCGTCCCCGAGGCAGAGGAGCTCCCACGTGACGCGATTCGTCTCCCCGGCGGAGCGGGGAACACGACACGTGGTGAGGGCATCCGTCGCGGTGTCGGCTTCGCCGTGGGCTTCAAGAACATCTGCTACTCGGAGGGATTCGACGACTACTGCACGGCACGCGTTCGGATCCGGGCCGACGGCAGCGCCGAGGTGCACTGCGCGTCCGCCGAGGTCGGCCAGGGCGTGACCGACGTCATCCTGCAGGTCGCGCGGCTCGAGCTCGGGACTGAGGACGTCGCGCTCGCGTCGGGTTCGACGGCCGAGGTCGGCTCCTCAGGCTCGGCGTCGGCCTCGCGAATGACCTGGATGGCGGCGGGGGCGGTCCAGACTGCCTGTCGGGCGGCGCTCGACGAGCGCGGGCGGCTGGGCGGAGCCGAGGTCGACGTCGAGCGGGTCTACCGGCACCCACGCACGTTCCCGCTCGATCCGGAGACGGGCCAGATCACCGGTGGACAGTCGCACGTCGCGCTCGCGGTCGCGGCGATGCGCGTCGTCGTCGAGGTCGACGTCGACCTGGGTCTGACACGCGTCGTCTGGATCGGCACGGCGCAGGACGTCGGCAAGGCGCTCAGCCGGACCGCGGTCGAGGGGCAGATCGAGGGCGGCACCGCACAGGGCCTCGGGCTCGCGCTCATGGAGGAGATCCAGACGCGCGACGGGGTGATCGCGAACGCGAGCTTCACGGACTACCTCATTCCGACGTTCCTCGACATGCCGCCAGTCGTCTCCGAGCTCGTCGAGGAGCCGGAGCCGGATGCGCCGTACGGCGTCAAGGGCGTCGGCGAGCCGCCGACGGTGGTCTCCACGGCAGCGATCGTCGCGGCGCTGCGCGACGCGACCGGCCGCGAGCTCGCACGCGTCCCTGTTCGCCCGGACGACATCGTCGGTCTCTAGTCGTCCGAGCGAGCGGCGCGGGGCGCCCTGACGTCTCTACGACGAGAGGTCGTCGAGCAAGGCGCCGAGCAGGCGGTAGAAGCGCTGCGTGCTCGAGATGCCGAGCCGCTCGCCCGGAGCGTGCAGACCGACGATCGCCGGCCCGATCGAGATCATCTCGATCCCCGGCAGCTTCTCGCCGATGACAGCGCACTCGAGCCCGCCGTGGACGACCTCGAGACGGGGGGCGCTCCCGAACAAGCGCTCGAACGTCGCACGCGCAGTCGCGAGAAGTTGCGAGTCCAGGTCTGGCGGCCACGGGGGATACGAGCGAACGATCTCGGGGTTCGCCCCCGCAAGGCGCGCGACGGCCTCGGTCGTCGCCACGAGGTCCTCGAGTGCGATCGCGTTCGAGCTCCTCGACATCGACGCGAGGGTCAGGACTCTGTCCTCCGTGGTCGCAACGGTGAGGCACGTGCTCGTCTCCACCGATCGACGCTCGCCCGATATCAGGGCGAGAACACCGTTGGGGATCGAGGCGAGAAGATCGAGCGTGCGGCGCGTCACGGCCTCGGAGGCCGCATCCGTCGGCTCGCCGGGCGAGAACGAGAGCGAGAGACCGCTCTCGTCCGCGTACTGGTCGCGGATCGCGCTCAGCTCTCGCAAGGCTGCTCCACGGAGGGCCTGCTCGGACTCCAGGTTGGCGACGATCGTCGCCCGGGCCTCGCGAGGGATCGCGTTGCGGCTCACACCGCCGTCGAGACGGACGAGCCGGAAGGGCGCCGTCCGGTATGCGGCCGCCAGAATCCGTCCGAGCGCCTTGATCGCGTTGACCCGACTGTCGGCGATGTTCTCTCCCGAATGACCGCCCTGTGCTCCGGCCAGCTCGATCCGAAGCGCGAGCGCGCGCTTTGGCGCAGGCTCTGGAAAGAGCTCCAAGCGGATGAAGGTGCGCGCGCTCCCGGCGCAACCAACCGTGATGACCGCGTCGCTCGTCCCGTCGAGGTTGACCAGGACGCGCCCGGACACGAGCGAGGGATCGAGTGCCTTTGCGCCGTCGAGGCCTTCCTCCTCCGACACGGTGAACAGGAGCTCGAGCGGGCCGTGCTCGATCGCGGAGTCATCTGCGACTGCCATCGCGGCCGCGACCCCGATCCCGTTGTCCGCCCCGAGCGTCGTCCCTTCGGCGACCACCCAGTCGCCGTCCAGGACGACGTGTATTCGTCCTTCCCGCGGGTCGTAGGGACTCTCCGTATCGCGCTCGCAGACCATGTCGATGTGCGCCTGGAGGACGACGATCGGAGCGTCCTCCCGTCCCGGCGAGGGCGGGATGCGAACGACGGCGTTGCCGGCCACATCGACATTCGCGTCCAGGTCACGAGCTCCGGCCCATGCGAGAACGTGCGCGCGCGCTTCGTCCTCCTGCTTCGAGGGCCGTGCAATCCGCGTCAGCTCGCCGAAGCGTTGCCAGACGAGTGCCGGCTCGAGCCCGTCGAGAGCGCCGTTGCCGCTCACCGGCGCAGCGTGAGCGCCGCACCGACGACGAGCAGGCCGATGCCAAGGACTCGTGGCCAGGAGAGCGCGACCTGCTCGACCCCGAACCAGCCGAAGCGGTCGATCGCGGTCGCGAGGGCGAACTGCGCGGCGATGAGGAACGCCGTCGTCGCAACGACTCCGATCCGCGGGCCCGCGATGGTGATCGCGAGGATGATGAAGACGCTCATGACGCCGCCGAGCAGTTGCCACTTCGGACCGGTAGCGGCGTCGCCCAGTCCGCCGAGCGAGCGGGTCGCTATGAGCAGGACTCCAATTGCCAGCAACGCTCCGATCACGGAAGCCGTGGCGACGGCCTCGATGCTTCCGATGCGCTGGTTCAGTCGTCCCTGAACGGCGATCTGCACAGCACCGGCGAGACCCGCCGCGGCGGCGAGCAGTGCGGCGAAGGCAGTCGAGCTCACGGCGGCACGCTATACGCTCCCCGGCGCCACCCACGAAGGAGACAACGTGATCCGAGCGACAATCCAGTACGAGACCGAGCCCGACTCCGAGCGCTACGCGCAGCACATCGCCGAGTTCGTTCAGCCGATCGAGTGCTCGGCGTTCCGGCACGGCAAGGTATTCGGTTCCCCCTTCGGCGAGCCCGCGTGCCGCTACGTCGCCGAGTTCGAGTGGGACGACATGGAGTCGTTCAAGGCCGCCGTCAACTCGGACGCGTTCGCGGCCTCGGGCAAGGACGCGATGGCGATGGGCATCCCGTTCACTGTCCACTTCGCGTCGATCGAGTGACCGAACCCACCCATCCACGTCCCCGTGATCCGGCAGAGCTCGGCTTCGAGGCCATCGTCTACGAGAAGACGCTGCCGCGCGCCACGATCACGCTGAACCGACCCGATGTATTGAACGCATTCGACTTCCGGATGCTTCGGGAGATCGCCTGCGCATGCGAGGACGCCTCCTGGGACGACGACGTGCGCGCGGTCGTCGTGACCGGTACGGGCCGCGCGTTCTGCGTCGGCGCCGACCTTCGCTCATGGGACGAGGAACTTCTCGGCAACTCGAGCGAGTACTGGAAGTGGTTCGGCGCGTTCAAGGACATGCATGACCGCCTCCGCGAGATCGGAAAGCCGACGATTGCGCGGGTCAACGGGATCGCTGTCGGCGGAGGGAACGAGCTGCAGATGGCGTGCGATCTCTCGGTGATCGTCGACACGGCCTTCATCCAACACGTCGGGCTCAAGCACGGCTCGGTCCCGGCGGGTGGGGCGACCCAATGGCTTCAGCTGATGGTCGGAGACCGGCGAGCGCGGGAGATCGTCTTCCTGTGCGATGAGATCCCGGCCGCACAGGCGGCCGAGTGGGGGCTCGTCAATCGTGCGGTACCCGAAAGCGAGCTCGACGCCGTCGTGGACGAGTGGGTGGACAAGCTCGCAGCGAGGCTGCCGCAGACCACCCGCTACGCCAAGCACCAGCTGAACGTGTGGCGCGATCTCGCCTGGCATCAGACGGTCGGTCACGCACGCGACTGGCTCGCCATGTCCATGCTCGGCGAGGAGGCCCAGGGCGCGGTGCGCGCGTTCCTCGATCGCTCGAAGGGCTAGTGCGGGGAGCACTTAGTAGGCTGCGGCCGTGGCCGACGAGGTGCTCACTCATCGCGACGGCGCCGTCCTGATCATCACCCTCAACCGGCCGGACGTCTACAACGCGATCAACAGGGCGATGCACGACGGGCTCGCCGAGGCACTTCGCGAGGCGGCCGACCCGGAGGTGCGTGCGGTCGTGATCACGGGGGCGGGGCGCGGATTCTGCTCGGGGCAGGACTTGCGCGAGTTCCAGGAGCTTCCCGGTGGCGTGCGCGAGGCGCTCGAGCAGACGTACCACCCGAACATCCGCGCGATCCGGGCGCTCGAGAAGCCCGTGATCGCGGCGATCAACGGCGCGTGTGCGGGCGCTGGGCTCTCGCTCGCGTGCGCGTGCGACGTTCGCATCGCGTCGGATCAGGCGTCGTTCGTCCCGGGCTTCATCGGGATCGGGCTCATCCCCGATGCCGGCGGCACCTGGTTCATCCACCGGCTCCTCGGCTTCTCGCGTGCTTTCGAGTGGATGGTGTCGAATCGGCGACTCAGCGCCGACGAGGCGCTCGGCTGGGGTCTCGTCTCGGACGTTCGGCCGGCGGACCGGTTCGAGGAGGATGTGGGGGAGCTCGCTGCCTGGTACGCGGCGCTGCCGACGCGTGGCGTCGCGATGACGAAGCAGCTCTTCGAGCACGCCCACACGGCGTCACTCGAGGAGCAGCTCGAGCTCGAGGCGGCACTCCAGCAGACGGCGACGGGGACGGAGGACTTCGCGGAGGGCGTGCAGGCGTTCCTCGAGAAGCGCGCTCCCGCGTTCCGCGGCCGCTGACGGCCGTGGAGATTCGCGCGGTCGACTACCACACGGGGGGCGAGCCGTTCCGGATCGTCACGGGAGGAGTCGAGGCGCCGCGTGGTGCGACGATCCTCGACAAGCGGCGGGATGCGCTGGAGCGGCTCGACCACGTGCGGAGGCTCCTCGTGCACGAGCCTCGGGGCCACGCCGACATGTACGGCTGCTTCGTCGTCGAACCCGACGACGATGGTGCCGACCTCGGAGTCGTCTTCTTCCACAACGCGGGCTACTCGACCGCATGTGGCCACGGGACGATCGCGCTCGTCACGTGGGCGCTCGACGAGGGCATGATCAAGCGTTCGGAAGGAGAGAACCACGTCGTCGTGGACGTTCCGTCGGGGCGCCTCGACACCTGGGCGCAGATCGAGAACGGTCGTGTGCGCTCGGTGCGTTTTCGGAACGTCCCGGCGTTCGTCTGGGCGGAAGGCGTCGAGCTCGAGGAGCGTACGGTGGACGTCGCGTTCGGCGGCGCGTTCTACGCGTCCGTGGAAGAGCGCGTCGAGCCCGCCGAGCTTCCGCGTCTGATCGAGCTCGGCCGCGAGCTCAAGCGCGAGGTCGAGGCGTGGCAGGACGTCGTCCATCCGCTCGAGCCCGAACTTCGCGACGTCTACGGGGTGATCTTCTGGCAGGAGGAGGCCGAGCGGCCTTTGACGCAGCGCAACGTCACGGTCTTCGCCGACGGCGAGGTCGACCGCTCACCGTGCGGTAGCGGCACCTCGGCGCGCCTCGCGCTGCTCGATCGCTCGGGGCGTCTGCCGCGCGGACACGAGCTCGTCCACCGCGGCATCGTTGGCTCCGAGTTCCGCGCCCGAGTCGTGGGGGATGACGAGGTCGCCGGCATTCCCGCCGTCGTGACAGACGTCGAGGGCAGTGCCTTCAGGACTGGCGAGCACGTGTTCACGCTCGACCCGGAAGACCCGCTGGGCGACGGCTTCCTGCTGCGCTGACCCTTCAAGAGCTCCAAACGCGATGAACGGCCATGTCGCTGTGCGGCGCTGGACGCCCTGATGCTGCGTCCTTTGTCGCACCCATATCGCTGCGGATATGGGCGCTCCCTGCGTCCTTGCCTCACGGCGCCTAGCATCCGCCCCGCGACGGGCGATCATCACGTTTGAAGCTCTCAGGGCGTGTCGAGACCCGTCGGTACGGGTATTACTGTGGGATCGCCACCAACGTGCTTCCGAAGAGATACTCCGCGCCGACGCTCGTCGCGCGCGGGGGAATGGGAGACGTGTACCGCGCGACCGACTCCGTCCTCGAGCGAACGGTCGCCGTGAAGCTGCTCTCGGACCGCTTTGCGCGGGAGCCCGAGTCCCGGGCCCGGTTCCAGCGCGAGGCGTTGGCGGCCGCGCGCCTCTCCGGTCGTCGCAACGTCGTGACCGTCTTCGACGTGGGCGAGCATCGAGGGCGGCCGCTCATCGTGATGGAGTACCTGGACGGCGGCACGATCTTCGATCGTCTCGAGCGCGGGCAGGTCGGCCGGGAGCAGGCTCTCGAATGGCTGACTCAGACTGCTGCAGCGCTCGATCACGCCCACGCTCACGGGATCGTGCATCGGGACGTGAAGCCTGCAAACCTCCTGCTCGACCGCGACGGGAGCGTGCACGTCTCGGACTTCGGGATTGCGTCGGCAACAGGTTTCGAGACGCTGACGTTGCCCGGGATGGTTCTGGGGACGGCCGGGTACCTCTCCCCGGAGCAGGCGCGGGGCGAGCCCGCGACCCCTGCGAGCGACCGGTACGGCTTCGGTGTCGTCGCGTTCGAGCTTCTCACCGGCCGACGACCCTTTGCGGGCGAGACACCCGCCACGCAGGCGTTCGCGCATCTGCACGCCGAAGTGCCGAGCGCGACCGAGCTCGACTCCTCGCTCCCGCCTGCGGTCGACGCCGTCTTCGCGCGCGCCCTCGCGAAAGAGCCGGCTGCGCGCCCCGCGACCTGCGGCGAGCTCGTCGCCGATCTCCGGGCCGCCTTCGCATCCGTCGACGGGGATCCCGAGCCCACTGGCGGAGCGCCGACGCCAACCCTCCTCCTCCCCGCGACCGGCGAGCCGACGAAGCGTGTGCTTCGAACGGGTCGGCGCCTGCGCCGATCGAGGCGTCGGTCCAACGGCGCGGTGCTCACCCTTGTCGCTGTGGCGGTCCTGGTCGCGGGGATCGCGACCGCCGCGTTGCTCGACGCGACCAGAGACACCGGGTCTCAGGCGCCGCGCGCCGCCGGGAGCTCTCAGGAGACGACGACGTCTTCGTCCACGCCCGAAGCCGAGGCATCCCAGCCGAGCGGCGCCGAGCTGAACGACGCCGGGTTCGCCCGGATGCAGGCAGGCGACTACGAAGGCGCTCTACCGCTCCTTCGCGAGGCAGTCCTCGCGCTCCGCGGCTCCGGCTCGATCACGGAGGCGTACGCGAGCTACAACCTCGCCTTCACCCGCTTCGCGCTCGGCCGCTGCGATGGTGTCATCGGCCTGCTCGACCGCTCCGAGAGGATTCAGGGCGATCGCCGCGAGATCGACCGGCTTCGGAGCGAGTGGGATGCGACATGCGGCGAAGCCGGCGAAGAAGGTCGTGGCAACGGGAAGGGCAAGAAGAAGGGCCACGGGGACTAGTACCTACGTCGCGAGTTTTGTGAGAATCTCGCCGTCTTCGGGAAAGCGGCCGACGGCATGCTTGGAGAAGACGAGCTCCCCGTCGACGAGGACGTCGAACTGGCTGCGCCCGCCAGGTGTGGTTTTTGCCGCCGCGCCCGTCTTGGATTCGATCTCGGCCGCGAGACTCGCGGCCCGTGTGTCGTAGCCGCTTCAGGTCGGGCAGTAGAGGATCTCGACCGTCACGCGTGGACTCTAGCGATCGGATCGCGCGTCGCCGTACAGGTCGAAGTCGCCCGCGAGAATCCGATCGAGGCGGCCGGTCCGGTACCCCCGAATGCTGTCGCGCACGAGCGGCGCGCGACCCGGACGGTAGCGCCTGACGACGACCATCGAGGGCTCGGCCTCTTCGACCCTGTGCAGCGCGAGGCGTGCGAGCGAGCCTGCCCCCGCCTCGGGTCCCTCGGGGCGCGGAAGCACGAGCACGCGGACGTGCTCGCGGTCCGCGACCTTCGCTCCGTCGCGCTGTTCGTCCACCTGTTCCAGGACGTGGAAGCCGGACTCGAGAGCGAGGACCTCTCCACACCCGAGTCCCGAGATCGAGAGCAGGTGCTCTCCCGAGGGCGCGTCCAGCCGTTCGACGTGCATGCCTCGGTCCCCGGCCCAGGCCACGTACATCTCGGCGAGGAGCGCGGCGAAAGGCTCCGCCTCGGCGCCCGGGTCCGCTCCCGAGGCGCGTAGGTGGACGAGGACGTCCGTGGACGCCCCCGCTGCGATGCCCGCCAGGGCGCGGTCGAGTACGTACAACCGGCCGGAGAGGAGCTCGACAAGCTCTGCGTTCGCTCGCCCGTCGGACCGGACGCTCCTGGTGACGCGCACGCCGAGCCTCTCAGCGGTTCGCGTCGCCGCCTCGAGCCGGTCGAGGTACTCGGCGTCGGCGAGGATCGTGAAACGGTCCGAGCGATCCCAGAACCCGGGCTCGGACATGGCGAGAAGGGCTCTGCTCTTGCGCTCCTGCAGCTCGCCGACGGCCCGGGCGATCCGCGCGAGCTCCGTCTGCAGGAATGCCACCGAC
The DNA here is from genome assembly GCA_036258155.1 of Gaiellaceae bacterium. GTDB lineage: Bacteria > Actinomycetota > Thermoleophilia > Gaiellales > Gaiellaceae > GMQP-bins7. Next base: position 1,655 of record DATAEF010000027.1, on the reverse strand, counting down.
GCCTCGTCCCCGCGAGGCGAGCGATGCAGGGCCGGGAGGTCGAGCTCGACGTGCTCGTCCGCATCCGCGGCTGGCTCCTCCTCGGCGTCCGGGTCGACGAACGCGACCTCGATGCGATCGCCGCCGGCCGCGGTGATGAACAGAAACTGGTCACCGTCCGGAACGGCCTGCTCGACGATCGCCGCCGCGAGAGGTGCCAGGAGGTACCGCTCGAGAGCACGCTTGAGCGGACGGGCCCCGAGCTCGGGGCTGAATCCCTTCTCGATCAGGAACGAGTACGCGGAGTCGTCCATCTCGACGGCCCATGGCCGACCACGCAACCCACGCCGAGCGAGAGCGTCAGCCAGTTCCTTGTCGAGCAGCGCACGCATGGCGGATCGCTCGAACGGGCGGAAGACGACGATCCGGTCGAGCCGATTGACGAACTCCGGGCGGAACGAGGCGCGAACCGCACGCTCGACGCCAGCGCTGGAGAACGACTGCTCGGGAGGCTCGAACCCCACACTCGGACCGCGCACGAGCGGCGAGCCGACGTTGGACGTGAGCACGATCACGCTGCGCCGAAAGTCGACGACGCGGCCCTGGAGATCGGTGAGCCGTCCGTCGTCGAAGACCTGGAGGAAGAGGTCGAGAACGGGCTGAGCCGCCTTCTCGAACTCGTCGAGCAGGATCACCGCGAACGGGTCCTTCCGGACCGAGGAGATCAGCGCGGCCCCGTGCGCGTCCGTGGCCGTGTCGGAGAGCAGTCGGTCGAACGACTCCGGAGTCTGGTACTCGCTCATGTCGAGGCGGACGAGCCGGTCCGCCGACCCGAAGAGGAACTCCGCGAGCGCCTTGGCGATCTCGGTCTTGCCGGTGCCTGTCGGACCGACGAAGAGGAACACGCCGAGCGGCCGAGTGGGATCGGTGACGCCGGCCTTGACCATCGCGATGCGCTCGACGATGCAGTCCACGGCCTCCGGCTGCTCGAGAACTCGTCGCGCGAAGAACGTGCGCACCTCCTCGAGAGGAAGCGGAGCCGCCGCGTCGAGGAGGGCGAGAGGAAGCCCCGAGCTCGCCGCGAGCGTCGCGAGGACGTCGGGGCCGTCGAAGGTCTCGGCACCGTGCTCGGCGGCCTCGGCGGCCGTCGCGAGGAGAAGCCGCAGGAGGTTTCCCGGCGGCGCAACGCTCGGCAGGAACTGCTGGGCGAGCTCGAACGCCTCCGCGAGTGTCTCGTCGTCGGTCTCGACGTCGAGCGGATCGTGCTCGAGCGCATGCCGCGCGACTGCGATCGTGTCCGCCTGGTCGAGTGGGCGAACGCGCACCATTTCGAAGGCGCTCTTCACCCGCGGCCGCGCGGCGGCCAGGAGCTCCGCTGCGGTGGGAGTCGCCTCGCCGACGATCGTGATCGCACCCGACTCGATGTGGGGCAGCAGCGCGTCGAGCAAACCCAGAGGGCTGCGGGAATGCTGTCCGGCGAAGAGCGTTTCCTGGAGCTCCGGGAGGACCCAGACCACGCCCTGTCCGGCGACCGACGCCACGAGTGTCTTGACGCGACCCTCGAGCTCGCCGATGTACACGGCGCCGGCATTGAGCTGAGCCGCGGTCGTCTCGAACACGATCGTCGTGTCGTCGATCCAGTCGAGAGCGACTCGGGCGAGCGCCGTCTTTCCCAC
>DATAEF010000026.1:0-59509 GCA_036258155.1 Gaiellaceae bacterium | reverse complement strand
CCCGGTGTCGCCGCGAGTGCGAGCGTCGGCGACTCGGTGGCCATCAACGGCTGTTGCCTCACGGCGGAGTCCGTCGACGGCGAGCGGGTCTCGTTCCACGCGGTCTCGGAGACGCTCGCGAGAACGACACTCGGACAGGTCCGGTCCGAGGATCTCGTCAACGTCGAGCCCGCGGTGAGAGTCGGCGATCCCCTCGGAGGCCACTACGTCCAGGGGCATGTCGACGGGGTCGGCCGCGTTCAGTCGGTCGAGGCCGAGGGCGAAGGCCTGCGGGTCTTCGTCGAAGCCGCGGACGACGTGTTGCGGTACTGCGTCGAGAAGGGCTCCGTAACGATCGACGGCGTGTCGCTGACGGTCGCGGAGCTCGCGGACGACGCGTTCGCTATAGCTCTCGTGCCGCACACCCTCGAGGTGACGACGCTCTCGGCGCTGGTCCCAGGGCGCCAGGTGAACCTGGAGGTGGACGTCCTTGCAAAGTACGTCGAGCGAGTTCTCTCATGGCGTCAGATCCATGGGCCATGACCCGATCGGGCTACGATCCGATGGTGAGCGTGGACGTGTCAGCGCGCGAGACTGCGTCGCCCTTCGCGACGATCGAGGATGCGATCGACGACATCCGGTCCGGAAAGTTCGTGATCGTCGTCGACGATGCGGATCGGGAGAACGAGGGCGACCTCACGATCGCGGCCCAGTTCGTCACGCCCGACTCCGTGAACTTCATGGCGACGCACGGTCGTGGCCTCGTCTGCCTCTGCTTGACCGCCGAGCGGTGCGACGAGCTCGAGCTGCGGCCGATGACCGACCACAACGAGACACCGCTCGGAACGGCGTTCACCGTCTCGATCGAAGCGCGGGAGGGCGTGTCCACGGGCATCTCAGCCCATGACCGTGCCCGCACCATCCAGGTCGCGATCGATCCCGGCTCGACCCCGTACGATCTCGTCCAGCCCGGCCACGTGTTTCCACTCCGGGCGCGTCCCGGTGGGGTTCTACGCCGCGCGGGTCAGACCGAAGCCGCCGTCGATCTCGCGCGTCTGGCAGGCCTGATTCCAGCCGGCGTCGTCTGCGAGATCATGAACGACGACGGGACGATGGCCCGGGTCGCAGACCTCACCGCCTTCTGCAAGCGCCACGGGATCAAGATGGTGACGGTCGCGGATCTCATCGAGTACCGGCGTCGCAATGAGAAGCTCATCGAGCGCGTCGTCGCGGTCAAGCTGCCGACCGACTACGGCGAGTTCGAAGCCGTGGCCTATCGCGAGGTTCTCACGGGGAAGCACCATGTCGCACTCATCAAGGGCGAGGTCGACGGTGCCGAGGACGTCCTCGTCCGCGTCCATTCCGAGTGCCTGACCGGCGACGTGTTCCACTCGCTCCTGTGCGATTGCGGCGAGCAGCTCGAGCAGGCTCTCGCCCGGATCGACGCGGAGGGCTGCGGCGTCCTCCTCTACATGGGGCAGGAAGGCCGCGGAATAGGGCTGCTCAACAAGCTCAGGGCGTACGAGCTACAGGAGTCCGGGCTCGACACCGTCGAGGCGAACCTCGAGCTCGGCTTTCCGGCGGACGCGCGGGAGTGGGGGATCGGCAACCAGATACTCGCCGACCTCGGCCTGACGACGATTCGCATCCTGACCAACAACCCGCGCAAGCTCACCGGGCTCGACGGCTTCGGTCTCACCGTCGTCGAGCAGATCCCGATCGAGGTCGCGCCGAAGCCCGAGAATGCGCGCTACCTCGCGGCGAAGCGCGAGAAGCTCGGCCACACGATCACGAAGCTGCATCATCAGGGGTCACGTCTGGAGTCCGAATCCGCCTCCGAGGATCTGACATGAGCGGTCGCGATATCGACGAGTCGAGCGAGAACGTCCTCTCGGAGTGGACGGATCGGCGAGATTCGGAACTCGCCGATCCCGAAGACGAGGTCGCGGCGGCGGACGACGGGGCACCGGCCTGGGGGACCTCCAGCGGGGAGCTGCCGATCGATGCCGAATCCGAGGAAGCGGAAGCGGAAGCGGAAGCACTCGCGATCGCCGAGCCCGAGCCCGAGCCTCAGCCCGAGCCGGCGCCTGAGTCCGAGCCTTTCGAGCCCGAGCCGCTCGAGCCCGGTGGTGCGCCGATCGACGTCGAGCTCTCCCATGAGCACGCAGCGGGAGATCTCCACATCCCGGACGGCTACGCGGTTCTCGAAGGCGAGGCGGAGGGCGGCCGCCGCGCAGTCGGCGTCGTCGTGTCGCGGTTCAACGGGAAGGTGACGACGCAGCTCCTCGACCGAGCGCTCGAGGAGCTGACCGCAGCCGACGTCCGGCAGGAGACCATCACGATCATGGTCGTGCCCGGTGCGTTCGAGCTCCCACTTGCGGCAACGGCCCTCGCAAAGACGCGCCGGTTTGCCTGCATCGTCGCTCTCGGCTGCATCATTCGCGGCGACACGCCTCATTTCGACTACGTCGCGAGCGAGGCGGCGAGCGGCCTCCAGCTCGCGGCGCTCGAGACGGGTGTTCCGGTCTCGTTCGGCGTGCTCACGCTCGACCGCGTCGAGCAGGCGGAGCCTCGTATCGAGAAGGGTGCCGAGGCGGTCCGCAGCGCACTCGAGATGGCCGATCTCTTCTCCCAGCTCCGGGCGGCGGCCGCGCGGTGAGTTGAGCCGCGGCTGAGTCAGAACCACCACAGCGCTCGCGAAGCGAGCGCCTTTAGGGATTTCGCGCGGCGCGGAGTTCCGAGTAGGAACTTCGTGCCTCTGCGCAACAGATATAGTCCGCGGCCGCATGTCCAAGGTCTGCGCCATTTGCGGAAAGAAGCCCGGCTTCGGCCACAGCCGTTCCCACTCGATGGTCGCCACGAAGCGGCGCTTCAACCCGAACCTACAGCGTGTTCGCGTGCTGCTCGACGGGCATCCCACCCGCGCGTACGTCTGCACGCGCTGCCTCAAGGCCGGCAAGGTCCAGAAGGCGCTTTAGAGCTCCTAACGCAAAGAAACGGCCATGCCGCGATGCGGCCCTGGACGCCGTGATGCTGCGTCCTCGGTCGCGCCCAAATCGCTGCGGATATGGGCGCTCCCTGCGTCCTTGCCTCACGGCGTCCAGCATCCGCCTCGCGACGGGCGATCATTGCGTTAGACGCTCTTAGTCGCCTGCGCCGTCTAAGCTCGCGGCGTGGAACGTGAGCAGCTCGTGATCGTCCATGGGGTCCGGGCGACCTGATGGAGCTCGAGGCGGTCCGCCACCTCGCGCGCTGCGCGCTCCAGAACCTCGAAGCGCACCGTCGGCGGATCGACGACCTGAACGTCTACCCCGTACCCGACGGCGACACAGGCACGAACCTCACGCTCACGCTGCGATCCATCGTCGAGGCGCTGGAAAGCTCGAACGCCGATTCGAGCGCAGCGGTCGCGAAGGACGTCACTCGGGCCGCGCTCATGGGCGCACGCGGCAACTCGGGTGTCATCTTCTCCCAGATCGTGCGGGGGTTCGTCGACGATCTCGGCAAGACGAACGACGTCTCGACACCTCGGCTCCGCCGTGCCTTTCGCGGTGCCAGCGACGCCGCTTACCGCGCGGTCAAGCGCCCGGTCGAGGGGACGATCCTCACCGTGATCCGCGAGATGGCCGAGGAGGGAGAGAGGACGGAGAACCGGCGGCTGCCGGCCCCGGAGTTCCTGGCCGCGGTCCTAGCCCGCGGAGAGGATGCGCTGGCGCGCACGCCCGAGATGCTCGACGTCCTTCGCAACGCCGGCGTCGTCGACGCGGGCGGAGCGGGGCTGGTCGAGATCGCGCGCGGGATGGTCTACGGGGCATTGGGCCAGCCTCTTCCCGACGGGCCCGTCGAAGGCGAGACGCTGAGCCTCGAGGCGATCCATCAGGAGCTCTCGAAGTACCGCTACTGCACCGGTTTCGTGGTCGAGGGCGAAGGCCTCGACCAGGCCGGTCTCGAGGCGACGCTCGAGCAGATGGGCGACTCGTTGCTGGTCGTCGGCGACAGGAGCGCGCTCAAGGTGCATCTTCATACGGACAATCCGGGCGCGGCGATCTCGGCCGCGACGATGCTGGGCGTCGTCGAAGCCGTCGAGATCGCGAACATGCATCACCAGACGGCCCAGCGCGAGGACAGGTTGCTGGAGAGTGCAGGCACCTCGCTTCCGACGCTCGAGACGGGGCTCGTCGCGGTCTGCCCGGGGCGCGGCAACCGCCGTCTCTTCGAAAGCCTCGGCGCGACGCGGGTCATCGAAGGCGGGCAGACGATGAATCCGTCCACAGCGGAGATCGTCGAGGCGATCGAGTCGGTTCCCGCGGCGGAGGTGCTCGTGCTCCCGAACAACTCGAACGTGATCCTCACCGCGGAGCAGGCCGTAGAACATGCCTCGAAGCCTGTGCGCGTCGTGCCGTCGCGGTCGGTGCAAGCCGGGCTTGCCGCCATGGGCCGGTACGTGTCGACGAATGGGCCCGAGGAGAACGAGCGGGACATGCTCGAGGTGCTCGGCTCGGTGGCGACGGGAGAAGTCACGATCGCGTCGCGCGATGCCGAGCTGGACGGAATCCCGATCCGCGCGGGCGACTACCTCGGGCTCGTCGACGAGACTGCGGTCGCGGCGGCAGAGGATATGGCCCCTGTCGTGGAGGCGGTCGTCGCGCGTGTGCTCGCCGGTGAGCGTGAGTGGCTCGCCATCCTTACCGGAGAAGGCGCACCACCGCTCGATGGGCTGGTCGCCGCGCTCGAGCGCGATCATCCCGAGCTCGTGATCGAGGTGCACGACGGCGGGCAGCCCCACTACCCGCTCCTTCTCGTCGCCGAGTGACGAGCCTCGAAACGCCGATCCGCGTGCTCCTCGTCGAGGACAATGACGTCTACCGCGAGTCGCTCGTCTTTCTCCTGCGCCGAGTCCAGGGCCTCGACGTCGTCGGAGCGGTCGCAGTCGGAGCTCGCGCGGCTTCGGTCTGCCTCGAGGCCCGAGCGGACGTCGTCGTCGTCGACTTTCGGCTGCCCGATGTCGACGGTGCGGAAGTTGCCGCTGACCTACGGTCTCGGTGTCCCGCCGCGGCCGTCGTCTTCCTGAGCGCGTCTGCCGGTGAGGACGAGTACGATGCCGCCTCGAGCGCAGGCGCTGAGCTCGTGCGCAAGGACGAGGGAGTCGCCGCACTCGTGGGTGCCGTGCGCGCTGCCGCCGGGAGGAGACGCGAGTGAATCTGACCACCGAGAACACCGCGGTCGTGCTCGATTCGACGTCGGACTATCCGGAGGCGCCGTCCCGCTTTCCGAACATGCGCTTCGTCCCGTTGTACGTGCGCTTCGGAGACGAGACCTACCGCGACTACGTGGAGCTCGGCCCCGCGGAGTTCTACGAGAAGCTGCGCACCTCGCCGGTCACGCCCGCGACTGCGCAGCCGACTCCGCAGGACTTCGTCGATGCCTACGAGCAGCTCGCCGCGTACGAGCGGATCTACTCCCTGCATGTTTCCTCGAAGGTCTCCGGCACGTTTCAGAGCGCCGAGCTCGCCGCACAGGAGATCGGCGGCGAGAAGGTGCGCGTCGTCGACTCGCTAACCGCGTCGCTCGCGATCGCGATGCTGTCCCACGCGATTCAACGCAGGCTCGCACGGGGGACGAGCGACGAGGAGATCGAGGAGCTCGTCGACCGCTTCCACCGTGACGCCGACGTGGTGTTCACGGTGGAGACGCTCGAGTATCTCCAGCGCGGCGGGCGGATCGGGAGAGCGGCCGCCATCGCCGGCTCGCTCCTGAACGTGCGGCCGATCCTCGGTGTGCAGGACGGTGTCGTCGTCGCCGTCGCGCGCGTGCGTGGCCGTCAGAAGGCGCTCGCCGAGTTCGAGCGCCGCCTCGTCGAGGCGACGACCGACGGGCCGGGGCTGCGTGTCGCGATCGCGCATGCCGACGCGGCGGACTGGGTCGGCACGCTGAGCGAGATCGTCTGGCGCGTTCGCCCACAGGCGGAGATCGAGTTCACGGCGATTCTCGGTGCCGTCGTCGGGACGCATGCAGGGCCCGGGGCCGTCGGGTTCTTCTGGTTCCAAGACGAGTAGTAGGCGTTGCGGCGCAGGCGCGAGTCCAGTGTCGCGATCGTCTTCGAGACGCACTCGACCTCGACCGACAACGAGCGTTGGATTGCCTCCGGCTGGCTCGACGGCCAGCTCTCACCGCTCGGAAGACGGCAGGCGAAGGAGCTGGGCGACCGCCACGGCGCCGACGTGGTCGCCGCGGCGTTCACCTCGGATCTCGCCCGTGCCGCCGAGACTGCGCGCATTGCGTTCGCCGGTCGGGGCCTTCCGATCTTCCACGACTGGCGTCTCCGGGAGTGCAATTACGGGATGTTGAACGGCGCCCCCGTCGCCAGGCTCGAGGCCACGAGGGGCCAGCACGCCTACGAGCCGTACCCCGGCGGCGAGAGCTACAGCGACGTCGTGGCACGCGTGCGAAGCTTCCTGCATGATCTCCCGCCCAAGTTCGAGAACGAGCGTGTCGTCGTGATCGGTCACTCCGCCACGAAGTGGGCCCTCGACCATCTGCTCGAGGGAACGCCGCTCCCGGTACTGGTCGAAGCCTCGTTTCGCTGGCAGCCGGGCTGGGAGTACACCTTCCAGGCCGACGCCTGACCGTCGACGATCGTCCGGCCCTTGGACCTATAGTGGCGTGCGGTTGTGAAGGGGACGATCGCCCGCGTGGTCCTCCCGGTCGGCTTCGCCGGCCTGGGCTCACCTGACACGTGGCCTCGGCCGCGCTCGGCGCCGCGGCCCGAGCGCCTCGACGCCTCCGTACAGGTGCTCCACGGCGTCGGCCCGACGCTCGTACGCCGTCTGGCGCGGATCGGCTTGCGGACCGTGGGCGACCTGCTTTGGCAGCGTCCGCGGCGGTACGAAGAGCCTGCGCCCTCGAGACGGGTCTCCGATCTCTTCGGCGAGGAGGAGGCGGTCATCGACGTTGTCGTGCGCTCGGCCTCGAGCAGGCGGCGCGGACGGCTCAAGATCCTCACCGCGAGGGTCGCCGACGACACCGGCGAGATCAACGCGACCTGGTTCAACCAGCCGTGGCTTGCGGAGAAGCTGTCCGCCGGCACGCGCATCAGGCTGCGCGGACGTGCGAACCGGTACGGATTCGCCGTCTCCTCGTACGACCTCGAGGGCGACGGTGCCACTGCTGACTTCGCACCCGTCTATCCGGCGAGCGAGGAACTCGCACAGAAGAAGCTCAGGGAACTCCACGCCCAGGCACTCGAGCTCGCGCGTGACGCGGGAGAGCCGCTCCCCGGGGCGTTGCTCGTACACGACGCACTGCCTCTTCGTGCGGACGCTCTCGGTGCAGTGCACGGCCCGCGCGCGCTGGCCGAAGCCGAGGTCGGGCGGAAGCGACTCGCATTCGACGAGCTCCTCGTCCTTCGGCTCGCGCTCGCGCGGATGGCCGCCGAGCGGGAACGGGCGTCCGCAGTGCCCCTCGGCGCGCCCGGAGAGCTCCTGGCTCGCTATCGGGCATCTCTCCCTTTCACGCTCACCTCCGATCAGGAGCGCTCGATCGCCGAGATCGACCGCGATCTCGAGCGCTCGATCCCGATGCAGCGGCTGCTACAGGGGGACGTCGGCTCCGGGAAGACGGTGGTCGCGCTCTACGCACTTCTGCGCGCCGTCGAGCTCGAGCGCCAGGGGGCGCTCATGGCACCGACGGAGACCCTGGCCGAGCAGCATTTCCTGACGATCGACGAGCTCTGTGCACCGCTCGGAGTCCGGGTCAGCCTGCTCACGGGCTCCCTCCGGGCGAAGGAACACGCCGCCGCGCGGCAGCTCATCGCGTCTGGCGATGCTCAGCTCGTGGTCGGGACTCATGCGCTGATCCAGAAGGAGGTCGACTTCCGCGACCTCGCAGTGAGCGTCGTCGACGAGCAGCACCGCTTCGGAGTCGGGCAGCGGACGGCGCTCGTCGAAGGGAGGAGCCCGCACGTCCTCCACCTCACTGCCACGCCCATTCCTCGAACCCTCGCGCTCACGGTCTACGGCGACCTCGAGGTGAGCGAGCTCACACTACCGCCGGCGAACCGCAAGCCCGTCGTCACGGCATGGGTGACAGAGGACCGTAGCTCGGCGGCCTACAAGCGCCTCCGTGGTCACCTCGACGACGGGCGGCAGGCGTACGTCGTCTGCCCATTGATCGAGGAGTCGGAGACCAAGGTGGCTCGTGCCGCCGAGGCCGAGGCCGAGCGTCTTCGCAGCGCCGAACTCCGCGGATATCGCGTGGGCTGTCTCCACGGTCGGCTTCCTCCAGGCGAGCGGCGGAGCATCATGGCGAGCTTCAAGTCCGGCGAGCTCGACGTCCTCGTCGCGACGACTGTGATCGAGGTCGGCGTCGACGTCCCGAACGCGACCATCATGATCGTGCAGGAGGCCGACCGGTTCGGCCTCGCACAGCTCCATCAGCTCCGCGGGCGCGTCGGCCGAGGCGCCGAGCAGTCGTACTGCCTCCTCGTCTCCCGCGCGAAGGAGGAGCTCACCGAGGGCGCGAGCGAGAGGCTCGAGGCGATGGTCGCGACGACGGACGGGTTCGAGCTCGCGGAGCGCGACCTCGAGATCCGAGGCGAGGGCCAGCTCCTCGGCGCGCGCCAGTCCGGTTACTCGGATCTCCGTTTCGTCCGTCTTCGTCGCGACCAGGCTTTGCTCGAGCGGGCCCGAGACTTCGCGCGCGAGCTCGAGGATGAGGGGCTGCTCGCCGAAGCCGTCGACCGCCTGCTCGGCGAGTCCGAGCACCTCGGTGAGCACTAAGTGCTTCCCGTCGTAAATACGGTCGTGATTCGCCGGCGAGAACCGAGCAGGCCTAGGACGCAGGGAGGGCCAATATTCGAGAATATTGGCCCGACTGAGGACGACGGCATGCGAAGTGTTCGCAGGCGCGCGAAGCGTGACGGTATTTGCGGCGGTGAGCACTCAGCGTGAGGATCGTCGCAGGCTCGCGCAAGGGGCACCGGATCGCTGCGCCGAAGGGCATCGTCACGCGCCCTACGGGTGACCGCGTCCGCGAGGCTGCGTTTTCGCTGATCGGCCCGATCGAGGGGGCGGCCGTGCTCGATCTCTTCGCGGGCTCGGGCGCGATGGGTCTCGAAGCGCTCTCGCGAGGCGCGTCTCGCTGCGTCTTCGTCGAGCGCGATCCCGCAGCGTGTCGCGTCATTCAGGCCAACCTCGAGAAGCTGCGTCTCACTGGCGCGATCGTCCTCAACCGGAACGCAGGCTCGGCGCTGCGTGATGAGCGCGCACGAGCCCGCAGGTACGACCTCGTGCTTGCCGACCCGCCGTACGACGAGTGGGAGGAGCATGGGGTCGCCCTGGCCCCGCTCCTTGCCGACGTTCTCGAGCCGGAAGCGCTCGTCGTGATCGAGACCTCGTCGCGCATCGAGCCGGAGCTTCCTCTCGACCTCGTCACGAGCCGCCGCTACGGTTCCGCGCGGATTACGGTGTTCTCGCATTGATCACGGCCATCTGTCCCGGCAGCTACGACCCAGTCACGAACGGTCACGTCGACGTCATCCAGCGGGCGGCGGCGATCTTCGACCGGATCGTCGTGGGCGTCGTCCGCGACCCGACGCACAAGCAGACGCTCTTCACCGTCGAGGAGCGTGTCGCATTCCTCGAGGACGCCCTCTCGTCCTGCGAGAACGTCGTCGTCGACGTCTTCTCCGAGCTCGTCGTGGACTTCGCGCGCAGGCACGACGCGAAGACCATGGTGAAGGGCCTACGCGTAACCTCGGACTTCGAGTGGGAGTTCCAGATGAACCATCTGAACCGGCAGCTCGCGCCGGAGATCGAGACGGTGTACGTGATGGCGAGCCCGCTGTACAGCTTCGTGTCCTCGAGCGGCGTCAAGGAGATCGCCACGTTCGGGGGCAGGGTGGACGAGCTCGTGCCCGCCGCCGTCGCGCGGCGCTTCACGGAGCTCTACCCCGACGGCCGCCCAGGAGCCCCCGTCTCACCCTCCGAGTAGACTTTTCGACCCATGGACGTACTCGTACTCATCGACCGGCTCGACGACCTCGTGCACAACGCGAAGGCCGTTCCCCTAACCGACCAGGTGCGCCTCGACCGCGAGGAGATCTACGAGATCCTCGACCAGATGCGCGCCACCATTCCGGAGGAGATCAAGCAGGCCCGCTGGATCGTCAAGGAGCGGCAGGAAATGCTCGCCGAGGCGAAGCGGGAGTGCGATCGGATCATCCAGGAGGCGCGCGAGCAGGCGATGCGCGAGGCCTCGCAGACGGAGATCGTCAAGCTCGCCGAGAACCAGGCCGAGGACATCGTCGACGACGCGCGACGCAAGGCTCGCGAGACCCGGCTCGAGATGGAGGACTGGGCGGACTCGATCCTCTCGACGCTCGAGGTGAACCTCGACAAGTTCCTGACCGCGGTCAAACGCGGCCGCGAGCGCTTGCACGAGCGGTCGCAGGAGACGGTCATCGCCGGCATCGGCCCTGACCCGATCGAACCGGAAGAGTACGAGCGGTTCTCCTAGCGAGCTAGTCGCTCAGGCCGCGGCCGGCTCGGTCGCCAGCTCGCCGCACACCGCGATCGCCGACTCGACGAACGCCTCGGCTGCGGGGCTCCGATGGCGATCGCGATGCCACACGAGGCCGATCACTCGGGGCGGAATCCGCCCCTGGAGGTCGATCACGTCGATGCTCGGGTCGTCCTCGTCCACCGTGAGCCGTGGGGCGACGCTGAGCCCTACCCCCGCGCCGACGAGTCCCTGGACTGTCCCGTTGTTGTCGGAGCGGAACACGATATTGGGCGTGCGTCCGGTCGAGGCGAGATGGGATTCGACCTGGTCCATCGCGCTGCAATGGTTGAAGCCGATGAGCGGCTGGAGCGCTATCTCCTTGAGCGTCGGAGTGCGTCTCAGTGCGGACATGGTGGACCCGGCCGGCACGACGAGGACGTACGGATCGGTGAGCAGCTCGACAGTCTCGTAGGGTCCGGCTTTGACCGGGAGGGTCCAGAAGGTCAGGTCGAGCTCGCCGCGCTCGATCATCTCGAGAAGCGCGCTCTCGCTCTGTGACTCGCTGAGTACGACCTCGACCCGCGGGTGGCTCTCGGAGAAGCGGCGCAGGAGCGTCGGGATGATCCGTGCTCCCACGCTCTGGAAGGTGCCGACCCTGAGTCGCCCGGCGTCGCCGGCTTCGAGCGCCGCCATGTCCGCCTTGGCAGCCAGGAGTCGTGCCTGGATCGCGTCTGCATGCCGGAGGAGTATTCGGCCGGCCTCGGTGAGCGAGATCGGTCTGGGCCCGCCGGGTCGCTCGACGAGGCGGAGCCCGACGATGCGCTCAAGCGTGGCGATCTGTTGCGATATCGCAGACTGCGTATAGCCCAGGCGCTCCGCTGCCCTCCCGAAGGAGCCCTCGTCGGCGATCGCCTTGAGGGCGATCAGATGGCGCAGGTCGAGCCCGAGCCAACGATCAGTTTCCATGATCGAATGCTACCAAGCGAGCAGTACTGCTAATCGCGAAGTTCGAATCCAGCGCCGCTACGCTCCGGAGGTGACGGCGATCGATCTTCGGCGACTCCGGCTCCGGCCGGGTGAGGTGCGCGACGAAGGGCTCGAGCTCGAGCTCGAGCCCTTCGTGCTCGGCGGTCAGCGCTACGAGCTGTCGCCTCCGCTCCTGCCTGTCGCCCTCCGGATTTCGCAGGCCTCCGGCGCGGCGGTCTTCGAGCTGCGCCTCCGGGCGCATCTCACTGGCCCGTGCATGCGATGCCTGGCGTTCGCGGAGATCGAGAGTGGCGCGTCCGCGCGCGAGTTCCACGACCCCGATGCTCCGCCGGCCGACGGACTTCACTCCGACTACGTGTCCGACGGTCACCTCGACGTTGCAGCGTGGGCGCGGGACGTGATCGCGCTCGAGCTCCCAGACCAAATTCTGTGCCGGCCCGACTGCGCCGGTCTCTGTCCTGTCTGCGGAAAGGACCTGAACGTCGAGCCGCACGAGCACACGGAGCGCGAGCCGGACCCGCGCTGGGCCGCGCTCGGCGAGCTTCGGGACCAGCTCTAGGCCGCGGCCGGCCGGGCGCTCGTCCCCGCTGACGCTCAGCGGCTCGCCGTACGCACCTGAACGAGCCGATATCCCGCGATGCCCGCCAGCGCCGGATCTCCCGCCCGGTAGGCCTTCACGAAGAACTGGACGTTGTAACCACTCCGGACCCGGAAGTTCGTGTTCGGCGCGAGTTGGTACGTCACCCAGCCGTCGGTCGTCGCGATCTGCCGATCGCCTCCACTCGTCACCCGTGGCGTCGAGCGCACGAAGACGAGTGCGTCGCGGACGACAAAGCCTCGCGTGTCCTTGACGCGGACGCGGACCGTGATGAGCTGGCTCCGGCTCGTAACCGGGTTCGGGGAGAAGACGACCTGCGAGACGATCAGACGCTGGTCGCGGGGCACGCTCGTCGCAGGGATCGAGATCTCGCCGCTCGGGAGTCGAATCGCCCCCGCCGGCAGTGGCTCGGTCACGATCGGCGACTCGGCCGAGAGCACGGTGAGGCTGCCGACCGCGTTTCGCGCGGTCACGTTGAAGCGCATGCGGTGGTCGACGTCGGCCGACGTCAGACGGTACGTGCGGCCGGTCGCGCCGCCGATCGACAGACAGTCGCCGCCCTGCGAGTTGCAGCGGAGCCAGCGATACGCGAATGAGATCGACTCACGGCCGCTCCACGAGCCGGGATCGGCCGTCACGACGGAACCCGAGACCAGGGTTCCGCGGACCGTGGGGAGAGACGTGTTCACGGGCAGTCCGAGGACGGCGGCCGTCGGGTTCGAGGCCACGGTCTGCGTGCCCTGCGCGTTCGTCGCTGTCACCCGGACGCGCATTCGGAAGTCGACGTCGGCGCGTACGAGTTGGTACCGGCGACCGGTTGCACCGGAGATGATCGTGCAGTCGCCTCCATCCGGACGTCCGCCGTCCGCGCCGCAGCGAACCCATTGATACGCGAAAGTGAGGGGCTGAGTGCCGGTCCACGATCCGGCCGACGACGTCAGCGTTCTCCCCTGCTCGGGTCGTCCGGATATCGCCGGCTCGGCAGTGTTCACCGGCGGCGCGGCCGGAGCGGCTCTGCCGTCGCCTCCGAGCAATGCGAGGGATGCGAGCGCGAGTAATGCGAGCGGGATCGTGAAGCGCCTGTGGCTGTCGCGGACAGAGATCATGCCGCCCTCCTTCGTGGTTCGTCTTGTCGATTTAGACGCACGAAGGAGCTCGTGTCTGCAATTACTTGCGGACTTCTTACAGCCCCGTACGAATCCCTAAAGAAGTTGGAAAGGCGGCCATCTGGCCGCCTTTCCGGTCTGCGTGTTGTTTTCCCTCGAGCTATGCGCTCGCCAGGCGAATCTGCACGAGGCGGTACCCGGCGATGCCGCCGAGCCCCGGGTCGCCCCGACGGAACGCCTTGATGAAGAACTGCACGTTGAAGCCGTTCCGGGGCTGCGGGAACAAGCGGTTCGGCACGAGGGTGAGCGTCACCCAGCCGTCCGCTTCCGTCGCCGCCGTCTGCCCCTCGACGACCCTCGGTGTCCCGCGCATGAACACGAGCGCACCGCGCACCGGATTGACGCCGCGGTTCGTGACGCGAACGCGCACGGTGATCGGGGCGGTCCGGCTCGTCACCGGATTCGGCGAGAACTGGACCGACGAGACGACGAGGCGATCGCCGGCTGCCTTGAGGCTCTCGACCGTGACCGAGCTGCCCGGAGCAGGCTGGCTCGAGCCGACGACTCCGGTCGGGTTCGAGATTGCAGACGTCCTGCCGCGATCGTTCCGCGCGGTCACCCGCACGCGGATGGTTCGGCCGACGTCGCTGTCGCGCACCTCGTAGTCCGGGTCGTTCGCACCCTGGATCTCGCTGCAGTTCTCTCCCTTGTCGTTGCAGCGGAGCCAGACGAACGTGTAGGTGATCGGCTGATCACCGGCCCACTGGCCACGGTTTGCCTGGAGCCTGTTTCCGACGACGGCCGATCCGGATATCGAGGGCTCCTCCGTGTTCGTCGGCCGCGCCGAGATCACGACGCTCGTCGGATTCGACGTCGCCGTGCCCTGACCGTCGGCGTTCCTCGCGACGACTTGAGACCGAATCCGGAACCCGGCGTCGGCCTCGCGAAGGGCGTACGCGCTCGAGTTTGCGTTCGTGATCCGACGACAGTTCGACGCGTCCGGAAGGCCCGGCCCGTCACAGCGGAACCAGTGGAACAGGTAGTCGATCGGCTCGGTTCCGGTCCAGCTGCCTCTCGTCGTGCGGAGGACCTGGCCAACTCGCGTGGTGCCTGAGACGGCAGGCTCTCCCGTGTTGCTCGGTGCAACGTTCGGGGCCGCACTCGAGGTTCCGGCAAGCGTGGCCGCGAAGGCAGCGCAGAATGCGGCTATGAGCGCCGCGCTGCCCACGATCATCAGGTATGCGCGATGAATACCTCTCTGGGGCTTGATGCCGTTCATGTAATCTCACTCCCTTCTCCCTGCATTTCGGCCGTTTCTGCGTGGGAGATACCCGGGCGCGCCAATCGCACAAACGGGGCCTTGCGCAAGCCTTACGCGCCGCTAACCGAGCCTTCACGCGCGGTTTTGCCGCCAAACCGCCTGTATACTCCGCAGCCGCTCATGGCCGTCCCGAAGCGAAAAACCTCGAAGTCCAGGCGCGACAAGCGCCGCGCCCAGCACGGGATCGCCGTCCCGCGCGTGCAGGTGTGCCCGACCTGCAAGCAGCCGAAACGGCCGCACCGCGTGTGCCCCAACTGCAAGACCTACAAGGGCCGCGACGTCGAGCCGCTCCCGGTTCAGGCTCCGTAGCGACAACCGCTCCGGATGACGACCCGAGTCGCGGTCGATGCCCTTGGGGGTGATCGCGCTCCCGAGGAGATCGTCACCGGCGCCGTCGCAGCAGCGTCGGCCGAGATCGAGCCGATCCTGTTCGGGCCAGCCGGCCTCGACTCGCACGGACTCCGACTCGAGGTCGCGACGGAGACGATCGAGATGGACGACCACCCGGTCGACTCGGTGAGGTCGAGGAGCGACTCGACGCTCGTGCGTGCCGTGCGCGCAGTTGCGGACGACCGGGCCGACGCAGTCGTCTCCGCCGGAAACACGGGCGCGATGCTCGCGGCCTCGCTCCTGCACATCCGGCGGCTTCCCGGCGTGCATCGCCCCGGCATCGCAGCCGTGATCCCGACTCGCCGCGGACCCAGCGTCCTCATCGACGCAGGGGCAAACGCGGATGCGCGTCCCGAGCACCTCGTCCAGTTCGGTCACATGGGCGCCGTCTTCGCCGAGGAGATCCTCGAGATCGCGGAGCCGGAGGTCCGACTGCTCTCCATCGGCGAAGAGGCCGAGAAGGGCAGTCAGCTGACGCTCGAGGTGTACGAGTTGCTCCGCGCATCGTCGCTCAACTTCGGCGGAAATACCGAGGGGCGGATGATCCTCGAAGGCGCCGCCGACGTCGTGGTCGCCGACGGGTTCTCCGGCAACGTCGCCCTGAAGACGGTCGAAGGGACGGTCCGGAGCCTGCTTGCGCTGCTCCGGGGCGAGCTCGACTCCTCCGTGCGCGGGAAGCTCGGCGGGCTACTGATCCGTCCGTCCGCCCGGCGACTTCGGAGCCGTCTCGATCCCGAGACGTATGGTGGCGGGTACCTCCTCGGATTGCGAGGCCTGGTCGTCATCGCGCACGGCTCGAGCTCGCGCGTTGCCATCGCGAACGCCATCCGACTCGCGGCGCGCGGCGTCGATCACCGGGTCGTCGAACGCCTGCAGGAGCGCATGGCGCCTGGCGTGTTAGCATCGGCGCGCTCCACGACCCCGACGTCAGAGAGGTGAGGATTCAAGGTGGCGAACTCGCGTGAAGAGATTCTCGAGCAGGTCAAGGGCGCGCTGAGCGAGAAGCTCGGTATCGAGGAGAGCGAGATCACGGAAGAGGCGTCCTTCGAGGAGGACCTCGGAGCCGATTCGCTCGACTTGGTGGAAGTCGTCATGGATCTCGAGGACCAGTTCGGGCTGAAGATTCCCGACGAGGACGCCCGTGAGCTCACGACCGTCGGTAAGGCGATCGACTACGTCATCGCGCACCAGGGCTAGCTCTATGACGCACGCGGCCGGGCTGGACGAGCTCGGCCGGCTGATCGCCGAGCTTCCTGCGGCTCGGGTCGAACAGGTCTTTACCCATGCCTCGTGGGCTGATGACCGTGCCGAATCCTACGAGAGGCTCGAGTTCCTCGGCGACAGCGTGCTCGAGCTCGCGATCGCGCGCGCCCTGTACGACCGCTTCGCCGATGCCTCGGAGGGGCGGCTTGCAAAGATCCGAGCTCACGTCGTCTCCCGACAGAGCTGTGCGGCCGTGGCCAAGGAGCTCGGCCTCGGCGAACGTCTCCTCGAGTACGCCGGACACGTGGCGCCGGACGAGCTCCGGCGAATCTCGCACAGTCGCAACGTCCTCGCCGCGCTGCTCGAGGCGGCGATCGCGGCGGTCTACCTCGAGCACGGGTTCGAGCGGATCGAGCCCGCGATCGTCGGCGCGTTCGCGGAAAAGATCGAGTACGCGCGCTCGAGCCACGTCGACTACAAGACCGAGCTCCAGGAGGCGCTGGCTCGTTCCGGGACGCAAGTGAGCTACACGGTGCTCGAGGTCGAAGGCCCGCCGCACGATCGGCAGTTCGTCTGCGCGGCGCACGTCGCCGGAACGCAGCTCGGTATGGGCCGCGGCACGACCAAGAAGGCCGCCGAGCAGGAAGCCGCACGGCAGGCGCTCGAGGCACTCGGCGTGGTTCCCGACCGTATCTGAGAGGTTCTAAGACGGCTTGTTCGGCAGCTCGGCCCCTCGCGCCCGTCCGAGGCGACCGCGAGAATGCGGCACCGGTGCACCTGCGCTCGCTCCGCATCCGCGGCTTCAAGTCGTTCCCGGAACCGCTCGAGATCACACTCGAGCCTGGCGTGGCCGTCATCGTCGGCCCGAACGGCTCGGGCAAGTCGAACATCGCCGACGCCGTCGTCTGGGCGGCGGGCTCGCTGACGCCATCGGAGCTGCGCGCCGAGAAGCCCGACGACGTCCTCTTCGCCGGCGGCGGCGATCGGAAGCCGGCCGAGCACTGCGAGGTCGAGCTCGTCTTCGACAACGAGGACGACGCGTGGCCGGATCTCGACTTCAGCGAGGTGTCCGTCGCCCGTCGTCTCGTGCGCGGGGCCGAGGGGCAGTACCTCGTGAATCGCGCGTCCGTGCGGCGCACCGATCTCGTCGAGCTGCTCGCCGACGTCGGGCTCGGGTCCTCGATGCACTCCATCGTCGGCCAGGGCAAGGTCGAGCAGGTGCTCGCCTCGAAGCCGGAGGACAGGCGCGCGTTCGTCGAGGAGGCGGCAGGGCTCGGGAAGTTCAAGCGGCGCCGGCATCGCGCGGAGCTCAAGCTCGCCCGCGTCGCGCTTCAGGTCGAGCGTGCTCATGACGTCGAGGAGGAGGTGCGCAAGCGCCTTCGCCCACTGGCGCTTCAGGCGACGGCTGCCGAGCGCGCGGAGAAGCTCGCACTCGAGATCGTGTCGCTCCGTGCGCGTATCGCGCAGCTCGATCTGGCCGACTCAGCCGAGCGGCGCCTGGAGGAGGAGGGTCGGCGCGACGCCGCTGCGCTCGCCCGTCGTGGCGCACAGTCGCGGCTCGAAGGGTTGCTGGCCGACCGGGCGCGGGCTGAGGACGAGCTCTCGGACGCCGCTGGCCGCCGCGAAGCGGCCGTCGCGGCCCTCTACCGGCTTCAGGGAGGCTCGGAACGCCTCGAGCTCCGTGGCGAGGCCGCCGCTGCGCTCCTCGAACGGTTCCGCAGCGAGGTTCCCGCGGAGTCAGGCGATCCGGCCGCCGGGCCCGACGACGCGACTCACCTCGAGCTCGAGGCGGCACGGGCAGCGGAGGCGGCTCGAGTCGCGGAGCGAGAGCGCGCGGAGCTCGCCGAGCGTGCCGCGCTCGTCCGCGAGCGAGTTCGTGCCCTCGAACAAGCCCTTGCCGAGCAGGAGGGTCTCCCACCGGCGGCGCGCGCGCTCGCCGAGCAAGGCGCCCGTCTCGCGCTTGCCTCGCTCGAGGTCCAGCCCGGAATGGAGCGGGCCGTTGCCGCGGCGTTGCGCTTACGTGCGTCGGCCGTGCTCGCAGCAGACCCCGCGGTCGGCCTCGCGCTGCTCCAGCGCGCTAGCGCCGCTGGGCTCGGCAGCCTCACCGTTCTCACGGGCTCCACGCCGCAGGATCTCGTGGGTGAGTTTCCGGTCGTGGCGCTCGATGCGCTGCTCGACGTTGGCGTTCCGTCGGTGACGGCGGAGGGGTTCGGCTACGACCCGACGCGCGGCGAGCTCTGGTTCGCGGGCGAGACGGCCGAGGCCGTGCTGCTCGAGCTCCAGGCGCGCTTGCGTGTCCTCTCGGGCGAAGCGTCCGAGCTCGAAGAGCGTGCGGCCGCCGCGACTGGCGCCGCAGCCGCCGCTCGCGAAGCGGCGCGGGCGGCGGAGCTGGCATACGGACATACGGCACCGCGGCTCGGAGCACGGATCGACCCCCGGGCGCTCGGCAGGCTCGTCGAGTGCGCCGAGGCATTGGTCGCCGGGATCGAGGCCGCTCGGCGTGTCGCCGAGCGCCTCGATGCGCCGTTGCGCGCACGGGTCGACTCCGGAGCGCTCCGTGCCGGCGCGCTCGGTGACGAGCTGCGCCGGCTCGGAGCCGCGGAGGTCGGGCTTCGCCAGGAGCTCGAAGAGGCCAGCGAGCGGCTTACGAGCGCGGAGGTGGAGATCGCCCGCATCGACGCGGAGACGGGCGATGCCAGCCGCCGACTGGAGGCTGCAGGAGAGGTCGGACCGGCGGAAGGCGACGACCGCGACGAGCTCGCGGTCAGGGTCGAGCGCCTCGAGGTCCGTCGGGCGACGCTCGGCCAGGTGAACCCGCTGGCTCGGGAGGAGTACGAGGCCGAGAAGGAGCGGCTCGCGGATCTCACGATGCAGCGCGAGGATCTCGAGCGAAGCCTCGACGAGCTCGAGAAGCTTCGCGCGGAGCTCGCCGAGACGGTCGAGCGTCGCTTCGCCGAGACCTTCTCCGCTGTCGCAGACCACTTCGAGGACGTTGCCTCGACGCTTTTTCCCGGCGGCGAAGGGCGGTTGCGACTCGTTGCTGCCGAAGAGGGCGATGGCGAGCCCGGTGTCGAGGTGGAGCTCCGGCCGGCCGGTAAGAGGATCACTCGACTCTCGCTGCTCTCGGGGGGCGAGAAGGCGCTCGGCGCGATCTCGTTCCTCTTCGCCCTCTTCCTGGCGAGACCGTGCGCCTTCTACCTCCTCGACGAGGTCGAAGCCGCTCTCGACGACACCAACATCGCACGCTTCGTCGAGCTCTTGCGACGCTATTCCGATCGCGCCCAGTTCGTCGTCGTGACACATCAGAAGAGGACGATGGAGGCCGCGGATATCCTCTACGGCGTGACGATGGGCCCGGACGGAGTCTCACAGGTCGTCTCTCGACGACTTCCCAGGCACGACCAGCCCGTCGCCGCGACGGCGTGAGCTACACCTGGGCGGAGTTGCTCGGGGACGACGTCACAGCGGCCGACGACCCCGAGCGGACGGGTGTTTTCGGACGGCTTCGCGAGTCGCTCGCGAAGAGCCGACGCGCCTTGACCGCCGAACTCGCGTCCGCAGCCTTCGACCCGAGCGACGACGAGGCCTGGGAGCGGCTCGAGGAGGCGCTGATTCGCAGCGATGTCGGCGTTGCGGCAACCGCCGAGATCGTCCGCCGGCTCGAGGCAAGAGGCGTTGCGAGCGGGCTCGAGGATGCCCTCGTCGACGAGGTCGAGGCGATCTTCGGCGCTCCTCCAATCCTCGAGCTCGCCGCCAGACCGACCGTGATACTGGTCGTCGGCGTCAACGGCACCGGGAAGACGACGACGATCGGCAAGCTCGCGCAGAAGCTGCGCGAGCACGGCCGTTCGGTGCTCGTGGGCGCGGCCGACACGTTCAGAGCGGCGGCGGAAGAGCAGCTCGAGATCTGGGCCGAGCGCGCGGGTGCCGATTTCGTAGGCTCGCCGCGAGGCGCCGATCCGGCCGCTGTCGCATTCGACGCGGTCGAGGCGGCGCGGGCGCGTGGCCACGACGTCGCGATCATCGACACCGCCGGTCGCCTCCATACACAGACGAACCTCATGGCCGAGCTCGAGAAGGTGCGAAGGGTCGTCGCATCGAAGCTGGACGGCGCTCCGCACGAGACCCTCCTCATCGTGGACGCGACCACGGGCCAGAACGGGCTCCAGCAGGCGCGGCTCTTCGGCGACGCGGTCCAGGTGACCGGAGTGGCGCTGACGAAGCTCGACGGGAGTGCGCGCGGCGGAGTCGCGATCGCGATCGCGGTCGAGCTCGGGCTGCCCGTGAAGCTGGTTGGGGTCGGCGAAGGCGTCGACGACCTTCGCCCTTTCGACGCACACGACTACGCGCGCGCGCTCGTTGCCAAGTGAGGTGGCAGCAAATTCCCTCGAATGAGGGCTGTAGCTCGTTGCACTACGACGATCGCCCACGTACTCTCTGTGTAGTCCCTGACGCGACGAGGGTTAAGGAGGACTGGGAATGGCTGTCGCGATGTTCATGCACTGGCCCGGGGTCACATCCGACCAGTACGACGCTGTAATGGCGCGTCTCGATCTCGACGTGAATCCTGCGGCTGGAGGAGTGCTTCACGTTGCGGCCCTGACCGAGGACGGCCTCGAGGTGTGCGAGGTTTGGCAAACCGAGCTCGCCTTCCACGGCTATCTCGAGCATCGCCTCCTCCCCGTCATGGGAGCGTTGGAGATCTCCGGTCTGCCCCAGATCACGCTCGTGCCCTTACACAACCTGTACGCCGGCGATCCGGACGTCATCGACCGGATCGGCGCGGTCTCCCTTCCGGGAGCGGTGGCAACCTGGGCTAGTTGACGTCTTGCGGCGGCGCGGTCTTCCAACCGCGCCGCCGCGGGCAAGAACTATGATCGTCCGGTGGGCGAGCAGGGCGAGAACACGATTGCGTTCGGCCCGGTGGGCCTCGTCGGCTGCGCGCTCTTGCTTCTCGGCATCCTGAAGCGAAGCCGGTTCATCGCACTGGTCGGGCTCGCAGGCGTCGTCGCCGACGTCACCGTGGCCGAACTCGGCGGGTTCAAGGCGATGAACGAGGCGCGCCCGGCGTCGCCAGACGAGCTCTCGGATCTGCGCGACGTCTAGCCGGTTACGTGCCGGTAACGCCGATCTCCTTGATGTGAGGATTTCCGGCCTGGAGCTCGATCGAGACGACCCGGACGTTCTCGAGGCCCGCCGCGCGCGCTTGGACTGCGAGGTCTTGGAATGCCTCCTCGAGCGTCGCGTGCTTCACGACATCCTCGTCCTTCTCCGGTGGCGTAGCGCCTTCCCTGTATTCGGCTCTGGAAATGCCTAGAACGGCCTTCACCTGCCGCCCTCCGGGTTCCGGTGGACTCATGGGATCCTCCTTTGTTGGTCCCCCAAGCGACCTTACTCCTGGATGCCCGACAAGACAACAGCCCGTGGGACGACCTCGGCGCCCAATCGAACACCTTCGGCCCGAAGCTCGGCACGCTCCGTCTCGGAGAGCGCCGCCTCGAGCTGAGGCTCGAAGCGTCCGAGCACAGGGCGCTCGAAGCGGTTCAGGGGCGAATCCCCTCTCAGCGCCTCGGCGGCACCGAAGAGCCGTGCTGCCTCTTCGAATGCTCCCTTGGCGACGGCGAGGCCACCGAGTACGACGAGACACTCGGCTTGGTCGCGGTTGCTCTCGACTTCCTTGTAGACAGCCAGGCTTCCGAGAATTCTCGTCTCCGCGGCTGCGACGTCGCCCGCTAGGAGATCGAGCTCGGCGAGCATGAACCCCGCCGCGGCACGATGGAGGACGTCGCCCAGGTCGTGCGCGAGGGCAAACGACTCCTCGAAGGCCTGGCGCGCCCGCTCGGTCTCGCCGTTCTCGAATGCGGAGACGGCGAGGTTGTACGTCGAGTCGGCTACGAGGAGGGGGTCACCGAGCGCGCGGCGGATCTCGAGCGCCTCCTCGTGCAATTCCAGCGCACGGCCATGCTCTGCTCGAGCGGAGAAGACGTCGGCGAGATAGTTCAGCGCTGACGAGATCGCTCGAGCGTCCTTCGACGCCCGAGCGACCTCGAGTGCTCTCTCACACAGCTCTTCTGCGCGTTCCGGTTGCCCCTGTTGAAGTGTGATCCAACCGAGTTCTGCCAGCACGTGCGACGTCTCCCGTGG
The DNA here is from genome assembly GCA_036258155.1 of Gaiellaceae bacterium. GTDB lineage: Bacteria > Actinomycetota > Thermoleophilia > Gaiellales > Gaiellaceae > GMQP-bins7. The sequence goes on along the minus strand of DATAEF010000026.1, from coordinate 37,281 downwards.
GCGCTCGAGCTGCTCGTAGAGCGCCAGTGCGGACTCGAGAAGAGGCAGCTCGGCACCCAGGTCGCTCTGGGCGGCTGCCTGGCGCGCCGCGGTGCGAAGTGCATTGGCGCGCACTTCAGTCCCCACGTTTTCGCCCAAGTCGAGCCCCAGGGCGAGCCATCGGCGAGCCTCGGCTGCGTGGCCGTGCGCCCGCCAGAAGCGGCTGAGCGCCGAGATCATGCGCAGCGCATCCTCGACTCGACCAGAGGCAAGCAACCAATCGAGCGCGGCTCGGATATTGTCGAATTCGACCTCGAGCATGGCGAGCCAGCTGGCCTGTTCGACGCCGGCGAGCTCGTCCTCCGCGTCGAGGGCGAGCTCGATGAATCGCTTCGCATGCCGTTGTCTGAAGACGTCCAGTGTGTGTTCCGACCGGAGGCGATCGAGGGCGTGCTCGCGCACTGTCTCGAGCATCGAGAGCCGAACCTGGCCGTCCGTCACGTCGCTCCGCACGAGGCTCCAGGCAACGAGCGCCTCGAGATCCGGGAGAAACTCCGGCCCGGAGCCCGAGATTGCCCGGGCATCCTCGAGCCGGCCTCCGTCGGCGAAGACCGCGAGCGCACCGTGGAGCGTTCGCTGGCGCTCGTTGAGGAGTTTGTAGCTCCATTCGATCGCCGCGCGCAGCGTTCGCTGCCTCTCCGGCAGGTCGACAGGTCCCTCCATTTCGAGCGCGAGGCCCGCATCGAGGGCCCGCACGATCTCCGACGGAGGGAGAACGACGAGGCGGGCGGCCACGAGCTCGATCGCCAGCGGTAGCCCGTCGAGGCGACGGCAGATCTCATGCACCGACGCGAGCGTGTCGGCGTGAAGTACCACGCCGCGCGCCGCGGCCAGCTCGACGAACAGTGTGGCGGCGTTGTCGACAGAGAGGGGCTCGAGCGGAAGGACGTGCTCGCTCGAGAGTCGGAGTGGTGCGCGGCTCGTTGCGAGCACGTCGACGTCCGGGGCGCGATCGAGGAGCTCCGCAACGTGGACTGCGGCCGCGGCGAGGTGCTCGAGATTGTCGAGGAAGAGCAGCGCCCCGGTGCCGTGCAACGAGTCGGCAATCGCTTCGATGAGACCTCGCTCAGGCGATTCGCGTACACCTATGGCTCGGGCGACGGCGTTCGGGAAGAGATTCTCATCCGAGATCGGCGCCAGCCCTACGAGATGGACGGGCCGCTCTAGGGCGGCAGCCGCGGCGACCTCGAGCGCGAGACGACTCTTTCCTGCGCCTCCGGGACCGGTGATGGTCACGAGTCGCACGTCAGGTCTCTCGAGAAGCCCCTCGATTCGCGCGAGCGCATCCGCTCGGCCCACGAGCCGATGGTGGAGCGCCGGAAGGCTCGTTGCAGTCTGCGTCCGGAGTGGAGGGAAGTCCTGGCGAAGCCCGGGAGCGACGAGTTGGAAGAGCTGTTCAGCGTTCGGCACGTCCTTGAGCCGGTGCTGGCCCAGCGGGCGATACGAGGCGCCCATGAGTGACGTGTCGCCGACCAGGTTTCGCGTCGCGCGTGTGATGACGACTTGCTCGCCGTGTGCCGCCGCACAAATCCGGGAGGCGACGACGACATCCATGCCGATGTAGCCCTCGTCGCCCAGCTCGGGCTCGCCGGTGTGGATTCCGATCCTGAGTCGCAGCGCCTCGTCGGGCGGCCACGGCTCGTTGTCAAGCGAGCGCTGCATCTCGGCGGCCGCCGCTATCGCCTCGCGCGCGCCGGCGAACGAAAGAAAGACACCGTCGCCGGCCCAGTCGACCTCGTGGCCGCCGTTGGAGATGGCCGCCGAGCGGACGATCTCGCGCATTCGCGCGCGCGCCGGCGCGAACCGCTCGCCGAGCGCATGGAGAAGGCGGGTTGACCCCTCGACGTCGGCGAAGAGGAGTGTCACGGTGCCGCTCGGGAGGGCATTGCGCGGATCCTCACTTGCGGACATATCAAAACGAGTCTACGAGCCTCGTCCGGCGCAGGCCAGTGGGTCGCTTCTCCTCGCCGCAGGGGGACCTTGCTCGTCGGTGAGCCGCACGGCCGGACGTAGACTTTCCCCGCTTTGTTCGACACGCTCTCAGACAGGCTGCAAGGCGCGCTCGGCGATCTGCGCGGGCGGGGACGTCTCGACGAGGAGTCGGTCTCGAAGGCCATGCGCGAGGTGCGGCTCGCGCTCCTCGAGGCGGACGTCAACCTGGAGGTCGCCAAGAGCTTCACTGCGACTGTCAAGGAGCGTGCCCTCGGTCAGGACGTCCTCAAGAGTCTCTCGCCGGGCCAGCAGGTCGTGAAGATCGTCCACGAGGAGCTCACCGCTCTCATGGGGACAGGGGACTCGCGGCTGGCTTTCGGACGACCGCCGACCGTGATCCTCCTGGCCGGACTCCAGGGCTCGGGGAAGACCACGGCGGCCGCCAAGCTCGCGCTGCTGCTCCGCAAGGAAGGGAAGCGACCGGCGCTCGTGGCCTGCGATCTTCAGCGCCCCGCAGCAGTGGAGCAGCTCGAGCAGCTCGGCGCGCAGATTCAGATCCCCGTCTATCGGCTGGACACGAAGGATGCGGTGGCAGCGGCCCGGCACGGGCTCGACCAGGCACGCGCCGACGGGCTGGACGTCGTCATCGTGGACACGGCCGGCCGGCTTCACATCGACGAGGAGCTGATGGACGAGCTCGAAGCGGTTCGCGACGCGGTGAAGCCGCTGAACATCCTCCTCGTGCTCGACGCCATGACGGGCCAGGAAGCCGTCAACGTCGCGGTCGCGTTCCAGGAGCGCATCGCTTTCGACGGCGTCGTCCTGACGAAGCTCGACGGCGACGCGCGCGGGGGCGCTGCGCTCTCCGTCAAGGCAGTCACGGGCCGCCCGGTGAAGCTTGCCTCGGTCGGCGAGAAGCTCGATCAGCTCGAGTACTTCCACCCAGATCGCATGGCGTCGCGCATCCTCGGAATGGGCGACGTGCTCACGCTCATCGAGAAGGCCGAGGCCGCGGTCGCCGAGGACGAGCAGGCGGACATGGAGCGGCGGATGCGCGCCGGAGAGTTCACCTTCGACGACTTCCTCGAGAGCTACGGGATGCTCCGGCGCATGGGGCCGCTGCAGGGCGTGCTGAAGCTCGTGCCCGGTCTCGGCAAGCAGCTTCAGGGGCTCGACCTCGACGAGAACCAGCTCGCGCGCGTCGAGGCGATCGTGCTCTCGATGACCCCGCAGGAGCGACGGATGCCGCACATCATCTCGACCCAGCGTCGCCGTAGGATTGCGGCGGGGAGCGGCACCTCGTTGGACGAGGTGAACAAGCTCATGGCCGCGCGCAAGCAGATGGCGAAGATGATGAAGCAGATGGGGAAGGGAAAGATGCCCGCACTTCCCGGAATGACGCCGCCCGGCGCCCGCTAGGACAGGCACAATCCCTCGTCCATGTCTTCCGAAGGAGTCAGATGGCAGTAAAGATCAGGTTGACACGCGTCGGTTCCAAGAAGAACCCGATCTACCGCGTCGTCGTAGCGGACTCGCGCTCGCCGCGGGACGGCCGCTTCATCGAGATCGTCGGCCGCTACAACCCGCAGACCGATCCCTCCACGATCGACCTCGACGAGGCAAAGATCAAGGACTGGATGGCGAAGGGCGCACAGCCGACCGCGCCAGTCTCACGGCTGATCCGGGCCGCAGGCATCAGTGGCTGAGCTCCTCGAGTGGATCGCGCGTCGCCTCGTCGACGAGCCGGACGCCGTTCGAGTCGAGACGGAGGAGCGTGAGGACGCGATCGTATTCCACCTCCACGTCGCACCGGACGACGTCGGCAAGGTCATCGGGAAGCAGGGGCGGATCGCGCGCGCGCTCAGGAGCATCGTCCGCGCCGGCGGCGCCAGGGCCGAAGAGCGCTATCTGCTCGAGATTGCCGGCTGATTCGAACGTCCTTCGGAATGTTCGCCCGTTGCGAGGCGGATGATGGACGCCGTGAGGCAAGGACCTAAGGAGCGCCCATATCGAGGTAGACATGGGTGCGACTGAGGACGCTGCATCACGGCGTCCGGCGCCGCATCGCGACATGGCTGCTCCCGGAGCGAGTTCCAAGGAGGAGCTCGTCGAGGTCGGCCGGGTGGGCCGCCCTCACGGTGTCGACGGAGCTTTCGTCGTCGAAGCCGCCAGCGAGGATCCGAGTCGGTTCCGGGTGGGTGCCGAGCTGCTCGTCGACGGTGAGCCCGCGACCGTCATCCTTTCGCGACGGGTGGGCGGGGGCCGGCGCGCGATCAAGCTCGATCGCCGGGCCGAGCGTGGCGCGGAGCTCACGGTGTCGCGGGCGACGCTGCCGCCGCTCGACAGCGACTCGTATTACGTCGCGGACCTCGTCGGACTCGAGGTGATCGACGAGCACGGCGTTCGCGTAGGGCTCGTACGCGACGTCGTCCCTGGGCCTGCCAACGATGCGCTCGAGCTCGACACGGGTCTGCTCCTGCCACTTGTCGAGGACTGCGTTCGCGAGGTCGACCTCGAAAGCCGGCGAGTCCTTCTCAACCCCGGATTCACGGATTGACGGCTACGGTTCTCCGAGGTGCGCCTCGATGTCTTCACGCTGATCCCGGACGCGTTCGTGTGGCCGCAGGCACGCCGTCCTCTGGCGGCGGTGCTCGGCACCGAGCTCGAGCTCAGGATCTTGAACTACCGTGACACGAGCCCGCTCAGCGCGGGCCAGGTCGATGACGACCCCTACGGCGGCGGGCCCGGGATGGTGCTTCGGGTCGACGTCGTGGCGGCCGCGCTCGATGCGACGTACGGCGGACATCCGGATCACCGTGTCGTCGCGCTCTCGCCCCAGGGCCGTCAGCTCGATCAGCCGCTGGTCGAGGAGCTCGCGGCCGAGGATGAGCTGACGCTCCTTTCGGCGCGCTTCGAGGGCTTCGACCAGCGGATCCTCGATCATCTCTGCACGGACGTGGTCTCGATCGGCCCCTACGTGCTTTCGGGTGGCGAGATTCCGGCGCTCGCGGTCGTCGATGCCGTCGCACGCAGGCTTCCGGGCGCGCTCACCGAAGGATCGGGCGAGATCGAGAGCTTCTCCGTTGCGCTGGACGGAGGCCTCGAATACCCGCACTACACACGACCGGCGGAGTTCCGCGGTTGGAAGGTGCCCGAAATCCTCCTCTCCGGTGATCATGGACGGGTCGCGGCGTGGCGTCGCGGCCACGTCAGGAGCGTCACGTGAGCAACGCTCGCCTTCGGCTCGCGTTCACGGGGGAAACCATGGAGGACCCTGCGCACATGCTGGGGAAACCTCCCGGTTTCCCCGGACCCCTCCACCTGGTCCGCTTTGCGGACAAGGCGTTTCGCGCCTTCCCCACGCCCCTCCACGCTCATAGCCTGGAGGCCCGCCTATGAGCGAGACCGACGAGCAGCGCCGGCTTCGAATCGAGGGGCCGGTCGACGGCGCCGGGCCCGATCTCGAATGGCGTCTCCCGGAGCAGTACCAGCCGCCACCCCCCTCACCGCCATTCTCGTGGCCGTTGCCGCCGCCCTCGTCAGAACGCATGGACGGGCACCACGAGTTCCACCATCCGCTCGATCGGGTCACGGGTCGACTTCCCCGCCGGATGCGGATCGTCGTGGATTGGATCGTCACGATCGTCGGTGCGGTCGCGATCGTGCTCGCGATCAAGGCGTGGGTCGTCAATCCCTACCGGATTCCGTCATCCTCGATGGAAGCGACCCTTCACTGCGCGCGGCCGGCTGCGGGATGTGAGTCCCGGTTCTCCGACCGCGTACTCGCGAACCGCTTCATCTACCACTTCCGCGATCCTCAGCGAGGGGACGTGGTGGTGTTCGAGACCCCGCCTGCCGCGAAAGCCAAGTGCGGCGCGGGAGGGACCTTCGTCAAGCGGATCGTCGGGCTCCCCGGAGAGACGGTCCAGATCCGACTCCGGCGCGGCGCCGCCTTCGTCTACATCGACGGTCGCAGGCTCGAGGAGCCGTACATCGAGCACGACCGGCGCGACATCGGGCCCGAGGAGAAGTTCAACGTGCCGAACGGAAGCTACTTCGTTATGGGGGACAACCGTTCGCAGTCGTGCGACTCGCGCGTGTGGGGGTCCGTCCCCGAGGGGAATCTCATCGGCAAGGTCTTCATGACCTACTGGCCGCCTCAGCGGATCTCGTTCCGCTAGCATTGCGAGCCGGCCTCCGGCCTTCCTTTCCGATGAACACGACGATCGAGAGCCTCGAGCAGCGCCATCTGCGCACGGACCTGCCTCAGTTCAAGGCGGGCGACACGCTCCGAGTCCACTTCAAGGTGATCGAGGGCAACCGTCAGCGGATCCAGGTCTTCGAAGGGATCTGCATCAAGCGCCAGGGCTCCGGCTTCCGCGAGACGTTCACCGTGCGCAAGCAGTCGTTCGGCGTGGGGGTCGAGCGCACGTTCCCGCTCCACACGCCGAAGATCGAGAAGCTCGACGTCGTTTCCATTGGCGACGTCCGCCGCGCCAAGCTTTACTACTTGCGCAAGAGAGTGGGGAAGAAGGCGCGGGTGCGGGAGCTGCGGCAGGGATAATCGCTGCTAATCGCTGGCTTTCCCGTCGGAGCTGGTGGCGGGTGGAGGCGGGTGGAGGGCGTCTCGGAGCCTCAATGCGAACTAGATGCGAACTTTGGGGGAGGAGTTGCTTCCCACGTCTAGGCGGTGCGACTCCGACCCGGCCGCTTCACCACCTCTCATGCCGACTGTCCGAGGGGCGCGGTAACGTCGAACGCGATGACTGACGACCGCACAAACCCACAGCCGACCGGCAAGCCGATAGTCCCGAACCCGTCCACGCCCGGCATCCAGAAGCCCGGCAACAGGCCGGACGGTCGGGACGCACCACCGCAGGGCGAGAAGCGCGGCAAGTCGCCTGGCTCTCGGGCCGTCCCGCGCAGCGCAGCTATCTTGGGTACGCCAAGGAGCTGGTCGAGCGTGCTGAGGCTGTACGTGCGTCCACCCGTGGCGATCACCACGTCCACGAGCGCCTGAGGGCGCTCCCGCCACCCCTTCCCGTCGATGACCGCGCACGTCACGAGGCCCCGCGCCTTCGCCGCCTCCGCGAGTCGTCCGATCCGCGCAGCCTTGTCGCGGACGGTGCCGCCGTCCTCGCCCACCTTCGTCTCTATGACGACGGTCGGTGACTGCTCGGGGATGAGGAAGTCCGGGCCGGGGTTGATACCGAAGGTCACGGCCGTCTGGGTCGCTCCGCTGGCCCCCGAACGTGACCGGTAGTACGGCACTCGCTCGCGTTCCAGGAGGGCGGAGAGGGGCCGTTCCAGGAGGGCGTCGCCCTTCGCCTCCGAGTACGCCGCCTGCACGACAAGCCACGTTCCGCCGATGTATCGCTGATAGAGCAGCGCCGAGTACGGCACGCCGTCGCGTGCATCGCGCACGACCCCCGCCCATCCTTGTCGCGTGTCGCGCTTGTCGAGCTTGGAGTGGAACACTTCGGCGGATGCCTCGGGCACCGGGAGCAGGTCGCGCTGCATGAGTGCGAGAACCGTCCGAGCTACTGCCGCGATGAAGGTGGCGCGGGCGGTCGTCGTCTTGACGGGGCGTGGGCGTCGCTCAGAGTTGTTCACCCGGCTCCCGCTGGTCGGCGTCTCCGGGTCGGCAAGGCTCATCGCCACGGCCAGCTCATTCGTGGTGAATCCGAGGATCATGCGCAAGGGCGCGAGCGCCTTCGGCTCGCGGTCGAGGGCGGTGGAGAGGGTCTGGACGCTGACATCGGTGAAGCCGCTCGTCTCCTCCGTGAGGACACCGTAGGCCGCAACGAAGTCGGCCTCGGAGGTCATCGCGTCGCCGCGAGGTATCAGGTGGAAGCTCGGCTGGGTCGCCTCGACGTAGCTGTCCGCGAGGAGCGTCCGGGAGTGGTCGCGGTCGCGGCCGGACTTGGATAGGACGACGGCGACGGCCTGGCCTCGGAGTGTTGGAGGGACGACGTTCCCGCCGCTTGAATGATTGCCCGCTCGTCGTCAGACAGCGACACGCAGGACGCCCGGTGCGTCGTCGGCTTCGTCACGCGCCAGGCGATCGCGGGCGGCCTCCACGTAGCTCTCGTGAATGTCGAGGCTGCCTGCCTGTCGTTCGAGCCGTCGGGCGACGACCTGCGTCGTCGGCGATGGGCCGACGATGGCTCGGCGCTCGTCCTCCCCAAGCGCCTCCAGCTCGTGAGCGACGAGGCGAACCGAACCTACGACCCGGCGACGAGCATGTCGGTGAGCCTCGTGGACATTCCGACGACGCTGGAGCACCTGGCCCGGAACGGGTTCCTGGAGGTCGAGCGCGATCCGAGAGGCTCGACCGTCGTGCGGCTCGGGCCACTCCTGCGGGAGCACGCCGCCGGGTGAGCGCCGCAGCCTCGTCCGTCGTCTACGCGAAGAACGACCGTCGGCCGGTCAGGTGTCCCGAGTGCGGGAACGTCCGCTACCTGAACGTGCGCGAGGAGTACCGCGTGCGCATCGGCGAGGCGACCGGCCGCTGTCACGACTGCCGGTTCCCGAACAAGCACCGGGCGACCCCGGCCGAGCTGCGCAGGTTCGCCCGCTGGTGGCTCGACCGCTACTCGGAGGAGGAGCTGGCGGGGCTGGCGCGTGGCCTCGGGGTGGCCGGGGCGACACCCGAGCGGATGGCCGCCAACCGTGCGATCTTCATGCGAGCTAACGGATGCTCCGGCAGTTGAACTAGACAACCCGCTCGACACCCATTGACTCTCCTCGTGGCCAGTGAGAGGATCCCGCGCTAATCGGGCGTGAGCACCCCACGAGGCTGGCAGGCCCCCCTGCGGCGGGCTTTCGTACCGGGCCACAGGGAGCGCGCGTGCGCTGCCGCAACGTAAAGGGGACTAGAGGATGAGATTGGGATTTCGCCGAGGAGGGCTGCGGCTCGGCCTGCTCGGCATGCTTGTGGGGAGCGTCATGCTGACGCTGCTCGTCGGTTCTTCGGCGGCGGCTCCGGTCTGTAGCGCCGGGACCTGCACCGAGACATTCAACTTCACTGGCGCCGAACAGACGTTCACTGTTCCCGCAGGTGTTACGTCCGTGACGATCCATGCGGTCGGGGCACCGGGGGCCAACGGCCCCGCGTACGCCGGTACTCCCAGCAATGCGGGTAGCGGCGCTTCGGTGACCGCGACCGTGCCGCTACCAGCAGGTACGACGACGCTGTATGTCGAAGTTGGCGGCGCTGGAATTGGTTCGTCGCTGGGCTGCGACGGTGGCGGGCGTGCGTTCAACGGCGGCAGCGGAACGACGTGCGGCGGCGGCGGCGGCGGTGCCTCGGACGTGCGCACAACCTCGCTCGGAACAGTTCCGAATCCGGCGCTTACTGCTGCCAACGACAGCCGGCTCGTAGTGGCTGGTGGTGGCGGTGGTGGTGCCGGTTCGTACGGCTGCGGCGAAGCCGGCGGTACGGCTGGTGACACGTCCGCGACTGGGGCCGGCGACGGCAGTGCGGGCTACGACGATTACAACCTTTGCGGCGGCGTGGAGCCGGGCACACCGGGCGGGAATGGCGGCCTCGGCGGCGCGCAGGGCGGTGCCGGCGGCGCTGGCACGGCCAGTAACCCCACGTCGGGAGATCCAGGCTCGCGCGGAGTGGGCGGCGACGCGCCCCTGGGGGTGTATAACCAAGGCGGCGGTGGTGGCGGTGGCTACTTCGGCGGCGGCGGCGGCGGTGATGGCTTCTACGGCGGCGGGGGTGGCGCCGGGTCGAGCTATTGGGTTGCGACGGCGACCAGCACCTCGATGAGCGAAGACACGACGGGAACACCCTCGGTCACGATCACCTACACGGAGCCAGTGTCCTACACCTTCACCGGCTTCTTCAACCCGGTGGCCAACCCGCCACTCATCAACTTTGTCAAGGCAGGGAGCGGAGTTGCCCTGAAGTTCAGCCTCGCAGGCAACCAGGGCCTCAACATCTTCGCGGCCGGGTATCCGGCTTCCGTTGCACTCGACCCCTCGTGCCTCAGCGTCGGGGCTGTTCCTCAACCGACGTCCCCCGCCGGGAACAGCGGCCTCTCCTACAACCCCACCACCGACACCTACTCCTACAACTGGAAGACGCAGAAGAGCTGGAAGGGCACTTGTCGGCAGCTGGTCGTGGGCTTGAACGACGGAACGCTCCACTACGCCTACTTCAAGTTCAAGTAGCCCCTCCGACATCTCCTATGCTCAGCGGGAGGCCCGCTCCGGCGGGCCTTCCTCGTTGAGCGAGGGTCGCCCAGCGAGCAGGTGCCGTGCGAACTTCATGCGAACAAAGGGAGGGTCGCCACCTGTCGCCACCCGTGGACGGGCGAAACTCGTGCCGCTCAACTGAGCCAATCCGTCCACGCATGGCGACGTATAGCGACCCCGGCTCACTCCTCTACTACTTGCGCAAGAGAGTGGTGAAGAAGGCTCGCGTCCGCGAGCTCCGGCAGGGTTAGGAGCTATCCTCGGCCGCGTGCCTCGATCCACCGGCCAGCGTCTCCTCGCCTTCGATCGACGGCTCGGTGTTCGATTTGTCGCCGGAGCCGACGAGGCCGGACGGGGGTCGCTCGCCGGCCCGCTCGTCGTCGCCGGAGTGCTCTTCGACTACGAGACGCTGCGCGGACCTTGTGTTCGTCCACTCGCGTCGCTGAACGACTCCAAGCAGGTGCCGCCTGCCGAGCGTGAGGGTCTCTTCGAGACCGTGATGGTGTGCGCGTCGCGGGTCAGCGTCCGCGTGGTTTCCGCGTTCGAGATCGACCGCTCGGGGCTGCATCGCTGCAACCTCGCGGGTCTGCGCGCGGTGCTCGGAGACCTGCATCCGATCGCCGACGCCTGCCTCGTGGACGGCTTTCGGCTCGGCCCGACCGCTCCGCCGCACCGCGCGGTCGTCGACGGCGACGCCCGCAGCGCGGCCATAGCAGCCGCCTCGATCGTCGCCAAGGTCGTTCGTGACCGTGTTATGCGCCGCTTCGACGCGCTGTACCCGAGGTACGGATTCGTCTCTCACGTCGGATACATCACGCCCGCTCACACCGAGGCCGTCCGGGCGTTCGGACCCTCGGAGCTGCATCGCCGCTCGTTCCAGGCCGCCTGCTACGAGGCGGCGTGAATCGGGGAGAGCGGCGCGCCCTCTGGCACTATCGGCTGCGGGGATACCGGCTGCTCGACGCGAACGCACGGGTCGGCCGCTATGAGCTCGACCTCGTCCTGCGGCGCGGCGGCCGCGTCCTCGTCGTCGAGGTGAAGGAGAAGCGCGGCGCCGACTATGGCCACCCTCTCGAGATGATCGACGAGGAGAAGCTCCGGCGGGTTCACTCGGCGGCGCAAGGTTGGCTCGCAGCGCACCCCGAACATGCGGGGACGGAGCTTTCCGTCGAGGCCGCAGGGGTTCGCGGGCGGCAGGTGGAGCGGGTCCCGCTGACGTAGGACCGCGCCGGACCGCGTCGAACGAAGCCGCGTGGCGTCGACGCAGGCTGCCCTGTACGCGGAGCTCGCCGACGACGAGCTCCACCTCTCGTGGTCGGAGGCGGAGCTTCCCGAGCGGGAGCGGACGAAGCACGTCCACCGCCTGCATCCGTACCTCGGCAAGTTCGTCCCGCAGCTCGTGGAGGCGCTCCTCCAGCGCTACGTTCGTCCGAGCGGCCGGGTTCTCGACCCGTTCGCAGGCTCGGGGACGACGCTCGTACAGGCACTCGAGTCGGGGTACGACGCGGTCGGGGTCGACATCGCCGCGTTCAATTGCCTTCTCATGGGCGTGAAGACGACGCGGTACGACCCGTTCTCGCTCGAAAGCGAGCTACGTGATGCTCGGTCGCGACTGGGTCGATCACGGAAGCGGCCCGGCGAGTACGTCAGTGAGTGGTACGCGCCCGAGGCCGCGTCCGAGCTCCTGCACTTCCGCTCGCTCATCGACGAGTACGAGCACGCGGATGTCCTTCGTGTCGTCCTCGCTCGCGCCGCTCGGTCGGCGCGGCTGACGACGCACTTCGACCTCGAGTTCCCGAGCGCTCCTCAGCGGGAGCCCTACTGGTGCCACAAGCACCGGAGGACCTGTCGACCCGTGCAGGAGGCGAACAAGTTCCTTGCGCGCTACCTCCTCGACACGCTCGAGCGCCTGAAGGAGTTTCAGGGCGTCCGAGATCGAGTGCGAAAGGCCGAGGTGCTACACGGCGACGCGCGAGACGTCGCTTTGGACGGAGGCTTCGATGGCGTCGTCACGTCGCCGCCGTACCCGGGTCTCATCGACTACCACGAGCAGCACCGATACGCGTACGCGCTCCTCGGTCTCGACGATCGACGTGAGCGGGAGCTCGGCGCCGCGGCTCGCGGGACGAGCCGAGCCGCCCTCCGGACGTACGTTGACGGCGTGTCCGCCGTGCTTCGACGGTGCGGAGCGGCTCTCCACCCGGATGCCGCTGTGGTCATCGTCGTGAACGACCGGCGCGAGCTCTACCCCGAGATCCTCGAGCGGAGTGGTCTCCGGCTGGTCGATCGGCTCGAGCGCCACGTCAATCGTCGCACCGGCCGTCGCGCCGGCGAGTACTTCGAGTCGATCCTCGTAGCCGTAAGGGCGGCGTAAGCATCAGCTGGTGTGCGGGGGTGCAGCCGGTGCTCGGGGTAGCCTGGCCTTCGAGCCATCGAAAGGGGACGACATGCGAAAGCTCTTTCGCCGGCCCTCGCCGGCTATGGTCGTTGCGTGCCTTGCGCTGCTCGTCGCACTCGGCGGGACCAGCATCGCGGCCGTGAATCAGCTCGTTCCGAGAAACAGCGTTGGGTCCGCCCAGCTCCAGTTCGGCGCGGTGACGAATCCGAAGATCAGAGACAACGCAGTCAACTCGGCGAAGGTTGCAAATCGCTCGTTGCGTAGGTCCGACTTCGCCCTGGGCCAGCTTCCTGCCGGGCCCACGGGCCCGCAGGGGCCCCCAGGACCAGCAGGCGCCGCGGGTGCCGCGGGTGCCGCCGGCCCGGCGGGCACGATCGGGGCGATCACGGTCCGCTCGCAGTCGGTTTCGATCGCGGATGCACTCGACAATGACCTGTTCACCACGGCTGAAGTGCAGGCGCCCTGCAACTCCGGCGAGCGGGCAATCTCCGGCGGGACCGGCTGGAGCGACAGCAACCCAACTCTCGAGCTCTTCACCGGTCGGCTCACGCCACTTCTCAACGCATCGAACCAGGTGGTGGGCTTCGTCGGTTCGGGCCTCAACGACAGCGGTCAGACGAGCACGTTCATCGTGTACTCGCTCTGCTACACGCCCTGAGCGAGTTGTAGCGCTTTCGGCGCGGAGACGTTCACCCCATGTGACGTCTCCGCGCCTACCCTCGCTCGGGTGCTTGCTCGCGCGGTCACCCACGCTCTCGTCGGCCTAGAGCCGCGAAAGGTGGAGGTCGAAGCGCATCTGCAACCCGGAGTTCCGGGCTTCGCGATCGTCGGGCTCGCGGACCGTGCGTGCCAGGAGGCCAAGCACCGGGTCCGGAGTGGCGTCGTCTCGGCTTCGCTCGTGTGGCCGCTGAACCGCCGCATCACGGTCAACCTCGCTCCGGCTGCGCTCCGGAAGGAGGGATCGGGCTTCGATCTCCCCATATCGCTCGCGTTGCTGGCCGCGACCCGGCAGCTTCCACCCGAGCGGCTGGCCGAGCACGCGGCGGTCGGCGAGCTGGCGCTCGACGGGCGAATTCGCCCGGTGTCCGGGACGCTTGCGGTAGCCGAAGGAGCTCGTGGCGCCGGGTTGCGTCGAGTGGTCTGCGCCGCGGAGTCCGCACCGGAGGCCGCGCTCGCGGGCATCGAGCCGGTTCCCGTTCGTCATCTTGCCGAGGTCGTCGCGTACTTCCGGGGAGAGATCGAGGCGCCGCCCTATGAACCCCTTTCGGACGACGATCTCGACGGCACCGCGGCGCCCGATCTGGAGGACGTTCGAGGTCAGGAACGAGCACGCCGGGCCCTCGAGATCGCGGCCGCGGGCGCGCACAACCTGCTGCTCGCAGGACCGCCCGGCACCGGGAAGACCATGCTTGCGCGGCGCCTCCCGGGGATTCTTCCGCCACTTACGCGCGAGGAAGCCCTCGAGGTGACGCGCATCCACTCGGTCGCAGGTCTGCTGCCTGCGGACAGGCCGCTCGTGTCCGTGCCCCCCTTCCGCGCTCCACATCACGGAGCATCCGCGCCTGCGGTGGTCGGCGGCGGTCCGAACCCTCGTCCGGGAGAGGTCTCGCTCGCGCATCGCGGCGTGCTTCTCCTCGACGAGCTGCCGGAGTTTCCGCGCTCGGTGCTCGAGGCCCTACGACAACCGCTCGAGGACGGCGTGGTCGCAGTCTCGCGGGTCGGTGGTCACGCCTTGTTTCCGGCGCGGTTTCAGCTGATCGGGACGATGAACATGTGCCCCTGCGGTGGACGCGGCGACCCCGCCGTCGAGTGCGGGTGCACAGCGCAGCGCCTCGCCGCGTACCGCGAGAAGCTCTCACGTGCGCTTCTCGATCGGTTCGACCTCGCCGTCGCAATGCCGCGTCCGCGTGCGGTGGAGCTCGCAGCCTCACCGGCCGAGCCCTCCTATGCCGTGCGCGCTCGAGTCGTCGATGCGCGCGAGCATCTGCGGGTAGCTCTCCCGCGGCGGACGGATGCTGCCTCGGAGCTCCTCTCCAGCGCGGTCGACCGGCTGCCGCTCTCGGGTCGCGGTCGCGTGCGCGTCGCCCGAGTAGCGCGGACGATCGCCGCGCTCGCCAACTCCGCCGAGGTCGAGCCGACTCATGTCGCCGAGGCGCTCTCATACCGGATGCCCGGTGAGCTCGCCGCGACGTGACAGCCCGCCCGGTCCGCCGGCTTCGTCGTCGCGATGACGGGTTTCCTGCGCTGCTCGCAGCGATCCACGATCCGCCGCCGAGGCTTTTCATTCGGGGCTGTGGGGAGGAGGACGTGCTCGCGCGGCCCGCGATCGCGGTCGTCGGAGCTCGTTCGTGCTCGTCGTACGGTCGCTCCGTTGCTCGCTCGCTGTCACGCGAGCTTGCCGCTGCGGGGCTCGTCGTCGTGAGCGGCATGGCTCGTGGCATCGACGGAGACGCTCACCGCGGTGCTCTCGAGGCTGGCGGAACGACGGTCGCAGTGCTCGGCTGCGGCATCGACCGCGACTACCCGGCCGCCCATGCTGAGCTCGCGAGGCGGATCTGCGAGCGAGGGCTGATCGTCTCGGAGTACGAGCCCGGCATCGAGCCTGCGCCGTGGCGCTTCCCGGCCCGGAACAGGATCATCGCCGGCCTCTGCGCAGCGACCGTCGTCGTCGAGGCGCGCGAGCGAAGCGGTGCCCTGATCACCGCGGACTTTGCGCTCGAGGAGGGCAGGGACGTGCTCGCCGTCCCGGGCGAGATCACGAGCTCCCTCTCGGCGGGCACGAACGCGCTCCTCAGGCTGGGCGCGACGCCCGTCACGGGCGCAGCGGACGTGCTCGAGCTCTTCGATCTCGTTCCGGCGAAGCCATCCCGTACGGATCTCGGTGCGAGCGCGCGGGAGCTGCTCACTCTTCTCGGAGACGGTCCGCTCAGCGCAGACGAGATCGTGCGTGCAGCGGGCATCGAGCCGGCCTCGCTCGCCGCGTCGCTCATGGAGCTCGAGCTCGCCGGGCGAGTGACGCTCGAGGACGGCGTGTATCGAGCCGCGATCTAGCTCTCGCTCTCGCGCGCCTCCAGCTCGCGCTCCTCGACTCGCAGGTAGCTCCCGAGATCGGCATCGTCGCCCCGCACCTCCTCCGCGAAACGCTCGGTGTCCTCGCGTCGGACGAAGGTCTCGACCGGATCGCCCCGGACAGCGCGGCGTCATCGGGATGGGAAGCGCCGCGAGCCAGCGCTGATCGAGATCCGAGCGCACAGCGCGGCCGCGAAAGCGGGTTAGAGCCCGAGGTCTTGATACGCGGTTCCGCTCACTCGCTGCCGCCTACCAGCGCCACGGGCACGTCGGTCAGATCCCCCAACTGCGGGACGTTCCGTCGAGCGGCCCTGCCTAGTCTGAGCGAGCTATGCGAGTCAACCTCGTTGGCCTCGGCCTCCTCGTCGCGGGTGTCATCTTCTTGGTCATGGCAGGTTTCGGAGGTTTCGAGTTCATAGGCGCCACGGTGCTCGGGGCCATCGGAGTCATCTGCCTCATCGGTGGCATCGGAGCGCTCTTCATGGCCTACCAGCGGCGCCGACGACTCGCGTAGCACCGCGACACACCCCGAAGCCACTACGCGACACTGAGATGGAGTCGCGCGCGCGGGCCGTTCCGCTCGCGGTCTAGCCCCTACCATGCACTTGTGTCGCGATGGATCACGTGGATCCCGCCTATCGTGATCGCGGTCGTGGTCGGCTACCTACGCGCCGTCGTCTTCATTCTTCGCGATGCGGCTGAGCCAGCCAGGTCACGCCGACCCTGATCGTGACGCAGACCATTCCCGCACACGAATCATGAGCCGCAGACGACTCCGGATCATCGAGAACAACGGCTACTCGCCCTGGATCGTCGGCTTGGTGCTCGTCGTAGTGGTCGTGACCATTCTGCTGCGCGCCGTTCTCTAGCAGCCGCGATTGGCTCGCTCGTGTGTCAGCTTCGAGTGATCTCTCCGAGAAAACGAGCCGCGTGAAGACGATGGGTGCGTCCCGGAGCGCCCACTAGGATCGCGGTCGATGACGACCGCTTCCTACTGGCTCGCCGAGCCCCACGCTCCGCTTCCTTCCGCTCGCCTCGAGGGCCCCCCTGATGTCGCCGTCGTCGGTGGTGGGATCACCGGCTGCTCGTGCGCGCTCGCGCTCGCCGAGGCCGGCTTGCGGGTGCGGCTCTACGAGGCTCGCGAGGTTGCAGGCGGTGCGAGCGGTCGCAACGGCGGCTTCGCGCTTCGTGGCGGCGCCGCACCGTATCCCGTGCTGGCGGACTCGATCGGGAGCGAGCGTGCGGCGGCGCTGTGGCGTTGGACGGAAGCAGAGCTCGTTGAGCTTGCGGCGATCGCAGGGGACGCCTATCGACCGACCGGAAGCCTCCGTCTCGCCGTGGACGAGGAGGAGCGCGACGAGCTGCGAGTCGAGTACGACGCGCTCCGGACGGGAGGCTTTGCCGCGGAGTGGCGTGATGAGCTGCCGACCCCGCTCGACGGGCGGTACCCCGGAGCGATCTTCCATCCCCCGGACGGCGTTCTCCAGCCGGCACGGCTCGTCCGACGCCTCGCCGCGCTTGCTGCAGAAGCCGGAGTCGAGATCCACGAGTACACGCGAGTCGGGTCAGTGCAGGAGACGGGAGCCGACACGGTCGTCGTCGCGACCGACGGCTATCCGAGCGGCCTTCTCGGTGAGCTCGAGGGGCTCATCGTTCCGACGCGAGGTCAGGTGATTGCGACCGAGTCGATCAACGAGCGGCTCTTCGAGATCCCGCACTACGGTCGTCACGGCTTCGACTACTGGCACCAGGCGTTGGACGGACGGATCGTCGCCGGCGGCTTCAGGGACGTGTCCCTGGATACCGAGTTCACGGCTGACGAGGTGACGACCCCGGTCGTCCAGGACGCGCTCGATCGCTTCGTCGAGTCGCATCTCGGACGAGCTCTGCGCGTCGACTACCGCTGGGCTGGGATCTTCGGGATGGTCTTCGACTTCCTACCCGTGGTCGGGCGCGTACCGGGTCGGGACGATCTCTGGGTCGCGGGCGGCTACTCGGGGCACGGCAACGTGCTCGGCTTCGCATGCGGCCGACTCGTCGCCCGGGACGTTCTCGGCGACCGCGACCCGCTGCTCGATCTCTTCGAGCCCGCAAGGCTCCTCGTCCAGTAGCTATCGGAGCGTCACAGGAGGATCTCGAGAGCGAGCTCTGCGGAGCAACCGTTCTTGAGCAGATCGACGGCGCTGTGGAGGTCGATTTCGAGGCTCACAGCGAGGACGAAGGCGCTCTTGGAGTCGTATCCCGCCCGCTCCAGCTCTTGCTGGCGCCACTGCTCGACGAGGTCGATCTCCTGCGCGTACGTGGTCTCGAGCTCTGGCGTAGACATCCGTTCGCCTTTCTGCACCTCTCAAGGGAACCACGGGAGTCGGCGTGCTGCCAGGCTCTTCCGTATGGACCTCCCCTAGTCAGAGGGGCAGGAAAAGCACGAGTGTGTCCGCGGAGGTGGCGACACCCGTATCACGACTCCCGCCACGGCCAGCCGCCGCAAGCTCTCTCGCTCGCCTCGTCACAACTCGAGGGTCTGTAGGTTCAGCTCGTCCCGCTTCGCGTACGCGCGCTTCGCGATAGCCAGGTCCTGGATGGCGAGCCCGGTCGAGTCGAAAAGCGTGATGTCGCCCGCGCTCCGCCGACCATCCGCCGCGCTGATCAGAACAGCGCCGAGCTCGGTCACGTCCTTGCGTCGCACCACCCCCGAGGCCACGCCTGCAGCGAGCTCTCCGCCGTGACTCGCTTGCTCCCAGTTGTCGCAGAAGAGGTGGGCGCGGCCGAGCTCCCCGAGAGCGACCTCCGCCTTCCCGGGTCCGTCGGCACCCATGAGCGAGACGTGCTGGCCGGGTTCGAGCGAGCCCTCCGGATAGAGCACCTGCGAGCCAGGGGTCACGGTGAGCACGACCTCGCAGGCGAGCGCTTCGGCGGCGTTTGAGGCGACTTGTGCGCCGAGCCGGTCGGCGACGAAGCGGCGACGGCTTTCGTCGACGTCCCAGACGATCGGCTTCGCGCCATGTGCGACGAGCATCCGCATGGTCTCGGCGCCGTTCACGCCGCAGCCGACGACGGCGTACGACGAGGCCTCCGGCCGGCACAACGTGTCCGCGGCGAGCACGCCCGCGGCCGCGGTACGGAGCGCGGTCACCGCGGCCGCGTCCAGGAGCGCAAGCAGGCGGCCGTCCTCGGAGTCGGACAACACGACGAGACCCGTCACTGTAGGGAGTCCGCGTGTGGGATTCGCTGGGAACGACGTCACCCACTTGAGGAGCGCGTGGCCCCCTCCGATCGCCGGCATCGCGCGGAAATCGCCCGCCGGGTAGTTGGTGACATAGACCTTCGGGGGCATCGACCATTCGCCGCGCGTGTACGCGACGAACGCGTTGCGCACCGCGTCGTACGCCTCGTGAGGGCTGACCGCGGTTTCGACGTCCCGCGCTGTGAAGACCGGGACTCCCACGCTCTACCTACGAGCTCTTGACCGCCGAGATGAGCTTCAGAATCGACTCCTTCGCGTCGCCGAAGAGCATCGTCGTCTTCGGATCGAGATAGAGCTCGTTGTCGATTCCCGCGAATCCGGGGTTCATCGAGCGCTTGAGGACGACGATGCTCGACGCCTTGTCGACGTCCAGGATGGGCATCCCGTAGATCGGGCTCGCCGGGTCGCTGCGCGCCGCCGGGTTCGTGACGTCGTTGGCGCCGATTACGAGCGCGACGTCGGTCTGTGGAAAGTCGGGATTGATCTCGTCCATCTCCGCGAGCTGGGTGTATGGGACGTTGGCCTCCGCGAGCAGGACGTTCATGTGTCCCGGCATGCGTCCGGCAACCGGGTGGATCGCGTACCTCACGTCCACGCCGCGACTCTCGAGGATGTCCGCGAGCTGCCGAACGTCGTGCTGCGCCTGTGCGACCGCCATACCGTAGCCCGGGACGACGATGACTTTGCGGGCGAACGAGAGCTGTACGGCGACGTCTTCGGGGGTCGTCGCCCGAACGGTGCGTCCATCGTCGGAGCGCGCCGTGCCGGCTCCGGCCTGCACCCGGCCGAACGCACCGAACAGGACGTTCGCGACCGAGCGGTTCATGGCCTTCGCCATCAGGAGGGTCAGCAGCGTTCCCGCCGCGCCGACGAGCATCCCCGACACGATGAGCACCGTCGAGTCGAGCACGAATCCTGTCGCCGAGGCGGCGAGCCCGGTGAACGCATTCAGGAGCGAGATCACGACCGGCATATCCGCGCCTCCGATCGGGAGGACGAACATCACGCCGAAGACGAGAGCGAGGGCGACCACCGCCCACAGCACCCATTGGGCGTCGGCACCCGCGATCGCGGCGATCCCGAGTCCGGCCGCGCCCACCAGAACGAGCACGTTCACGACGTTCTGCGCCGGAAAGACGATCGGTCGTCCGCTCAGGAGCTCCTGCAACTTGGCGAAGGCGACGACCGACCCTGCGAACGAGATCGAGCCGATCAGCGCCGACAGCACGATCGAGGTGGTCTCGTCCCACGCAGGACCTGCCGCGTTATGCCACTCGGCGAGCGCGACGAGCGCTGCTGCCCCCCCGCCGACTCCGTTGAAGATCGCGACCATCTGAGGCATCGCGGTCATACGAACGTTGCGTGCCCCGACGATTCCGACGACGGTTCCGATCACGCCTCCTGTGGCGATCAGCGCCCAGTTGCCGATGTCGTCGAGGAGGAGGGTCGTGCCGATGGCGACGAGCATTCCCGCGCCTCCGACCCAGTTCCCCTTCCGTGCGTGCTTCGGGGACGAGAGAAAGCGCAGCGCGACCACGAAGCAGACGATCGTGACGAGGTAGAGGAGGCCGACGACGTCGGGATCGGAGATCACTCGCGCTTCTCCTGCTTGGGCTCGGGCCGGCGCTTGAACATGCCGAGCATGCGATCGGTGACGAACCAGCCGCCGACCACGTTCGCCGTCGCCAGGACCATCGCGATGAAGCCGACGGCTTTCGTGAAGGTGTCGTCGGCCGTGCCGAGGACGATGATCGCGCCGACGATGACGATGCCGTGGATGAAGTTGGCGCCCGACATCAGCGGGGTATGGAGCATCGTCGGGACCTTCGAGATGACCTCGAAGCCGAGAAACGCCGCCAGTACGAGAATCGTCAGCTCGATGACGAGCGGCAGATCCGTCATCCGGCGCTCTCCGCTCTCGTGACGCACGCGCCGGCGGTGATCTCGTCGTCCCAGTCGAGGACGAGCTCGCCGTTCGGCGCGAGGTGCAGCAGGAGCGCGCCGACGTTGCGCGAGTAGAGCTGGCTCGAGTGGAACGCCATGAGCGAGGGCAGGTTCGTCGTCCCGATCACCGTCGTCGCGCCGTGCTCGACGACCTCCCCGGGAACGGTGAGCTCGCAGTTTCCACCCGTCTCGGCTGCGAGGTCGACGATCACGGACCCGGGGCGCATGCCCTCGACCGCGCTCGTCGAGATCAGCTTGGGCGCCGGACGCCCGGGAACGGCCGCGGTCGTGATCACGACGTCGAAGTCCGGGATTCGCTCTTGCAGCGCGGCTTGTTGCTGCGCCTGCTGCTCGGGCGTGAGCTCGCTCGCGTAGCCACCCGCGGTCTCCTGCGTTCGGACACCGAGGTCGAGGAAGGCCGCGCCGAGGCTCTCGACCTGCTCCTTGACCGCCGGCCGGACGTCGAACGCGGAGACGACGGCCCCTAGCCGTCGTGCCGTTGCGATCGCCTGGAGCCCGGCGACACCTGCCCCGATCACGAGCGCGCGCACCGGAGCGATGGTTCCCGCCGCCGTCATCAGCATCGGAAAGAGCCTCGGCACACGGTCGGCCGCGAGCAGCACCGCCTTGTAGCCCGCGACCGTCGCCTGCGACGAGAGTGCGTCCATGGCCTGGGCGCGCGTGATGCGTGGAATCGACTCCATAGCGAATGCAACGATCTCCTGTTCACGAAGCCGGGCGATCCCGTCCGTGTCGGTGAGTGGGTCGAGGAAGCCGATGAGGACGGTGCCCGGCCGCATGATTGCGACATCCTCGGCCGACGGTCGCGCGACGCGTGTGACACAGTCGGCGCCAGAGGCGACTGTGTCACCGACGTCGGCACCCGCATCGGCGTACTCGTTGTCGGGGAATCCCGCACTTGCCCCCGCGTCGCTTTCGACGGCTACCTCGAATCCCACGGCCCGGAGCTTGGAGACGGTCTCGGGAACGAGCGCCACGCGACGCTCGCCGGGAGCGGTCTCCCTCGGAACTGCGACTCGCATGGCCGTGGGAAACTCTATGTCGGGGACAGGACCGCCGCGGACTGAACCGCGAGCATCTAGAGCGATGCCCAGACCTCGAGCTTCGTCGTGGTGCGTCGGATGACCTCGTCCGTGAACGCACGCGTCCCGTGGTGGCCGCCGAGGTCGGCCGTGCGAACTCCCTCGGCAACGGCCTCGAGGCAGGCCTCCCGGATCGCACGTCCGGCCGTCTGGCACCTCGCCTGGTCCGCATGCGAAAGGAGCACCGCGCCTGCGAGGATCATCGCCATCGGGTTCGCGACGTCCTTGCCCTGCAGCGCGGGTGCCGTTCCGTGGGCGGCCTCGGCCATCAGCGCGCTTGGCACGTAATCGTCGCCGAACGCGACGAGCAGCGATTCCGACCCGGCGATCGAGCCGAAGAGGGGGAGCACCAGGTCGGAGAGGATGTCGCCGTCCCGATTGAGTGCCGGGATCACCATCGGAGCGCCGCTCGACGAGATCAGAAGCGCGAACGTCGCGTCGATGAGCTGCGGCTCGTACGGCACGTCGGGATGGCGAGCAGCCGCTTCGTCCATCTCCTCTTTGAGCATCCCCTCGTAGATCGGGCTCACGGTGTACTTCGGCCCTCCGAAGACCTTCGCGCCCATGCGCTCGGCCTGCCGGAAGGAGAACTCGGCGACGGCGTGGCAGATCCGGCGCTCGATGCGCTCCGTGCGCAGCGCGACCTCGTCGTCGCCTGTGCCTTCGCGCCATTCTGTCGCGCCGTAGGCGTCACCGACCGCCATCCGGACGACCGAGATCGGCGCGTGTACACCCCCCAGGGGGACGACGCCCGGGATCCGGCGGCCTGTCCTCACGATCACCTTGCCGCCGATCTCCTCACGCAGGATGCGGTTGGGAGAGCCGACATCGCCTGCCGACTCGGGCGTGATCGTCGCCGCCTTGAGTCCGTAACCATGCTCCCGGATTGCAGCGGCAGCGTCGTAGACGACCCGATTCTCGGTCGCGCGCCTGTTCTCGAGCGAGAGGTCGAAGCGCGGGAAGCCGAGCTCGACGCCGATCACGTCGGAGGAGAGCACCCGCAGCGCCTCCTCGAGAAGTTCCTGCCCGGTCTGGTCGCCTTCGAGAACGACGATCGTCTGCACGTCGTGATCCTACTGCGGCCGATCTTCGGGAGAAAAACGCAGCGACGCTTTACGGTTGTATTTCCAGCGTCGTTTTTCTAGGCTTCTCACTTCCGGAAAGCGAACACAGGAGAGAAACATGGCGAGAAAGACGATCCTCGTGTGTGACAAGTGCTCGAGCGAAGTGGCCGAGGGCAGAGGCGCCGTGATGCGGCTCAATTACACGGACGCCCGCCGCGGTTCGAAGCAAGCCGATCTCTGCGACAGCTGCGCCGCGGAAATGCCGGGCCAGTCGGTGGCTCGTCGGGGTCGCCGGCCCAAGGCGGCCGCCTGACGACGGGTTCAGACCCGTGGGGCCTGGCCCGGTTCCAAGTTCCGCGCACTTTGCGCAGACTCGCCCGATCGCGTACGAAAGGGCGTCCAAGGCCGAGACTACGATGACGAAATGGGCCTCGCGCTCGTCGTCGGGCCGGCGCACGCCGGCAAGGTCGCGCTGCTCCTCGAGCGCTATCTCGACGTGTTCGATCGAGATCCATGGCTCGTCGTACCCAATCGCTTCGACATCGAGCGAGTCGAGCACGATCTGATCCGGCGGCGGCCGGCGCTTCTCGCGGGGCGCATCGGCACGTTCGACGACCTGTTCGAGGTCGTCGCCGGTGAAGCCGGACGATCGGGGATCGCGTCCGAGATCCAGCGCACGCTCGCGGTGCGGCGCGCGATCGCCGCGAGTGAGCTCACGGGCCTCGGCTCGTCCGCGTCCACACGGGGCTTCGCCGAGACGCTGCTCGCCGCGCTCGGCGAGCTCGACTCGGCTCTCCTCGATCCGAGTCGTCTCGACGGGGACCTCGCCCGGCTCGTGCACGCATACCGGTCGGAGCTCGACCGACTGGGGCTCCGGGACCGGCACGTCATCCGGCGAACAGCCGTCGAGCGCCTTCGGAGCGACCTCGACTCCTGGAGCGGGCAACCGGTCTTCGCATACGGCTTCGAGGATCTGACCGCGGCCGAGTGGGCGCTTCTCGAGGTGCTGGCCGGTCGAACCGAGGTCACGGTTTCCATCCCGTACGAGCCGGGCAGAGCGGCGTTCGGCGCCCTCGAGCGCACGGTCCAGGACCTCGCCGGGCTGGCTGCCGGGAAGATCGAGGAACTTCCTCCGTCGTCTACGAGGCCCACGCCGGCTCCGTTGCACCACGTCGAGCGGGAGCTCTTTGCGGACAGCCCTCGTATCGGCCCGGCCCTCGACGGATCACTCCGGTTTCTCGAAGGCGCCGGGGCCCGAGGGACAGCCGAGCTGATCGCGAGCGAGCTCGTCGCCCTCCTCAGAGCCGAGACCCCGCCCGATCGGATCGGCGTCGTCTGCGACTCACCCGAGCGGTGGCGCGCGCCGCTCGGAACGGCTTTCGAGCAGCTTGGTATCCCGTATGCGACCGAGCATTCCCAGCGGCTGAGTGATACCCCGCTCGGTGGAGCCCTCCTCGCGCTGCTGCGCTTCAGCTGGCTCGACGGCGGTCGTGGCGAGCTCTTCGCCTTCCTACGCTCGCCGTTCTCCGGGCTCGAGCGTCGTTCGGTCGACTTCGTCGAGGGGCGGCTACGCGGTCGCGCGGTCAGCGAGCCGACCCGCGTCCAGGAGGAGGCCGACCGTCTACGTGGAGCTCCGGTGCCGGCGCTCGTCGAGCTCCAGGCGGAGGACGATCCCGTCGCCGGCGCGAGCGCGTTGCTCGGAACGATGATGCGGAACGCGTGGGGCGTCACCTCTCCGCCCACGTCTGACGATGCGCGCGTCGACGCGAGGGCGTATCGGGCCGCGGAGAGGACACTGGCCGAGCTCGCCGCCTTCGCAGAGCTGGATGGACAGCCGCTCTCGAACGAGGACGTCGTCATTGGACTCGAACGCACGAACGTACGGCCTCCTTCAAGTGGCGAGAAGGGACGCGTCGCGGTGATCGACTACGAGCGAGCGCGCACACGAGCTTTCGAGGTGGCGTTCCTCCTCGGCCTCGAGGAGGGGGCCTTTCCCCGGCGCGCGCGGCCGTCGCCGCTTCTCGACGACGACCTGAGACGCGAGCTGGGTGCGAGGCTCGAGCGAACCGATGCCGTGGCCCGCGACCGCTACCTCTTCTATACGGCGTGCACACGGGCAACGCGACGACTCGTGCTCGTTCGGGAAAGCGCAAGCGACGAGGGCGTGCCTCGTGAGCCAAGCCCCTTCTGGGACGACTTGAGGGCGCTCTTCGACGAGAGTGAGATCGCGCGTGCGACCCGCCGCCGTCCGCTCTCGGCACTCACGTGGGGGATCGAGTCGGCACCGAGCGAGCGCGAGCGGCTACGAGCGGTCGCGCGCCTCTCCGTCGACGATTCCGATGGCGCGACGTCGCTTGCCGAGGCGAACGGCTGGTCTCGCCGTCTCGAGCGAGCGCGCCAGGCGTTCGAGCGCTCGACGGTGCTTCGCAACCCGGCGGTTCTCGAGACCATGTCCGCGCGAA
Source organism: Gaiellaceae bacterium (assembly GCA_036258155.1). GTDB lineage: Bacteria > Actinomycetota > Thermoleophilia > Gaiellales > Gaiellaceae > GMQP-bins7. The sequence goes on along the minus strand of DATAEF010000026.1, from coordinate 11,818 downwards.
CGATGTTCTCCGCCACGGAGCTCGAGCGGTTCGCCGACTGCTCGTCGGCCTGGCTCGTCGAGCGCGTGGTCGACCCGAAGCGGATCGATGCCGAGCCGGACCCGATGCTGCGCGGCCAGGTCGCGCACACCGCGCTGAACCGCTTCTACGCAATGCTTCCGCGCGAGCTCGACGCCGAACGAGTGACTCCCGAGAATGTCGACGCGGCGCTGCAGCTCGTCCGTCGCTGTCTGGACGATGCGCTCGAGTCGGGAGTGCGCCTTGACCTGACGGAGCTGCAGAACGCGGAGCTCCGGCATACACTGCTCGCCGATCTAGAAGGGTTCGTCCGCGACGAGGCGGCATCCGGGGTGGGCTTCGTTCCCCGGAAGCTCGAGGTCTCGTTCGGCTCCGACCGTTCGGCGCCCGAGCTTCAGCGCGGACTCGAGCTCGGCGACGGCCTGTGGCTCTCGGGGAAGATCGACCGGATCGACATCGATCCCTTGAGCGCCCGCGGGATCGTGCAGGACTACAAGTCGGGGAAGGGCGCTCATTCCGCCCGCGACATCGACCGCGAGCTTCGACTGCAGATCCCGCTCTACGTCCTCGCGCTTCGCGATCTCGTCGGTCTCGAGCCGCTCGGAGGCGTCTACCGGGCGCTCGCCGGCCGCCGTGTCACGCGTGGGATGCTCAGGGAGAGCGCGCGCGAGGATCTCCCGGGTTTCGCACGGGACGACTATCTCGACGAAGACGCATTCTGGGCGCAGGTCGAGTCGGCCCGCGAGCGGGCGGCTTCGAACGCGTTGCGCATCCGCGCAGGCGACGTGCAGCACGACCCGAAAGGCGACGGGTGTCCGGCCTGGTGCGACCTCTGGCCGATGTGTCGCGTGGGCCGCGCATGACCGTCGTGGAGATCTCCACCCCGTTGAACGACGAGCAGCTCCAAGCGGTCGAGGCGACGGGCTCCGTATTCGTCTCGGCGGGCGCGGGCACGGGGAAAACGTCGGTTCTCGTCGAGCGATACGTCCGCGCGGTTTGCGATCGGGGGATCGACGTCGAGTCGATCCTCGTGATCACGTACACGCGGAAGGCAGCCGGCGAGCTTCGAAGCCGCATCCGTTCTGCGCTCCGGACGCGGGGTCGGCCCGATCTCGCGCGAGATCTCGACGGGGCCTGGATCTCGACCATCCACGGCTTCTGCAGCCGGTTGCTGAGGACGTATCCGTTCGCGGTCGGCCTGGACCCGCGCTTTCGCGAGCTCGAGGACTCCGGAGCTGCCGTCCTGCGCGGCGAGGCCTTCGAGCGAGCTCTCGAGAGCTTCTGCTCGAGCGGCGATCCGGAGCGCCTGCGACTGCTTGCCACGTACAGAGCAAACGGTCTGCGCCGCATGCTCACGGGCGTCTACGAGACGCTGCGTTCCGCGGGGCGCGAGCTCCTGCTCGAGCTCGGCGAGCGCCCCGGACTTGCGGACGCGGTCGAGCGGTTGCGCTCGGAAGCGGCTGCGCTCGCCGCTGACGAGTCGGCGACCGCTACCCAACGGCGAAACGCGAGCGAGGCGCTCCGAGTCGTGACGGAGGGCTCGCCGCCTGAACGACTCGTCGATCTGTCGGCATTCCAGTGCAGGGGAGCAAGGGCGGCTTCCTTCGAGCAGTCGCGCAAGGCTGCGGAGCGTTCCGGCCTCGAGGAGCTGGCCGCGCACGATCGCGATCTGCTGCAGGAGCTCCTCGAGCGCTTTGCCGAGGAGTACGAGACCGCGAAACGTCGGGAGTCCGCGATCGACTTCGAGGATCTCCAGCTCGCCGCGCGCGACCTCCTGCGCGATCGAACTGACATTCGCGAGGACATGCAGATGCGTTTCCGGCTCGTGATGGTCGACGAGTTCCAGGACACCAACCGGTTGCAATGCGAGCTCATCGACCTCCTCGCCAACCCCGAGCTGACGGACGTCTTCACGGTCGGGGACGAGTTCCAGTCCATCTACGGATTCCGGCACGCAGATGTCGACGTCTTCCGCGACCGGCGGGCGGAGGCGTCCAACCTCCTCGCCCTGCGGAGCAACTACCGCTCACGTCCGCAGGTGCTCGCGGCGGTGAACTTCCTCTTCGGCGATGCGTTCGGCGACGAGTACCAACCTCTTGCGGCCTCGGCGGAGTTCGCCGACCCGGTGTTCGGACACCCTGTCGAGCTCCTCGTCACCGACAAGGCAAGCTACCGCGGCACCGAGGAGCACTGGCGGACGGGAGAGGCTCGTGCAATAGCGGCGCGCGTGCGCGATCTCGTCGACACCGGCGAGGCGACAGCAGGTGAGATCGTCGTGCTCTTCGCAGCCGGGACCGACGCCGAGCGCTACGAGGAAGCCCTACGACAGGAGGGTCTCCCAACGTATCGGGCCACGGGCCGGGGCTACTTCGGCCAGCAACAGGTCGCGGATCTCCTCGCCTACCTGCGCCTCATTCAGAACCGCTACGACGACGTCGCTCTCACGACGGTTCTCGCGTCGCCGTTCGTGGGCGTCTCGAACGATGCGCTCGTGCTGCTGCGGCGGAACGCTCCGCGCCGGCCCCTGTTCACTGCGCTCGAACGGGGAGCGCCGGAGCATGTCTCAGCCGACGACGAGCGGCTTCTCCGCGCGTTTCTCCAGCGCTACGAGCGGCTGGCGCGGGCGTCGCAGCGCATCGGGCTGGAGGCGCTCTGCGAGCGGATCCTGGCCGATCACGACTACGACCTCGCCGTTCTCGCGCGGTGGGACGGCTCCCGCCGGTACGCGAACCTGCTGAAGCTCGGTCGCCTCGCGCGCGACTACCAGGCGGTTCGCGGAGCAGACGTCGAAGGGTTCGTCAGGTTCGTCTCCGAGCAGGAGGCGCTCGGGGCGAAGGAGCTCGAGGCGGTTGCGGAGGAGGAGGGTGCAGGCGCCGTTCGGCTCCTCACGATCCATGGCGCCAAGGGACTCGAGTTCAAGGTCGTGATCGTCGCCGACGCCGGCCGGGACGTCGGCGGGCCTCGAGGCGCCGACGAGATCGTGGCTCTCTCGGACGGCCGCTTCGGCTTTCGGATGGTTCATCCGACTCGCGGTGAGCGTCGGCCGGTATTCGGCTTCGAGGAGATTCTCGATGCAGGGCGCGAGCAAGAGAGTGCCGAGCGGCTTCGCCTCTACTACGTGGCGATGACGAGGGCGATCGACCGCTTGATCATCTCCGGTGCCATCGATCCGGAGCGTGCGGCCGATCGGGAGACGCCGATCGGCTGGGTGCTCGATCGCATCGCCGCTCACGAGGTCGTCGGAGCCGATGCGGACGAGCCGACCGAGCTCGAGCGTGGGGAGGCGCGCTTCCTGCTCACCGTCGATCGCTACGTGTCCCCCGACCAGCCCTTGGCGGACGAGATACCAGAGCTCGGCCAGCTGGCACTCTTCGAGGAGCTCCCATCAGGCACCGCGCACATCGGCGTCGAGCTCCCCGCGTTGGCGGAAGTCTCGGCGCCGCTGCTCCACGATGTGCGGCGTCTCTCCTACAGCGCGCTTGCTCTGTACGAGCGCTGTTCGTACCGGTACTTCGCCGAACGTGTTCTCGGACTTCCGCCTCGAGCCGGTGGAGGTACCGCGGGCGAGCAAGAGAAGCGACTCGCAGCGACGGAGATCGGAGATGCCGTCCATCGGCTGCTGGAGCTCGTCCCGCTCGACGATCCCAGTTCCCCGCCGCGGCGCCAGCTCGAGACCACGGTACGCGAGTGGTATCCGGCTGCGACGGATGCAGAGCTCGACCGGATCTCCGGCCTCGTCGACGCGTATTGCGCGTCGGAGCTTGCCCGCCGCATCGCAACCCTTCCAGGTGCTCGCCCCGAGCGTCCGTTCGCGTTCGAGCAGGACGGCGTCCTGCTGCATGGGCGCCTCGATGTCCTCTGGCGCGACGGCGACAGGGCCGTCGTCGTCGACTACAAGTCGAACGCGCTCGAGGGTGCGGACCCGGCGGCGGTCGTCGACGACGAGTACCGCGTACAGCGACTCGTGTACGCACTCGCCTGTCTTCGCGACGGCGCGAACGAAGCCGAGGTCGTCTACCAGTTCCTCGAGCGGCCGGAGGACGTCGTTTCGGCGACATTCACGGCGGACGACACTCCGGGGCTCGAAGCCGAGCTCTCCGCTGCCATCGCCCGAATCCGCGAAGGAGAGTTCGAGCCGACTCCCGGCGAGTTCGTCTGCGCCGACTGTCCGGCGCTCGACCTTCTCTGTGCCGGTCCTCGACTTCCCGTCGCCCACGTAGGTTCCTGACATGCGGGTCGCGGCGCTCAGCGACATCCACGGCAATCTCGCCGCCCTCGAAGCCGTGCTCGCGGACGTCGAGCGGGAAGGCGTCGACGCGATCGTGGTCGCCGGCGACAGCGTCAGCGGGCCCTGGCCTGCCGAGGTCTTCGATCGCCTCGAGGCGGTCGGCGCACGGATCGTCCGCGGTAATGCCGACCGGCTCGACGAGGTCAAGGGCTTCGACCCCGATCAAGGAGCATGGAACGAGGAGCGCCTCGGTGCCGACCGCCTCGCCACGGTCGCTGGATGGCCGCTCACTCTCGGGCTCGAGGTAGACGGTCTCGGGACGGTGCTCGTGTGCCACTCGACGCCGGTCTCGGACGAGCCCATCTACACGCAGCTCACACCCGATGAAGAGGTGATCGCGACACTCGGTCCCGTTGAGGCCGACGTTCTCGTCTGCGGCCACACGCACATGCAGTACGAGCGGAAGCTGTCGAACGGGCTGCGCCTCGTGAACCCCGGGAGCGTCGGTATGCCGTACGAAGGCCGCCGCGGCGCGTTCTGGGGGCTACTCGGGCCCGACGTCGAGTTCCGGCACACCGAGTACGACGTCGAGAAGGCGATTGACGCAATTCGCGCTCTCGGTGCGCCGGTGCAGGAGGAACGACTCGAGCTCTTGGTCGACCCGCTCGCTCCCGAGTTCGCGGCGGCGGAGTTCGAGAAGCTCCGTGCCACGTAGCTACGTCACGGAGGCTCGAAGGCGCGGCCTCGGTAGGCGGCGCGAGCGGATCCGTCCGATCGTCGATCGCCTCGCATCCGAGCACGCCGACGCGAGAATCGCCCTCCGGTTCCGCTCGGACCTCGAGCTCCTCGTGTCGGTGATGCTCTCCGCGCAGACCACCGACGTGAACGTCAACCGCGTCACGCCCGTCCTCTTCCAGAAGTACCGGACGCCGGAGGACTACCTGGCCGTCCCTGCGGAGGAGCTCGAGCGCGACATCTACGCGACGGGCTTCTTCCGCCAGAAGACGAAGGCGATCAGGGGGACGATGCGCATGCTCGTCGAGGAGTTCGACGGGCGCGTCCCGACCCGACTCGAGGATCTCGTCAAGCTGCCCGGCGTCGCGCGCAAGACCGCCAACGTCGTCGCCGCCGAACTGGGGAGCGCGCAAGGGATCGTCGTCGATACGCACGTGCGCAGGCTCTCGCAGCGACTCGGGCTGACGCGGCAGGACGATCCGGTGAAGATCGAGCGGGACCTGCAGCGCGTCGTCCCTCGGGCCGACTGGGCCCGCTTCCCGCATCTCCTCATCTGGCACGGACGCCGCGTCTGCGACGCGAGGCGGCCTCGCTGCGGGGATTGTGTGCTCGAGGATCTCTGCCCTGCATCGCGGCTCAGATCCAGCGTCGCCACCGGTAGATGGCGAGCTGAACGAGTGTTGTGACGACGATGAGACCGGTGGAGGCGCCGACCGACCAGTAGGCCTCGTCGAAGGCAGACTCGAAGTTCTGGCCGTAATAGCCGACGATCAGGGTCGGAACGAGCACGAGCGACGCGATGATCGTCAGCTTCTTCGCCACATCCCCCTGACCCTCGGTGACTTTCGACTGATGGTGGTCGCGGACTCCCGCGAGGAGCTCGCGCGCGATGTCCAGCTCCTCGGTGACACGCACGAGCGTGTCGTACGTCTCCGCGAAGAGTCGTTCGACCGCGGGCGGGAAGAGCGCATGCTCGCCCACCTCGATCCGCCCGTCGAGCACGCGTCGGATCGCGGCGCGAGTTGCCGAGACCGTGCGTCTGCCGTGCAGAAGCTCGTGGCGGAGGTCCGAGATTCGCATTCTGACGCGGCTCGGAGGCCACGTGTCCAGCGCGTCTTCGAGCTCCTCGATCTCGGCGTACGCTGCGTCGTTCGACGCGACGAAGCTGTCGGCGATCTCGTCGACCAGCCTGTGGAGGAGTATTCCGGCGGATGCGGCTTGCTCGGCTGCCGGGTGGAGCGCCGACACGTCGAACGGTGCCGCGCCGTCCCGAGACGTCTTCCTCACCGTCACGAGGACGCTTGGCGTCGCGATCAGGTCGATCTCCAGGTACGCGATTCGGTCCTCGTGCGGAACCGGACGCGCGCCCAGGAGCACGCCGAAGACGTATGCGCCGTGACCTTCGAGGAGCGGCCGGGCCTCCCGACCCTCTCCGGAGCGCTCGGCGAGCGCTTCGATCACCTCGGGATCGACCGGCACCGGAAGCGTTGAGAGCAGCTCGTCCCTGGTGGGATCGACGAGGTCCAGCCAGCGTACGCTCACACTGCGCGAGGGTAACGACGGGGGCGGTCGGAGTCCGAGGAGTCGTTCAGGCGGAAGCCGCCGCGACTTCCGGCCGGTGACGTTGCTCTTCGAGCCAGCGCTGTGCGTCGAGTGCGGCCATCGTCCCGGAGCCGGCGGCGGTCACGGCCTGGCGGTAGGTGTGGTCCTGCACGTCGCCGGCGGCAAAAACCCCTTCGATGTTCGTTCGCGTGGATCGAGGGTCGGTTACGAGGTAGCCCTGCTCGTCGTGGTCGAGCCAGTCGAGGAACAGGGCAGTGGTCGGATCGTGCCCGATCGCGACGAAGAGTCCGTCCGCATCGATCTCGCGCAGCTCACCGGTGAGTGTGTCGCGAAGCCTGACGCCCGTGACCTGACCGTTCGCCTCGCCGAGCACCTCCTCGACGACCGCGTTCAGGACAAACTCGATCTTCTCGTTCGCTCGCGCCCGGTCGACCATGATCGGCGACGCTCGGAACTCGTCCCTGCGATGCACGATGACGACGTTCCGCGCAAAGCGCGCCAGGAAGGTCGCCTCCTCCATCGCGGAGTCGCCGCCGCCCGCGACCACGACGACCTTGTCGCGAAAGAACGCGCCGTCGCACGTCGCGCAGTACGAGACGCCGCGACCCTGAAGCTTCTCTTCGGAGCTCAGGCCGAGCTGTCGCGCGCTCGCCCCGGTCGCGACGATGACGGCGTCTGCTCGATACTCGTCTCCCCCGACCCGCACGCGGAACGGCCGCTCCGAGAAGTCGACACTCGTGACGTCGTCGGTCAAGAACTCCGCGCCGAAGCGTTCGGCTTGGCGGCGGAAGTCCGACATCATGGCCGGTCCGAGGACGCCGTCGGCGTAGCCCGGGTAGTTCTCGACGTCGCTCGTCATCATCAGCTGCCCGCCCCAGTTGAACCCCTCGATGACGAGCGGATTGAGGTTGGCGCGAGCTGTATACAGGGCTGCCGTGTACCCGGCCGGCCCGCCTCCGATGATGATCACGTCGTGGACGTCGTTCACGCGTTGCTCCTCTTTCGTACGTTAGCCCCGCAGCTCGCGGGGCACGTGATGTTCAACGCCGAGAGGCAGTCCTCTGTTCCCATGGCCGCGTTACGCGGCATCGGCGTCGCCCGCGAGGATCGCGAGTGGCGCGCGCTCGACGAGCTCCGGTGCGGTGAGCGGCCGCGCGGTGCCATCCACGAGAGCTGGCATCTCCAGCTCCCCGCTAATGCCGTGCTCCTCGAGCTTTCGTGCGGTCACGAGCACGCGCGTTTCGAGTGAGCCGACCGCCTCGTTGTACGCGCCTACGGTGCCGTTCAGGCTGCGGCCGAGCTTCGCGAGATGGTCGCCGACCTTGCCGATGCGCTCGTAGAGCTCGCGTCCCAGTGCGTGCACCTCTCGCGCGCTCTCGGCGACCGTCTCCTGTTGCCAGGTCGCGGCGACCGTCCGCAGCAGGGCGACGAGCGTGCTCGGCGAGGCGAGGATGACGTTCGCGCGCCACGCGTCCTCCGCCAATGCAGGGTCGTGCTCGTGCGCCGCCCGGAGGTACGACTCGTCCGGGAGGAACATGACGACGAAGTCCGGTGAGGGCTCGAACTGCCGCCAGTACTGCTTCGCCGCGAGCTTCGTGACGTGGTCTCGCACCTGGCGTGCGTGGTCCGCGAAGTGCCTCGCGCGCTCGTCGTCGTCCGTCGTCTCGAACGCATCGAGGTATGCCGCGAGTGGCGCCTTCGCATCGACGACGACGTGCTTCCCGCCGGGGATGCGTACCACGAGGTCCGGCCGCAGAGTGCGCTCCTCGTCCGAGACTGTCGCCTGCCGGACGTAGTCGCAGTGCTCGACCATCCCGGCTTGCTCGACGACGTTGCGCAGCTGCACCTCGCCCCAGCGTCCGCGGACGTGAGGGGCGCGGAGCGCGTTCGCGAGGTTTCCCGTGCGCTCCGACAGCGCGCTCACCTGAACCCGGAGCGAGCCGTACGCCTCCTGACGGATGCGTTCGACGCCCTGCAGCTGTAGATCCATCCGTTCGAGCGAGTCCTTGAGCGGGCGGACGTACCCGGAGAGCCGCGCGTCGGCGAGCTCGAGGAAGCGCGCGCTCGACACGTCGAGCGCCTCCGCCGAGAGCGTCTTGATCGCCGCTTCGAGCCGATCGTCCAACACGGACTTCTCCGCGGCGAGCTCGGCCTCCGCTCCCGCGAGCGCCCGCTCGAGCGCGATCACGTCGTCCGTACGCCGCCTGCGCTCGGCCAGGGCGGGACGAACGGCGAGATAGACGCCCACGGCGCCGAGGAGAAGGCCAGTGATGAGAGCGATGATGATCATGGGTCGACGAACGGTAATCGGGCCGGCGGACAGCGCTAGAGCTTCTAACGCAATGATCGCCCGTCGCGAGGCGGATGTTGGACGCCGTGAGGCAAGGACGCAGGGAGCGCCCATATCCGCAGCGATTTGGGCGCGACCGAGGACGCGGCATCGCGGCGTCCAGGGCCGCATCGCGACATGGCCGTTCATTGCGTTGGGAGCTCTTGACACAACCCGGGCGCAACGAATGCTGCTGCTACATTCGCCCGCGGCATGGCCGAGAAGCCTCGTGTGAAGGCGCCGAAGCAGCGCGCCACGACCAGCTCCGACGACTCCGCACGGATGCGGCAGCTGCTGCTACTCGGCGGTGTGCTCGCGGCACTCGTCATCGCAGGCGTTCTCTTCGCGGCCGTCGGTCGTGGGGGAGGCGTCCCTGACGAGGCGGCGGTGCGTGCGGATCTCGAGGCTGCCGGTTGCACGTTGCAGGCTGTGAAGGCACAGCCCGGAAGACACTCGCTGACGGCGGACGGCACGGCCAAGTGGAACACGGTCCCACCGACGAACGGTCCCCACTTCGGCTTCGATGCGAGCGGGCAGCTCGGGACGGTCGTCTGGGGCGCGTACGAGGAGCCGCTCCAGCTCGCGCGCGTCGTCCACAATCTCGAGCACGGCGGCATCTACATCTTCTACGGCGACGAGGTCTCCGACGCAGTCGTCGACCAGCTCCGGGGGTTCTACGACGATCACAAGAACGGAACCCTGTTAGCGCCCTATCCCAAGCTCGGAAACAAGGTCGCCCTCGGCGCCTGGGTCTCCGATGGCGGCGAGGACGCGAAGGGGTACCTGGCGAAGTGCCCCGGCTTCGACGAGGCCGCCTACTCCGCGTTCTTCGAGGCGTTCCAGTTCAAGGGCCCCGAGCGCTACCCGTCGGGCTCGATGCTCCCCGGCGACAACTAGCCTCGAGCTCGATCGAATACGCGGAGGTGGCCGGCGTTATCCGCCCGGTGGCGGTGCCCCTTCGACCCGGCTGTGGAGGGCGGTTGCCATCTCCTCGACTTGCGCCTCGGTGACGGATCCGGGCGGGCCGTGGACGTCGACCGTGTAGACGAACGGACCGTCGCTGAAGAGCACCTGGTACGAGTCGAAGGGCACATCGCCCTCCTGTCCTATGGCCTCGATGTCCTCCGCGCTTGCGCTCCGTCGGACGCCGTGCGCATCCGGGATGCCCTCCACCTCAAACTCGCTGATTCTCTGGGCGCACGTCTTCGGGCAGGGTTTCAGGCTGTCTTCGTGGGCCCACTCGAGCGCCTTCGCCGCCCCGTCTTCGGACCGGAGCTGAATGACGGAGGAGAAGATGTGAGGCGAGGTCATGCGGTGCGTCTCACCGTAGAAGCGAGTGTCGGCTATCGCCGCCTGGAAGCCGGCCTCCCGGAAGACGTCGGTCATCGTCTCGGTGTCCGGATCGACAGCCAGCTCGCCGAGGGCGCCGATGAACTCGTCGAAGTCGGTTGTCTGCTGCCCCTTCTCGACGGGATCGGGCTTCGAGCCCGGTGCGTCCTCCTCCAGGACGACCCGTTGCGACAGCGTCAGCGGCTCCTTGGTGTCGCTTCCGCCGCAGGCCCCGAGCACAACGAGTGCGAACAGTGCGAGTAGCGGCATCCCGAGGCGCACGGCGGGTCGAGTCTAGGGTCTGCGGCCCAGGTCCACAAGACCCTCGGCTCGCCCTCGGACCAGGCTCGTACACTGGTCTAGCCGGGGTGGCGGAACGGGTGAGACGCGCCCGCCTTAAAAGCGGGTGTCCCTCTAAGGGGCGTGCGGGTTCGAGTCCCGCCCCCGGCACTTGCGAAACCTCGAGCGCGACCGCGGTTTTCGCGTCGCACGACCGCGCCAGCCGATGTGTTCCATGCGCCGGATACACTCCGCCGGCCGTGGCGAGCCCGCCGGAAGCGCTTGCCCATGCCCAGCTCGAGTGGGATACGCCGCTTTACCGCATGGCGGTCGCGCAGTTCGATCAGGCGGTCACGGTCGCGGACATTCCCGAGGACATCGCCGAGCGGCTCCGATACCCCGAGCGCTCGACCATCGTCAGCATCCCCGTTCGCATGGACCACGGCCGACGGGTCGTCTTTCCCGGCTACCGCGTCCAGCACTCCAGCATCATGGGCCCGACGAAGGGCGGAATCCGCTACGACGCGGAGGTGACCCTCGGAGAGTGCGCCGCGCTCGCGATGTGGATGACCTGGAAGTGCGCCCTCCTCCGCCTGCCGTACGGCGGGGCGAAGGGCGGCGTTCGCTGCGATCCGCGCACATTCTCGCTCGGAGAGCTCGAGCGCCTGACGCGTCGGTTCACCTCCGAGCTGCTCCCGATCATCGGGCCACAGGAGGACATCCCGGCGCCGGACATGGCGACGAACGAGCAGACGATGGCGTGGATGATGGACACGTACTCGATGCAGCGCGGCTACGCAGTGCCCGAGATTGTCACCGGAAAGCCGATCTCGATCGGCGGGTCGGTCTTCCGGCACGAGGCGACCGGCGCAGGCGTCGTCATGGTCGTCAGCCGCGCGTGTGACCGATTGGCCTGGCCGCTCGATCAGCAGCGGTGCGTCGTCCAGGGCTTCGGCAACGTCGGCGGTATCGCCGCTCAGGAGCTGTACGCGCGCGGCGCCACGGTCCTGGCGGTCTCGGACGTGTCGGGCGGCCTCTATACGAGGGATGGTCTCGACGTACCTCTGCTCACGGAGTACGCGCGCCAGCACGGATCGCTCGAGAACTGCGACGCGGGCGTGCGTCTAACCAACGAGGAGCTACTCGAGCTGGATTGCGACGTCCTCGTCCTTGCCGCGCGCGAGGATCAGATCACCTCTGAGAACGCGCCCCGCATTCAGGCTCGGATGATCGCCGAGGGCGCGAACGGCCCGACGTCGCTCGAGGCCGACGGGATCCTCGCGGAGCGCGGGATCCCGGTCCTGCCCGACATCCTCACGAATGCGGGCGGCGTCACC
>DATAEF010000025.1:0-16965 GCA_036258155.1 Gaiellaceae bacterium | reverse complement strand
CGTGTCGTCTCACTCGACGCCCGAGCGATCCTCGCGGCGTAGCCTTCACGTCGTGGAGGCCGCCGCCAACTTCGCCGACCGGCTGGTCGAATCCGTCGAGCGCAAGCGCAGCCAGCTTGCGGTCGGGCTCGATCCGCGACTCGATCTCCTGCCGATGGAGCTTCGCGGGGAGGCCGTGCTCGGCCGCGCTGCTGCTGCGTCGGCCGTTGCTCGTTTCTGCAAGGGGATCGTCGATGCGGTCGCACCGTACGTCATCGCCGTGAAGCCCCAGTCGGCGTTCTTCGAGGCACTCGGCGCCGATGGCTTTCGCGCGCTCGAGGAGGTGTGCGACTACTCGCGGTCGGCGGGTCTGCTCGTCGTGCTGGACGCGAAGCGCTGTGACATCGGCTCCACATCGCGCGCGTACTCGGCCGCGTTTCTCGAACCGCGGGACGGCGATCCGCCGCTCGCCGATGCGCTGACCGCAAGCCCCTACCTCGGGCTCGACTCGGTCGAGCCGTTTCTGGCCGCCTGCCGAAGGCACGGTTCCGGTGTGTTCTTCCTCGTTCGGACGTCCAACGCGGGCGCCGCCGACGTCCAGGATCTCGCGCTTTCGGACGGACGCCCCCTCTGGCACCACCTCGCCGAGCTCGTTCGTGAGTGGGGCGAGCCACTCGTCGGCGAGAAGGAGCTGTCGAGCGTCGGCGCCGTCGTTGGGGCGACGCATCCGCGGGCCGTCTCGGAAGCGCGTCGCCTGCTCCCGCAGTCGCCGATCCTCCTCCCGGGTGTGGGCGCGCAGGGGGCGACCCCCGCTGACGTCGCGCGGGCGTTCACCGCCGGCCCTGCGAGCGCGCTCGTCAGCGCCTCGCGATCCGTCATCTACGCCTACCGCGACACCCAGGTCGACTGGCGCGCGGCCGCGGCCGCAGAGGCGGAACGGCTCGCGACACAGGTGTGGGCGGCCGCGGGCTGGTGAGGCGGGTAGAGGTCAGACCCACGGGTCTGACCCCTGGCGCGTGGAGTACAGTGTCCGCCCGCTGATGCGCAGAGCACTGCTCGCCGCCGCGGTCGCCGTCGCCGCCGCGCTCGCGGCCCCCGTCCAGGCCTCGCCTCCCCCGGTCGTGGTCGACGCCGCGGCTTGGTATCTCGAAGGGCAGGACGGGGAGTTCCTGGCCGGCAGCAACGAGCGACAGCCGCGACCGATCGCGAGCATCACGAAGCTGATGACGGCGATCGTCGTCCTCGAGCGAGCGCGCCTCTCCGATGTCGTTCGCGTGAGGTCGCGCGCGGCCCGCGTCGGAGAGTCCACCGTCCATCTGAGAGCCGGAGAGGAGCTCACCGTCGCTGCGCTCCTGCGTGCGATGCTCGTTCCGAGCGCGAACGACGCTGCGGAGGCTCTTGCGCTCCACGTTGGAAAGGGCTCGACAGACCGGTTCGTAGCGCTTATGAATGCGAAGGGGGATGAGCTGGGACTCGTCGACACGCACTTCGAGAATCCGCACGGCCTCGACGCCCGAGGTCACGTCTCGAGCGCTCGCGACGCCACCGTTCTCGTGCGGTACGCGCTCGGGGTTCCGTTCATCCGCGACGCGCTCGACCGGTCGACGGTCGTGCTGCCCGGCGGCAAGGATTTCCCGACGACGGACGACCTGCTCGTGAACTGGCCTGCTCTTGTCGGAGGAAAGACCGGACACACACGGGAGGCGGGCTGGTCGCAGGCGGCAGGTGCAAGAGCCGGTGGCGCAACGGTCTACGGCGCTGTGCTCGGAAGCGATACCCGCAGCTCTCGCAACGGGGCGCTTCGAGAGCTTCTTACGTACGGGCTCGAGCAGTACCTGCGCATCGCCGCGATCGACGCGGGGCGCGGCTATGCCGAGCCGGAGACCGGCTACGGCAAGGGCCCCGTGGCGCTCGTGGCGCCGCGCACCATCGTGAGAACACTGCGCGTCGGAACGCCGCTCGTCGAGCGCGTGGTCGCCCCGTCGTCGGTCGCGCTCCCGGTGCGGAAGGGCCAGCGTCTCGGCCGGGTCGAGGTCTACGACGGAAACCGGCTCGTAGCGTCCTCCGACCTCGTGGCAGGCCGGTCCGTCGCCGAGCCCGGCCTCCTGGGGAAGGCGCGGTGGTACGCGACGCGGACAGCCGCGAACCTGTGGGGCCTCGTCACGTGATCGTCACCGTCACCGTCAACGCCGCGCTCGACCGCACGCTGACCGTGCCCGTCTTCCAGATCGGCTACCGCCACCGCTCGAGCGAGGTCCTCACGCTCGCAGGTGGTAAGGGGATCAACGTTGCGCGTGCGCTGAAGCACCTCGAGGTTCCCGTCGTCGCGACCGGCCTCGCCGGCGGACGAACCGGAACGCGCATCATCGAGGAGCTGACCGCGGAGGCGATCCTCAACGACCTCGTCCGCATCGGGAGGGAGTCGCGTACCTCGACCGCGGTGGTCGATCCCACCTCGGGCACCTACACCGAGATCAACGAGTGGGGTCCCGAGGTGACGGCCGCCGAGCTCGAGACACTGACGGAGAAGCTCCACTACCTCGGGCGGGGAGCGGACTTCGTCGTCCTCGCCGGCTCGCTTCCCAGGAAGGTGCCGACGTCGTTCTACGGTGACGCAATTCGTGATCTCGCGCGGCGCGACGTGCGTGTCGTGCTGGACTCAGAAGGCGAGCCACTACGGCTCGGTGTCGACGCGGGGCCCTACCTCGTCTCTCCGAACCAGCGTGAGGCGGAGCAGCTCGTCGGGCAGGAGCTCGAGGACGACGACGACTTCCTCATGGCGCTCGACGCAATCGCCGAGATGGGCGCTCGCAACGTCCTCATCACGCTCGAGAACGGGTGCTTCGCGCTCCTGCGGAGCGGGCGGAAGACCAGGCGCATGCGCGCTTTCGCGCCGCACGTGGAGCCGGTGTCGGGTGTCGGCTCGGGCGACGTGTTGTTGGCGCAGTTCCTCGCCGCGATCGTCGAGGAGCGCTCGCCGGATTACGCACTACGCCTGGCGGTGGCGGCCGGCGCAACCTCCGTCCGTGAAGTGGGCGCAGGGCGGTTCAACGCCTCGCTCGCGGCGACGCTCGCCGCTGAAATCGAGCTCGCCGAGCTGCATCCGGTTCGCTCGTAGACTCCGCGCCATGGCGGGCTGCCCCAGCTGCGGGCGCGAGAACGCGGACGACGCGCGCTTCTGTAGCGCCTGCGGCACTGCGCTGGCGCCGGCCGAGCCCACGCGCGAGCAACGCAAGGTCGTGACCGTTCTCTTCTGCGACCTCGTCGGCTCGACCGCGCTCGGCGAGTCGACGGATCCCGAAGCGCTGCGGGGACGCATGCAGCGCTACTTCGAGGACGGGCGCGCGATCGTCGAGCGCCACGGTGGAGTGGTCGAGAAATTCGTGGGAGATGCGGTCATGGCCGTCTTCGGGATCCCCGTCTCGCACGAGGACGACGCATTGCGGGCGGTCCGCGCTGCCGCCGAGATGCGAAGTGCGATAGCCGAGCACGGGCTCGAGGCTCGCGTCGGTGTGAACACCGGCGAGGTCGTCGTCGGCGGCGAGGGCGAGACGCTCGTCACGGGCGACGCGGTAAACGTGGCGGCACGTCTCGAGCAGGCGGCGCCCGCGGGCGCGACGTACATCGGAGCGGAGACGCGGCTCCTCGTCCGCGATGCCGTCCGCGTCGAGGCGGTCGAGCCACTCGTGCTCAAGGGCAAGTCGAATCCCGTCGAGGCGTTCCGGTTGCTCGAGGTGATCAGCGACGCCCCATCCCTCGCCCGCCACCCGGAGACCCCCCTCGTCGGCCGCGAGCGCGAGCGGCAGCGGCTCTGGCGCGACTACGAGGACGCGGTCGCCGATCGCACGTGCAGGCTCTTCACGCTCCTCGGCCCCGCGGGGATCGGGAAGTCGCGCCTCGTCGCCGACTTCCTCGAGCGCGTCGGCGACTCCGCCGACGCCCTGCGCGGACGCTGCCTCTCGTACGGCGAGGGCATCACATACTGGCCGCTCGTCGAGATCCTTCTCGCGATCGGCGTCGATCCCGAGGACGTCATCGGCACCTCACCGCCCGAGACCCAGCTCGCTTTCCGCCGCTTGGTCGAGGCGCGTGCGGACGATCGCCCGCAGGTTCTCGTCATCGACGACCTGCAGTGGGCCGAGCCTGTCTTCCTCGACCTCCTCGAGCACGTCGCCGACCTCTCCCGAGACGCTCCCATCTTCCTTCTCTGCATCGCCCGTATGGAGCTCCTCGACGCGAGCCCGGGCTGGGGCGGCGGGAAGCTCAACTCCACCTCTCTTCTGCTCGAGCCGCTGCGGGACGGCGAGTGCGCCGTGCTGATCGAGCACCTCGCACAAGACAGCTCGCTCGACGAAGGCCTTCGTGATCGGATAACCGTTGCGTCCGCGGGAAATCCGCTCTACGTCGAGGAGATGCTGGCGATGGTGCGCGAGCACGGAGGGACACCCGAGATCGTCGTTCCGCCGACGATCCAGGCACTACTCCAGGCACGGATCGACTCGCTCGACGGTGAGGTGCGCATCGTCATGGAGCGTGGGTCGGTGGAGGGCGAGGTGTTCCATCGAGGAGCGGTCGCGGTGCTCGCGCCCGATCCGGTCCGTCCCGCGATTGGCTCGCATCTCGCGACCCTCGTGCGCAAGGAGCTGATCCGCGCGACGAAGCCGGCGTTCCCTGAGGACGAGGGATTCCGCTTCCGCCATCTACTCATTCGCGACGCCGCCTACGAGTCGCTGCCCAAGGCCACGCGCGCGGAGCTGCACGAGCGTTTCGCCGACTGGCTCGCCGGCCACGACCTCGTCGAACTCGACGAGATCCTCGGCTATCACCTCGAGCAGGCGCATCGTTATCGGGCCGAGCTCGATCCGGAGGATCCGCGCCTGCCGGATCTGGCGACGAGCGTGCACGAGCACCTGGTGGCCGGGGGGCGCGCGGCGCTCGACCGAGGGGACTTCGGCGCCGGGGTCAAGCTTCTGCGCCGCGGCGGCGCGATCCTCGCCGAGGACGACCCGCGGCGACACGCGCTGACCCCGAACATCGCATACATCCTCTGGGAGTCGGGAGACGTCGCCGGGGCGCGCTCGCTCCTCGCGAACGCGCTCTCGATGCAGAGCCCGGCCCTCAAGGCGAGGGCGATGCTCGTCGACGACAGCATGGACGCTGTGGCGGAGGGCTCGCTCAGTTCCGCCGAGCGAGCCGAGCGGAGGGCTTGGGCTCTCGCCGCACTCGTGGCGGCCAACGATGACGAGGGCCTGGGCTTCTACTGGTGGGCGGTCGCACTCGAGCACTGGTTTCGTTGTCGCGCCGAGGAGACTGCCGCCGCGGGCGAGCAAGGGCTGGCCCACTTTGCGCGTACGGGCATGTACAGCCCGTTCGCGGTGGAGCTCGAGGGCTGGACTCGCGGCGCGTACGTGTTCGGGCCGCTGCCCGTCTCCGAGGGAATCGAGCGGCTGAAGGCACTGCCTGCTCGTGGGATCCTGGCCGAAGCTCGGACGTCAGCGTCGCTCGCGAGGCTACTGGCGATGGCCGGCGATCTCGAAGTCGCGCGCGAGTTGCAGAACACGAGCCGCGAGACGATCAGGCAGGCGGGGCTGGTGACGACGGCCGCGGCAATGGCGTCTCACGCAGCGTGGATCGAGCGGTGCGCTGGTGATCTCACAGCGTGGGAGTACGCTGCTCGCTCCGGCATCGAGGAACTCGAGCGGCTCGGAGAGCGCCCGTATCACGCGACGGCTCTGGCAGATCTCGCGCTGTGCGTTTATCTGCAGGGGCGATACGACGAGGTTGCGACGCTCTGTACGACGGTCCGCGACCTGTCTCCGGCGGACGATCTCGTCAACTTCATCTACGCCGAGGCTCTCGAGGGAGCCGTGCACGCCCAGCACGGAGCGTTCGAGGAGGCCGAGCGGCAGTGCCGGCGGGCAGTCGAGCTGGCCGACGAGACGGATTTCGTCATTAATCGCGGGGAGACGAGGCTGCTCCTCGCGGAATCGCTTCTCCGCGCCCGCCGCGATCCGGAGGCCGTGCGCCTCGCGCGCGAGGCGCTGTCGCTCCTCGATGCAAAGGGCGACATGACCGGTGCGGCTCGCGCTCGCGAAAGACTCGATGCGCTGGGCATCGCGCTCTCCTGATTGCCGTCGCCGGGCGCTGCTAACGTCGCGTGATGGAAACCGAGTTTCGGCAGGAGGAGATCGAGCGCCTCGTCGCGTTCGAGCGCAAGTTCGGGAAAGAAGGCCTCACCTTCGACGACGTCCTGCTGCTGCCGGCGGAGTCGCACGTGCTGCCCAACGACGTCTCCACGGTCACTCGTCTTACACCGTCGATCTCGTTGAACATCCCGCTGATCTCCGCCGCCATGGACACCGTGACCGAGGCTCGCCTCGCGATTGCGCTCGCGCGTTCGGGTGGGCTGGGGATCGTCCACCGTAACCTCTCGATCGAGGATCAGGTCGCAGAGGTGGACAAGGTGAAGCGCTCCGAGTCCGGGATGATCGTCGAGCCCGTGACGCTCCAGGCCGGAAACTCGGTCGCCGAGGCGCTCGACCTGATGGAGCGATACCGGATCTCGGGTGTCCCGATCACCGACGACGACGGCGTCCTCGTCGGCATTCTCACGAACCGGGACCTCCGCTTCGAGACGGACACGTCGCAGCTCGTCTCCGCGTTGATGACGAGCCGGAACCTCGTCACTGCCCCGATCGGCACGACGCTCGAGGAGGCGGAGGCGATCCTCCACCGCAACAAGATCGAGAAGCTCCCGGTCGTCGACGCGGACGGACGGCTCAAGGGGCTCATCACCGTCAAGGACATCTCGAAGAAGATCAAGTACCCGGACGCCACGAAAGACGAGCAGGGGCGGCTGCGCGTCGGCGCGGCAGTCGGGGTCGGGACGGATGCGCTCGAGCGAGCGGCAGCGCTCGTCGAAGCCGAGGTGGACGTCCTCGTGGTGGACACGGCCCACGGGCACTCGCACGGTGTCCTCGAAGTCGTTCGCCAGATCAAGACGGCGCACGGCATCGAGCTCGTCGCGGGTAACATCTCGACCGGCGATGGTGCTCTGGCGCTCGTCGACGCCGGAGCCGACGCCGTCAAGTGCGGCCAGGGTCCCGGGTCCATTTGCACCACCCGAGTGGTCGCCGGAGTCGGTGTCCCGCAGGTGACCGCCGTTTACGACGCGGCCCAGGCGCTCGCCGGGCAAGGCGTTCCGGTGATCGCGGACGGCGGCGTCCGGAGCTCGGGCGACATCGCGAAGGCGATCGCGGCCGGAGCCGATGTCGTGATGCTCGGCTCCATGCTCGCCGGCACCGACGAGGCGCCGGGCGAGGTCATGGTCGCGCAGGGCGAGCGCTTCAAGGAGTACCGCGGGATGGGCTCGCTCGGCGCGATGAAGGCGCGCTCGTTCTCGAAGGACCGCTACTTCCAGGGTGACGTCGTGGACGTCGACAAGCTCGTTCCCGAGGGGATCGAGGGGCGTGTTCCGTACAAGGGCCCGCTCGCGCCGATCGTCCACCAGGTCGTCGGCGGCTTGCGGCAATCGATGGGCTACTGCGGTGCCGCGACGATCGACGAGATGAAGACGAAGACGCGGTTCACCCGCATCACGCCGGCTGGCCTGCAGGAGAGCCATCCGCACGGCGTCACGATCACGAAGGACGCCCCGAACTACAGGCGCTGAGATGGCGAGCTCCAACGTCGTGCCTCTTCCGACGCCCGAGGCCATGCCGGAGGAGCGCCCGGTCCTCGTCGTCGACCTCGGCGGGCAGTACAGCCAGCTCATCGCCCGGCGCGTACGCGAGGCTCGCGTCTACTCCGAGCTCGTGGGCCATCGGCTCTCCGCGGTGGAGGTCGCTGAGCGCAACCCGGCTGCGCTGATCCTCTCGGGCGGCCCGGCCTCCGTCTATGCCGAGGGCGCACCCGATCTCGACATGGAGATCTTCTCGCTCGGCATCCCGACGCTCGGCATCTGCTACGGCATGCAGCTCATGGCGCGGGACCTGGGCGGGTCCGTCGAGCGCACTGGCGCGTCCGAGTTCGGCAAGGCAGAGCTCCACGCTTCACCGGGAGCCCTGTTCGACGGACTCCCCGACGAGCAAGTCGTCTGGATGAGCCATCGCGACTCGGTGACCGCGGCCCCGGCCGGCGCCGTCGTGACAGGCAGCTCCGAGTCGACGCCCATCGCGGCGTTCGAGGACACGGCGCGGCGCCTCTACGGCGTGCAGTTCCATCCTGAGGTCGTGCATACGCCGCACGGTCAGGAGATCCTGAAGAACTTCCTCTACGAGGTCGCCGGTACGCCTCCCACATGGACGCCCGCGGCCGTCATCGTGGAGCAGGTGGAGCGGATTCGAGCGACGGTCGGCAGCGAGCGTGTTCTCTGCGCCCTCTCGGGCGGCGTCGACTCCGCGGTCGCGGCGCTCCTCGTGCACAAGGCGGTCGGCGACCAGCTCACGTGCGTCTTCGTCGACCACGGGCTCCTGCGCGAGAACGAGGCCGAGCAGGTCGTGGAGACTTTCTCGGGCCACTTCGGCGTGCCGCTCGTCCACGTCCAGGCGCAGAGACGGTTCCTCTCGCGACTCTCCGGAATCTCCGAGCCGGAGGAGAAGCGCAAGATCGTCGGCGAGGAGTTCATCCGCGTCTTCGAGGAGGAGGCCCGGAAGCTGGGTGATGTGCGCTTTCTCGTCCAGGGGACGCTCTACTCGGACGTCATCGAGTCGGGCGGCGCTGACGACGGCGTCGCCGCGCTCATCAAGTCCCACCACAACGTCGGAGGCCTGCCGGCGGACATGCGCATGGAGCTCGTCGAGCCGCTGCGGCTCCTGTTCAAGGACGAGGTACGCCGTGTCGGCGCCGAGCTCGGGATGCCTGAGCGGATGGTTTGGCGGCAGCCGTTCCCGGGGCCCGGTCTCGCCATCCGGATCATCGGCGAGGTGACCGAGGAGCGCCTCGCGATCCTCCGGCGCGCGGACGCGATCCTCCTCGAGGAGATCCGCCGCGCCGACCTCTACCGCGAGCTGTGGCAGAGCTTCGCGGTGCTCCCGGCGATCCGCTCGGTCGGGGTGCAGGGTGACGAGCGCACCTACGCGTACCCGGTCGTCATTCGCGCGGTCACCTCGGAGGACGCGATGACCGCCGACTGGGCACGCTTGCCGTACGAGGTTCTGGAGGCGATCTCGAGCCGTGTCATCAACGAGATCCCGGGCGTGAACCGCGTCGTCTACGACGTTTCGTCCAAGCCGCCGGCGACAATCGAGTGGGAGTGACCGGGGTCAGGCCTCACGGGTCCGACCCCACCTTCGAGGGACGGGAACGCACGTGCGCACGCCGATCTGGAGCACGATGAGGGTCGCGCTCGTCCTCCTCGTTGCCCTGCTTTCCGCCGTGGCGGTGGCGCCCGCAACGGCCAGCGAGCCGCTGCAGGACGCGAACGTGACGCTTCTCTCACTGAAGGTCAACGGGAAGGGCGAGGCGCTCCTCACCTATCGCCGCGCGGACGGACGCCTCCGCCGTGTGCTCGCGTGGGGCGCGATCAACGCCCGTGCGCCGTCGGCTGACGTTCCCCAGGTGCGGTTCCGCTGGGACTACGCCGGCGGTTGGGGCAAGTACCGCAACGGGAAGTACTGGCGGAGCTTCAAGAACCGCTGCCGGCCGTACGACGGCCCGCCTCTACCGATGCTCGTCGCCGCGTGCAAGGCGCCCGACGGGACGTACTGGACGGTGCAGGCGTGGCAACGGCGCCTGCCGCTCCTCGGCTTCGATCCGTGGCTTCCCCACCACACGAACTGGGAGTTCCACGTCGCGCACTTCTCGGGCGAGCTTCCTCGGCTCGAGCTGTATCCCAACTGGACGTACGACGGCCGCTGGCAGGGCGTCTTCGGCCGCTACAGCTACCTCGGCCAGCCGGTGTTCGGGTACGGCTCGACTGCCAAGGGAGTGCCGAAGGACAGGTACGGCCGCAATCTCTACATCGACACGCTCAACTCCGCGTATGGGGCCGGGTGGAGGCGCGAGTCGGGCATCCTCACCCACAGAGGCACCGGGACGTTCTGCCACAGCTTCGTCCCCCAGCGGCCGTTTGCCGGCTATCCCAGCCAGCAGATGCGGCCGGCAGCGGCGGGCGAGCGGCATCGCGTCACCGTGGGCGGGCCCGGCGTCACCCCGGTCGTTCAGGCCGAGGTCGCAGGGCTCACGGAAGCGGACCAGGGCCGCGACGGCGAGTTCAACTCGGTGTTCGATCAGATCATGGCCGGCGACCGAATCTGCGCCGGCGAGCGGTAACGAGGAGGGCGCCATGGGCGATCCATGGCAGGACGAGGGCTACGAGGCCGAGGACGACTGGGACGAGGGGAAGGAGAGCCTCGAGACGGATCTCGAGGACGCCTTCGACGATCCCGAGGAGCTCGAGGAGGACGAGGAGGACGAGTCCTTGGACGACGACGATGAGGACGACGAGTAGCGCCTAACGGACCAGGAATGCCTGAAGCCCTTCGGGTTCCTCGATCTCGACCTCGACACGATCTACGCGGGCTCCCCGAGGGCCGTCGCGGCAGAAGCCGACGAGCCGCTCGACTGCGGCGTCCTCTCCCTCGAAGACGGCCTCAACCGTTCCGTCGCGGTTGTTGCGCACCCACCCCGTGACGCCGGCCGTCAGCGCGTGTCTCCTGACCGAGTCGCGAAAGAACACACCCTGGACGAAGCCGTGGACGACAAGGCGGCGGCGGATCACACGCGAACGATGCCTGCGGGATCGATCTCGACGAAGACGCGCTCGCCCGGTGCCGGGTGCTCGAGGGACGTGACCGCGGCGTCGAGCTCTGACCCGTCGTCGAGCCGGACAGTCAGGCGAACCGTCGGGCCGTGTCGAACGAGGCTCTCGACGACGCCGTCGCCGGCGTCGCCGGCTCCGATGTGCCGCACGGTGACGGCCTCGGGCCGTATGACGGTGTCGTCGCGTACGTTCGCGAGCCCCAGGAAGCGGGCGACGTCGGTGTCGGCGGGATGCGCCCAGAGCTCGTCGGGAGTGCCGACCTGCACCACCTGGCCCTCGCGCATGACCGCAACGCGATCGCCGAGCGCGAAGGCCTCGGCCTGGTCGTGCGTGACGAAGAGCGCTGTCACGCGGAGCTCTCGGAAGAGCGCTTCGAGGTCCTCCAGCAGTCGCTCGCGAAGCGGGCGATCGAGCGAGCCGAGCGGCTCGTCGAGGAGGAGCACCCGCGGCTCCGGCGCGAGCGCTCGCGCGAGGGCGACCCGCTGCTGCTCGCCACCGGAGAGCGTCGCGACCGAGCGTCTCTCGAGCCCGTGGAGCCCGACGAGTTCGAGCAGCTCGTGCACCCGGCGATCGATCTCTTGCCCAGCGGCTCCATGCATGCGTAGACCGAAGGCGACGTTGCCCGCAACGTCCATGTGGTGAAACAGCACATGCTCCTGGAAGACGAGCCCGACCCCCCGGCGATGAGGCGGCACCGGCGCGAGATCCTCATCGTCGAGGAGCACTCTCCCCGAATCGGGTCTCTGGAGGCCGGCGATCACCCGTAGGAGCGTGCTCTTGCCGGACCCACTGGCGCCGAGCACGGCCACGACCTCGTCGCGAGCGACCTCGAGCGTCACTCCGGCGAGCGCGGCGCTCTCGCCGAAGCGGACCGTGACATCCTCGGCGCGGAGCATCAGACCCAGCCACACCTGACGCGGAGACGCCCGACCGCGAAGATCGAGGTCGCGGTCAATGCCATGAGCACGACGGCGAGCGCGTACGCCTGTGCAGCGTTGATCTCCCCGGGCCGTCCGAGGAAGCGAAAGATCGCGACGGGTAACGTCGGGGTGTCCGGGCGAGCCAGAAAGACGGTCGCGCCGAATTCTCCGAGCGAGATGGCGAACGCGAAACCGGCGGCCACCGCCAGCGCCCGACCGACGATCGGCAGGTCGATCTCGCGGCGCACCCGTCCGGGCGAGGCGCCGAGCATCGCGGCGGCCTCGCGCTGGCGTTGGTCGATCGCTCGGAGTGTGGGCGCCACGATCCGGACGACGAAGGGAAGCGCCACGAGCGCCTGGACGACCGGAACGATCCACGGCGCCGCGCGGAAGTCGATGGGCGCTCGATCGAACGCGATCACGAACCCGAACCCGAGCATCACGGCCGAGGCGCCGAGCGGGAGCATGAGCAGGACGTCGAGCGCGCGTGGCTGCCCTGAGCTGTTCGCGACCGCAAAGGCGGCGAGACCTCCGATAACGACCGCGATGACCGTCGCAGCGGCTGCGTACAGGAGCGAGTTCCAGACCGCCTCCCACGGTGTGGCGAGGAGTGCCGAGGTGGGGCGGGCGAGGGCGCGGTACGCGTCGAGGCCGTATCCGTCGCCGACGGCAATGGAGCGCTCCACGAGCACCGCGAGCGGTACGCCGAGAAACAACGCGAGCAGACCCAGGCTTCCGCCGACGAGGCCCCTCTCCCGGGGTGTGCACGGTTTCCGCAACACGTCGCGTTCCGAGCGCGGGCCTGCGCCCACGGCGGCGACGGCTTCGAGCTTGAGCGTGATCCACACCGCCACACCGACGCAGATCAGCTGGACGACGGAGAGGATCGCGGCCGCGCGCAGGTCGAAGATGCGGACAGCCCGGTTGTAGATCTCGGCCTCGATCGTCGAATAGGCCGGGCCGCCGAGTATCAGCACGATCCCGAACGACGTGAAGGAGAAGAGGAAGACGATCGAGCCCGCAGCGGCGAGTGAGGGAGCGAGCAGCGGGAGGGTGATCTCGCGGAAGTTGCGCGCGGGCGCCGCTCCCAGGGTCGCTGCCACCTCGGACATGCGCCGGTCGAGACTCGCCCAGAATGTGCTGACGACGAGTACGACCACCGCCACGTTGAAGAACGCGTGCGCGATCAGGATCGCGATCCATCCTCGCTCGAGCCCGGCCGGCAGCACGGCAAGGAACGCGAGCGCCACGACGACCGTCGGCAGGACGAAGGGGACGACGACGAGCGCGCGTACGAGGCTGCGGCCGCGGAACGCAAATCGCCCCAGGACGTAGGCCGCCGGAAGTCCGACCGCGAACGTCAGTGCGGTCGACGCAAGTGCCTGCCAAAACGTGAACCAGACGACGTCTCGCGTCAGCGGGTCCGTGAGGACATCGAGCGGAGACGCGACCGAGCCGTCGGCTCGAAGGCCGCGTTCCAGGATCGACAGCAGGGGATACGCGAAGAAGAGTGCGAGAAACGCGAGCGGAACGGCGTACGTCGCAGTTCGCCACGACCTCGAGGGGTCAGACCCCACGGGTCTGACCCCCTCTAGCGCACGACGATGTCCGTCCACTCTCGTACCCAGCGGTCGCGATTGGCTTCGATCTCGTCGGGCGCGAGCTCGAGCGGCCGCTGCGGCACGACCGCGTATTCCACGAACTCACGCGGGAGCTTCGCCTCGCGGTTGACGGGGAAGACGAACATCGCGAGTGGAATCTCCTCCTGGAAGCGCTTCGAGAGCATGAAGTCGACGAGTTGTCGAGCGCCCTCCTCGTTGCGAGCTCCCCGAAGTACCCCGGCGAACTCGATCTGGCGGAAGCACGAATCCTCGATCACGGCCGTCGGAGCAGCCGCCGGCCGCGGCTTTCGGAAGATCACCTCGGCGACCGGGCTCGACGAATACGAGACGACGATCGGCCGGTTGCCCCTGCTGCCGGCCGCGCCGGAGAACCGTACCGTGTACGCCTCCTCCCAGCCGTCGACCGCGAGGACGCCGTTCGCGCGCAGCTTGCGCCAGTAGCCCTGCCAGAGATCGCCGTAGCGCGCGATCGTCGCGAGGAGGAACGCGAGACCCGGGCTCGAGGTCGCGGGGTTCTCGACGACGAGGAGATCGCGATAGCGCTCGAGCGTCACCTCCTCGAGCGTGCGGGGCGGTGCGATGCCGCGTTCGGCGAACCACGCCTTGTCGTAGTTGAGGCAGACCTCGCCGTGATCGATGGGAGTGACCCGATGGTCTGGATCGAGGAGGAGCTCCGGATCGACGTTCTCGAGCGACGGAGACTCGTACGGCTCGAAGACGTCCCCGTCGAGCGCACGCGAGAGGAGCGTGTTGTCGACGCCGAAGAGCACATCGCCCTGCGGATTGCCGGCGGTGAGGGCCGCCTTGGTGACGACCTCGCCCGCGTCGCCTGCCTTCAGGATCTTCAGCTTCAGGCCAGTATCACGCTCGAATTCCTGTGTGACGGCGTCCGAGACGGCAAACGAGTCGTGCGTCAGCAGGACGACATCGGTCGGCGGGTCGTCTCCGCCACAGCCCGCTGCCGCGAGCAGGACGGCAACGAGCAGCGTGACCAAGGCGCCCTTGTGACACCTTGTCACCTCGCACCTCTTCTCGGACAGACGGCGAGGAGGACGCCACTGCCGGCGCTGACTCTCGCCCGCTCCCCCACGAGCACGTTCGAGACGCCACGGGTCGAGCCGGGCTCGAGCGTCTCGCCGTCCAACGAGTACGTGAGCCCTTCGGTTCGCACATCCTCTGCAGGCCCGTGGAGCGCGAACAGCGACACGAGCTCGCCGGCCTCGCCCTCGATCGCCCGTTGCCCGCGGACGACGTACACCCGTGCGGCCCCGATGAAGGCGTCTATCTCGACAGACTCGTATCGGCTCGAACCCAAGAGCAACAGCGTCGAGAAGAGGTGGTCGAGCCGACCGCCGTCGCCGCTGAGCACGACGATCCTCTCCGGGGACATCGAGAGCGCACGATCGAGAGCGAGCTCGAGATCGGTCGCGTCCTTCTCTGCCGGGTGCCGCTCGACGGTCGTCGCGCCTGCCTCTGCCCGCGCGACGACGTCGGGCGAGGCCGAGTCGAAGTCGCCGACTGCGACCGTCACCTCGAGGCCGAGCGAGATCGCATGCTCGAGTCCCTTGTCCGCGGCGATCACGGGCGCGCCGTACGGCACCTGCAGCAGTCCGACGGGATCGGGAGGGTTCCCGCCTGCTACCACCACCACTACCTCGTTCGACACGCTTTCCTCCGCTGGCATTACCCAGATCAGGTTCTGCGGGTCGGCGGCGCCGTAGCCGCCCTCTCAGCCCGGTTGCCCGAGCTCCCCGTTACGCTCGGCACATGGTAGCGCCTGCCGCGTTCGTCGAGGAGCTCGCGGCAGCACGGATCGGGGAGACCTTCAACCAGTACGCAGAGGGGGAGGGAGCGCAGGTCCGATGCGAGCGTCTCGTCGCGTACCTCGAACGACAGGCCGGCGCCGAGCTCATGCTGGTCGGCGAGGCTCCCGGGTACCGCGGTGCGCGCGTCTCTGGAATCCCGTTCACCTCGGAACGCCAGCTCACGGGCAGCGGTCCGGCCGAAGCGACCGCGACCGTCGTCCAGCGCGTACTCGCCGAGCTCGATCTCGAGGAGGACGTTCTCTTATGGAACGCCGTTCCGACGCATCCGGGGACGGCGACGAGCAATCGACGACCGACGCGCGTGGAAGTTGCAGCGGGCGCGCGCTTCGCGCGTGTGCTCGCGCGAGGTCGGCGCATCGTCGCGGTGGGCCGGGTCGCGCACGAAACGTACGGAGTGGCCTACGTCCGCCACCCTGCGCACGGCGGCGCCCGGGCGTTTCGGGCCGGGATGGTTGAATTGCTCGATCGCGGCGAGCTCGTATCCGGTTCGGCGTAACACCTTTCTCCTCTCGCTCTGCCTGCTGGTGCTATCCGGGGTCATTCAGCTCGCAGTGGCCGTCGCGACGATCACGCTCGTCCTTGTTACGGGAATCGAGTCGATCCTGGGGCTCGGGCCCGCGATCTTCCTCACCGCGGGCGCGCTCGCGGCCCTCCCGGCCGGACGCGTGATGGACCGCATCGGACGGGTGCCCGTCATCGCGGGTGGGTTCGGGATCGGGGCGGTCGGCTGTGTCTTGACAGCGCTCGGCTGCGCGGCCGACAGCGCGGTGCTCGTCGTCCTCGGTTTCACGGGAGTCGGCGCGATGAGCGGAAGCGTTCTGCTGGCGCGCACTGCCGCAGCGGACATGTATCCACCCGAGCGGCGGGCGCGAGCGATCTCCTACGTCTTGTTCGGAGCGCTCTTCGGCGCCGCGCTCGGGCCCCTTGTCTTCCGACCCCTATTTGCAGGTAAGGACCTCGAGCTGGACACCCTCGTCGTGCCGTGGTTCGCTGCGGCGGCGATGGCGATCGTCGGGATTGTCATCGCGCTGCTCATCCGTCCGGATCCCCGGACTATCGCTCTCGAGCTCCAGGCGGCCGGCCGCGCAGGAGAGGAGGCTGTCGAGAGTGCTCCACCTGCGCCCTTGCGGGAGATCCTGCGGAGGCCGGGCGTCCCCTCCGCGGCCATCGCAGCCCTCTCGAGCTTCGCTGTGATGGTCGGTGTGATGAACCTGACCGGCTACATCGTCGTCGGCCACGAGCACGAGCAGGCCGACGTCTTCACGGTGATCAGCCTCCACATCGTGGGGATGTACGCGCTGGTCCTCGTCATCGGCGCGCTCATCGACCAGGTCGGCCGCCGGCCGTCACTGATCACTGGGCTCGTGATCATGGCCGTCTCCACGCTGATGCTCGCGTGGGCCGAGTCGATCCTGTGGACCTCGGTCTCGCTCTTCCTGCTCGGCCTCGGCTGGAACGTCTCGTACGTCGCGGCGACCGCGGAGCTCGTCACGCACGCGACCCCCGTCGAGCGCGGACGCCTGATCGGCGCGACGGATCTCGCTGCGGGGCTTCTCGGGGCAAGCCTAGCGCTGCTCGGCGGAGCCGCCTACTCCGAGTGGGGAGTCGTCGCGGTTGCGGTGGGTGGAACGATCGCGGTCGTCGTGCCGGCGATCGCGATCTTCGTCGGCCGCAGGCCCCCGGCACCTGCGCTCGAGCCGGCCGGATAGACGTCCGTCTGCTGCTAGAATCGAGCGCCGGCGGGCGAGTGGTCCGCCGTCTTTCTGTGAGATGAAGACCTATACGGCCAAGCCCGGAGAGATCGAGCGCGAGTGGTTCCTCGTCGATGCCGAGGGCCAGACGCTCGGGCGTCTGGC
>DATAEF010000024.1:0-22892 GCA_036258155.1 Gaiellaceae bacterium | reverse complement strand
GAGGTCGTCTTCGGCCAGGAGTACGTGCCGGCTGTCGATGCCGCGCGCATCGTTCTGCTCGCAGCAGCGATCCAGTTTGCTATCGGTTGGACGAAGTCGCTTCCGGTCACCGTGGGTCGGCCACGGTTGCGCATCCTCACGCACGGGCTCGAGACGATCGTCGCCATCCCGCTCGTCGCCGTGCTCGGAGCCGAGTGGGGTGCGACGGGAGCGGCGGTCGCCGTGCTCGCTTCGACCCTCGTGTTCGCCGCCGCGTGGGCGGTGGTGCTCGCACGCCTCCACGCCGAGATCGGCGACGATCCGACGCGCCTGGTCGGCGAAACGACGCTGTGAGGGTCGTCGTCGTCTCCGGGATCTGGCCGCCCGATCCGGGCGGGCCCGCGAGCCATGCACCCGCGCTTGCCGACTTCCTCCACGGGCGTGGCCACGCAGTCGAAGTGGTCACGACCGCGCATACGTCGCCCGCCCCGCGGCAGTACCGAGTGCATTGGATCTCTCGCGGATCTGGCCTTCGGCACGTTCGCTCGGCCCTCGCCGTTCGCACCCACGCGAAGGACGCCGACGTCGTCTACGCCACGAGCATGATCAGGCGCGCCGCTCTCGGTGCCCGGCTCGCGCGGAGGCCGCTCGTCGTGAAGCTCGTCTCGGACGAGGTCTTCGAACGAGCAACTCGCAGTGGCAAGTTCGACGGCACGCTCGCAGACTTCCAGCGGGTCGGAGGCGCGCGAACGAGGCTTCTCCGTGCGACACGCAACGCGGCCGTGCGCAGCGCCCGCCACGTGTTCAGCCCGAGCGGGTACCTGCGGGAGATAGGGCTTCGCTGGGGCCTCGACCCGGATCGCGTCTCGGTGCTTCCCAATCCTGCGCCGGATGTGCCGCCACTGCCGTCTCGGGACGAGCTGCGAGCGGACCTCGGCCTCGACGGATCCGCGCTCGCGTTCGCCGGTCGGCTCGGGCCGCAGAAGGCTGTCGGCGTCCTCCTGAGCGCGCTTGCGGACGTGCCCGACGTCGCGCTCGTGATCGCGGGTGACGGGCCCGATCGCGCCGCCCTGGAGCGGCGCGTCCGCGACCTCGGACTCGAGGGCCGCGTCCGCTTTCTCGGCGGTGTCCCGCGTGAGCAGGTCTTGCGCCTGTTCGGCGCCGCCGACGCCTCGGTTCTCTCGTCGGCGTGGGAGAACTTCCCCCACACCGTCGTGGAGGCGCTCGCGGTTGGCTGTCCGGTGATCGCAACCGCGGTCGGCGGCGTCCCCGAGGTCGTTCGGGACGGCGTCAACGGCCTTCTCGTGCGACCGGGCGATCCCGGGGCGCTGCGAGAGGCGATCGAGCGGTTCTTCGCGGACGGCGAGCTGAGACGCCGCCTGGCCGAGGCGGGTCCGGCGTCGGTCGCCGGCTACAGCGAGGAGGCCGTCTTCGCACGCATCGAAGCCGAGCTCGAGCAGGCGGCGGGCACATGAGACGGAAGCTGCTCATGGTCGGACGGATGCGTTACTCGCTTCCGCTGTCGCCCTCGCTCGAGCGGAAGTTCGAAGCGCTGTCCGAAGAGCTGGAGGTCCGCGTTCTCGCGAGCGAGGGGACATCGTCGGGATCGGACGGTCGGTTCTCGCTCGTCCGGCCGGTGCGGCCGCGCGTTCTGGACGGCGCGAGCTTCTATGCGCTGCTGCCGTTCCGCGTCATGCGCGAGTTACGGGACTTCCGGCCCGACGCGGTTCTCGCGCAGGGTGCTCAGGAGGCGGCCCTAGCGGCTCTCGCGCGCAGGCTGGCGCGCGTACCGACGAAGGTGATCGCGGACATCCACGGGGATCCGGGAGCTCCGACGCGGCTCTACGGCTCACCGTTGCGCAAGGCACTCGCGCCGCTCGCCGATGCGATCGGCCGCCGTGGCCTGAGGCGGGCCGACGGGGTCCGCACGATCTCCGCCTACACGTCGGGCATCGTGCGCAAAGCCGGAGTGGAGCCGACCGCGGAGTTCGCTGCTTTCATGGACCTCGAGCCGTTCCTCGAGCGCACTCCCACGCCGCTTCCGGAGCGTCCAGCAGCTCTCTTTGTCGGCGTGCTCGAGCGCTACAAGGCGATCGACGTGCTCGCGGAAGCCTGGCGTCTCGTCGCGGCGCGCGTCCCCGACGCCACGCTGCACGTCGTCGGCCGCGGCACCTTGCGAGACGTCGTCGAGCGTCTCGTGACGGAGCTGCCGGCCCAGACGCGCTGGACCGAGTCCCTGAGGAACCCGGACGTTGCGCGTGCCTTGGACGACGCGACCGTGCTCGTGCTGCCCTCGCGCTCGGAGGGGCTCGGCCGCGTCGTCGTGGAGGCCTTCTGTCGCGGCCGCGGAGTCGTGGCGAGCCGCGTCGGCGGCATTCCGGACGTCGTCGAGGACGGAGCGACGGGCATCCTGGTCGCCCCCGGTGACGCCCGAGCCCTCGCCGACGCGCTCGTCCGCGTGCTCGAGGATCGGCCGCTCGCGGAACGGCTCGCAGCCGCGGCAAGACCTGCAGTCGAGCCTTGGCTCGCGACTTCCGAGGAGTATGCGCGTGCGATTCGCGGCCTCGTCGAGAAGGTCGTTACCAGCTAGGCCTACACTCAGCCGATGCTTGCGTACCGGGCGCTGCAGCTGGCGAAGAACGGTCTCTACCGCATCACAGGCGAGGCCGTGAACGGCGTCGCGGGTCGCGACGACGGCGCCGATCGAACGCTTCGCGTGCTCATGTACCACAAGGTCAACGACCTCTCGCCGAACCCGATCACCGTTCCTACTGCCGTGTTCGCGGAGCAGATGGCGCTCCTTCGCACGCTCGGCTACGTACCGGTCTCGCTCGATGCCGTCAGGGACCACTACCTCCTCGGGACCAGGCTTCCGGACCGAGCGGTCCTGGTCACCTTCGACGACGGCTATCGCGACAACCTCCGAAACGCGTTCCCGATCCTGCGCGAGCACGGGTTCCCGGCCGTCATCTTCGCGCCGATCGCGTACCTCGACGACTCGCGGCCCCTTCCGCACGAGGAGGCACTTCTCGGCCTGGGAGTCGTCAACCCGACGCTCGACTGGGACGAGCTCGCCGAGCTCGAGGCCGGCGGCGTTCGCATCGAGTCACACGGCATCGGACATCGGCGGCTCGCCGAGCTCGAGCCCGCCGAGGCGCTTCGGGAGATCGCCGTCTCGAAGCTGCGCCTCGAGGAGCGTCTCGGGCGAGAGGTCGATGCCTACGCGTACGTGAAGGGATCCCGCGCGGACTTTCGCGCCGAGCACGCAAGCCTCGTGCAGCAGGCCGGCTACAAGCTCGCGTTCACGGCGGTTTCGGGCGCGAACGGCCCGGGAAGCGATCGTTTCCAGCTGCTCCGCTACAACGTCGAGCCCTATTCGTCCCGAACTTTCGAGCTCGTCCTGGCCGGTGCCTGCGACGCCCTCTCCGTCAAGGACACCGTCATCGGCACTCACGTCAGACGTGCGCTGACCAAGAGCCTCGGGATGGCCTCGCGTTGAGCTACCGAGTGGTCCGCTACTCGGCGGCGGAGCGCGCTGCCCTCGTCTCGCTACTCGCGCGCGTCGGCACCACGCAGCTCTCGGACGAGGAGTTCTCGTGGTGGTTCGACCGGAACCCCGCCGGTGAGGGAATCGTCTCGCTTGCGGTGGACGATGGCGAGGTCGTCGGCGTCGCGGCGATGAGCTTCTTTCGAACCGCGCTCGACGGCATCGAGACGCGTCTCGCGATCCCCGTCAACGTCGCGACCGACCCGCGGTACCGCGGTCAGGGAGTCTTCTCGACGCTCGAGCGCGAGAACGAGGCGGCGGCTGCCGCATCAGGGTCCCCGCTGACCGTCACGTTTCCGAACGGAGCCTCCTATCCGATCTTCATGAGCCGCCTCGGCTGGATCGACCTGCCGCGGCTGCGACTGTGGGCGCGACCCCTGCGCGCGGGAGCGGTCGTCCGCTACGCCCTGGGACGACCAGGGCAGCGCGGGGGACTGCGAGCGCCCGACTCGGCGAGTCGAAGGTTGCGCGGTCTCGAGGTCCGGCTCGTGGACCGCTTCGGTTCCGAGATGGACGAGCTCGGGCGGTGGGCGGCGACGGGCTACGGGAGACATTTCGTCCGTGACGCCGAGTACTTCAACTGGAGGTATCTGGACTCGCCTCGCGACTACCGGTGCTTCGGCGCTTTCCGTGGGGAAGAGCTCGTGGGAGTCGCCGTCGTCGGGCACACGTTCAAGCACGGCGTCTCGGCCGGGTTCGTCGCGGACCTCGTCGCCGCGCCTGCCGGCTCTGAGGCGGTACGGGTGCTGCTCTCGCGCGCCGTCGACGAGGTACGAGGGGGCGCAGACGCGCTCGTGCTTCTTCCGCCGCCGTCGCCGGCGCATCGCCGCGCGCTGCTGCGGGCGGGGTTCTTCCCCACGAACACGAAGCTTCGTTTCATCGGCAAGCCGCTCCACGAAGGCGCGCGAGTCGACGAGCGCGCGGAGGCATGGCACTTCACGCTGGGTGACTTCGACTTCTTCTGATGATCCGGTGTCAGACACCGATTCGTGTCAAGGGAAAGTGCAAAGCTTTCGTGCCAATTGAACCTCAGGCCTGGTCGTTTCCTGCTCGCGGTTCTACGCCATATCGACGATGGACGTAAACACGCCCGTTCGGGACCACGGCCGGGCTTCCGCGGCTGCAGTGTCTGACACCGGCTTTTCGAGCTTGTCATGAGGAAGCTGGTGTTCATCACGCAGCAGGTCGATCCCGGGCATCCGGCGCTCGCGGCAACGGTTCCCAAGCTCAAGGCGCTCGCCCAGCTCGTCGACGAGGTCGTCGTGGTCGCCGACGGGGCTGTCGCCGACGTCCTGCCGCCGAATTGCCGTATTCGATCCTTCCGGTCCCGCCGCAAGGTGGCGCGCGGGCTTCGCTTCGAGACGGCGCTCGCCCGGGAGCTGAGAGGACTCCGAGGCGGTGCCGTCGTCGCGCACATGTGCCCGATCTACGCCGTGCTGGCGGCTCCGCTCGTCCGTCCTCTCCGTGTGCCGCTCGTCCTCTGGTTCACGCACTGGCGCGCCAGTCGGCTGCTGCGAGCGGCGGAGCGCGCGTCGACCGCGGTAACGAGCGTCGACGTGCGTTCCTTCCCGCTGCCCTCGCGGAAGCTTCATGCGATCGGTCACGGCATCGATCTCGACGAGTTCCCGTGTTCACCCCCCAGAGAGGGACCGGGGACGCGCCTGCTCTCGCTCGGCCGCTACTCGACGGCGAAAGGGCTCGACGTCGTGCTCGCGGCTGTTGCGCTCGCCGGGTCGGATGTCCGGATTCGGATCCACGGCCCGTCGCTCTCCGACGACGAGCGCGCGCACCGCAGCGAGCTCGAGCACGTCTCGACCGAGCTCGGGCTCGACGGACGAGTCGTGCTCGGCGATGCGGTTCCGCGCTCCGAGCTGCCACGCCTCTTCGCAGAGCACGACGCCCTTATCAACAACATGCGCTCCGGGGCTCCGGACAAGGTCGTATACGAGGCCGCGGCCGGATGCCTTCCGGTGCTTGCCTCGAACCCGATCTTCGACTCGCTCCTCGATCGGGAGCATCGCTTCCCGCGCACCGATCCGCGGGCGCTCGCGGACAGGATCCAGCAAGTGGGAGACATGAGTCCGACCGCGCGTGCAGCGGTTGGGCATCGCTTGCGCGAACGAGTCACGGTGGGCCACTCGGTGCAGTCGTGGGCGCGGGGCATCCTCGACGCGGCCGGTCTGTCGGAGCTCGATTCCGCATGAACGGCCAGGTCGACCAGAACCGAGCTCAATGACGAACGGAGTGGTCCTTCATATGCAGAAGGTCGCGGGAATCTCGGGCTCCGAGGCGCATCTCCTCCAGCTGCTGCCCGACCTCCGAGCGCGCGGCTGGGACGTCCGCTTTCTCATGTTGCACGAGGACGAGCCGGGCGCATGGGAGTTCGCCGGCGAGTTGCGCGCGCGTGGAGTCCCGCTCGACGACGTACGGCTCCGCGCCGACGTCGATCCCCTCGCCTTCGGGGAAGTCGTCGCGTACCTCTCGCGCACGCGACCCCGGATCCTCCACACGCACCTCGTCCACGCCGATGTCTACGGCCAGCTCGCGGGCTTCCTCACCCGCGTCCCGTTCCGACTCTCGACGAAGCACGGATTCAACGAGTTTCGGGAAGGACGCTGGTTCGCGCTCGCGGATCGGTCTGTCGGCTCGCTCGCGCACGTTCACATCGCGATCTCACAGGGGCTCGCGCAGTACCTCGCCGAGACGGAGGGATTCGCGGAGGAGGATTTCGAGATCGTCCACTACGGGATTTCGTCCGACGGCACTGCGGCGCCGTACGTGGGAGGCGACCCCCGGCTGCTCTGCGTCGGCCGCCTGATCCCGATCAAGGGCCACCTCGTCCTCCTACGCGCGCTCGCCCAAGCGCGTGCTCGGATACCGGGGGTGACGCTCGACGTGGCCGGGCGCGGGCCGCTCGCTCCTGCGCTCAGGTCGTACGCCCTGGAGCTCGGATTGGCCGACGCCGTGCGCTTCCTCGGCTTCGTCTCCCCCGTGCAGAAGGCGATCGACGACGCCGCGATCGTCGTCGTGCCCTCCCTCGGGGAGGGTTTCGGGATGGTCGCGCTCGAGGCGATGGAGCGTGCTCGCCCTGTGATCGTGAGCGCCGTGGGCGGTCTGCCCGAGATCGTCGCGGACGGCGAGACGGGCCTGGTCGTTCCTCCGGCCGACGCGGAAGCGCTCGCCAACGCGATCGTCGCTCTCGCCGGGGATCCCACGCGCGCATCGACCATGGGGCTCGCAGGGCGCCAGCGGGCGCTCGTGCAGTTCACGCCCGAGCTGTGCGCAGCGCGCATCGAGGAGCTCTACCTCGCGCGCAAAGCCGCTGCCGTGTAGCCGCGTCTCCTTCGGAGGCGCTGCCAGATCTCTGCGAGTGCGAACGCGGCGAGGAGAGCGAGCAGGAAGTCCCACGGAGCACGATAACGGGCGGTTCCGGCGAACACCATCGCGGCGAGCGTGTTGTAGGCGAGCAGCAGGAGCGCCAGTGCGACGAAGTGTCGGGGTGCGACGAAGAGGCCCGCGATCGCCAGGATGTAGAGACCGACCATGAACGCGGGTTCGACCGTGCGCCGTGCGATCCGGGCAGCACCGCTGCCACTCGCGTCGGACTCGGATGGGATCGGGTTCCAGAGCATCCTCGTCGCCTGCGCTGCGAGCCGAGCCTTCTCGCCCGGGTTCTCGCGCCAGAACTCGAGCACCTCGTCGCGGTACAAGCGCATCTGTGCACACTCGTCGACCGACGTCGGCGTGCCGGCGAGCGTCAGGTCGGCCGCCAGCTCGGGCCAGGGGGGCGCTCCCCGCAGCTCCGGGACGTCGTCGATCCACCCCCCGCGGTCGAGCACGCCTCGCGTGGCCGGGTTGTTCGCCTTCCACAGCGCGCGAGCATCGGTCGTGATCGCGTAGCAGCCGATCTCGACCTTGTTGCGTGCCACCCAGGGCGCGACGACGAGGGCTGCCCCGGCGACCACGAGGGCGGCGGCCGCCAGCGTCCGGGCTACTGGAACGCGCCCTGCGACGAAGAAACCGATCGCGACGGGTAGAAGGACGAGCCTGGTGTTCCCGAGAATCGCGAGCCCCGCGACGCAGCCGGTCGCGGCCGCCATCGCCAGCGAGCGGTTCTCGTACGCGAGCAGCGCGCACAGCACGAGCAGCGCCAGTACCAGCCCGTCGAGCACCTCGCGATTCGCGTGGACGTCGTGCCAGACGAGGTACGGGTGAAGCGTCGTGAGGAGCGCGGCGACGAGGCCGACTCCAGGGGAGCGCAGCCGCACGCCGATCTCGAGGACGAGCAGTGCCGTGGCGACGGCGAGGGCGATCTGCGCGAGCCCGACTGCGAGCCACGACCGGTCGAACGGCAGGTAGAGACCGGCGAGGAACCATCCGTACAGCGGCTGCGTATAGGCGGACGGCACGCCCGGCAGAAAGCCGAACGTCCCGTGCTCGACGAGGGTGACCGCGAACCGGTCGCTCTTGTCGACGAACTCCTCGAGGATCGTCTCCCGCTCGCGCGCGAGCACGAGAAGCCGCGGGATCGAAGCTGCCAGAACGACGACGAGCGCCGCCGTCGAGTGTCGCACCGATACTTCGCGGACGATGGGCGCCACGTCGGAGGAACGGTACGCGGTCGTCTCCTGCCACGTGGAGCGACCGCTCGACGACGCGGTCTGGACCCGGTTCGCCCTGATGCAGGCGCGGCGGCCGGGTGGATTCGCGATCGCGGCGCTGATGCGACCCGCGGATTCGGCGTTCGGCGAGGATGAGGCGACCTGGCTCGAGCGTGCCCGGGAAGCCTCCGCGCGCGGGCCGCTCGGGCATCACACACACTGGACGGCACCTGACCACGCTCGGCCCACGCAGGGGAACACGGGGGCGCGCGTGCTCACCGAGGGTGCGCGAATGCGCGAGCTGGGGCTATCCCCCACACTGTTCTGTGGAGGGGGGTGGTACACCGACTTGGAGGTCGCC
The DNA here is from genome assembly GCA_036258155.1 of Gaiellaceae bacterium. GTDB lineage: Bacteria > Actinomycetota > Thermoleophilia > Gaiellales > Gaiellaceae > GMQP-bins7. Next base: position 14,404 of record DATAEF010000024.1, on the reverse strand, counting down.
GAGGCGTGCGCGGACCTCGGGTACGTGGATTGCACACCGCGCTACAACCGTCCGCCGTACCTCCCACCGGGCGAGGGCTGGGGATCCATGAGTTCGCCTGGCCATGTACGGCTTCCGTCCGGCCGCCTCCTCCGGGCGATTCCCACGACGTACTCGCTCGGGGACCTGTCACGCGCGATCTTTCGCTGGGAGAGACCCCGACGCATGCCGCGCCGCGTGACTCCTCGGACCCGCGGATCCCTTCCGCCCCTCATACACGTGTATCTCCACGACACCGACTTGCTCGATCGCCGCCGACGGGCGGCTCTCCCGCTCCTCCTCGGGGTGCTCGCACGACATGCGCGGCCGATTGACCTCGACGCGTTGGCTGCGCTGATCGATGATGACGACCCCGTGTTCGCGTGGGACGACGTGGCGCGGTTCTAAGATCTCGGGGTGTCCAAAGCCGCACCGCCGGCTGAGAGGCCGCATCCCGCTCCTCCCCAGCCGATGACGGGCCGGGACGTTCGCGCGTCCCGTCTCTACGTGCTCTCGCGCGGGCCGATTCTGACGCTCGTACGGCGGGTGCTGTCGGTGTCGGCGCTCGTAATCCTCGACGTCGCGGGACTCGCTCTCGGGATCTACCTCGCCCTCGTGTTCCGCCAGCTCATCGCGGGCGAAGGGGACGTTCTCTGGAGCCTGCTCTGGCGGGAAGGTCCGGCGGAGTGGCTGAAGTTCGCGGCGCCGATCACGGTGCTCGTCTTCGCACAGGCCGGGCTCTACCGGCAGCGCGAGAGCCGGCCCGGGGCCGGGCGGATCCTTGCCTGTCTCATCGTGGTGGCGCTCATCGTGCTCGCATTCGGGATCGGTACCGGCTACGACTTCACGACCTCGGGTCTCATCCCGACTTCCGTGGTCGTCTCGGCCGTGACGATCGGCCTGTTCCGCGCGGCGTACGACTCCGCATCGCTCGAGGTCATGCGCGCAGCGGGGATCCGCCGCCGGGTCGTGCTCGTCGGCGAGGGCGAGAGCCTCGTCCGCTTGCGGCAGTCCCTCGCCGCGGCTCGCGGCGGCCTCACGTACGAGTTCGTCGGGGCAGTCGCACCCGAACCGGTGCCGGGCACCCGCCTCCTCGGCTCGCGTGCCGAGCTTCCGCTCGTGCTCGAGCAGGCCCGACCCGACGAGGTGATCCTCGCCGAGGCCGACCTCGACGAACGCACGGTCCTCGAGGTCGTCGAGCAGGCGCACCACCAGGGGATCAAGGTCCGCCTCGCGCCCGACACGACCGAGCTACTCGTCCAGCGAGGCGAGTACGTCCCAGGTCAGGGAGCGCCGCTCTTCGAGCTTCGGCCGCCGGTGCTGACCGGTTGGGACTGGGTGGTCAAGAAGGGATTCGACCTGCTCGTCAGCTCGCTGGTGCTGATCGTCGGGCTGCCGCTCTGGGCGTTGATCGCCCTGGCCGTCAAGCTCGACTCGCGAGGATCGATCTTCTTCGTCGACCGCCGAATCGGGGTGGGTGAGCGCGAGTTCGGGATGCTCAAGTTCCGGACGATGGTGGCCGGCGCAGCCTCGCTCCAGCCACAGCTCGAGCCCGTGAACGAGGCCGAGGGGGCGCTCTTCAAGATTCGGGAGGACCCGAGGGTCACGCGAGTCGGTCGGCTTCTCCGCCGTTTCTCTCTCGACGAGATCCCGCAGCTCGTGAACGTGCTGAAGGGGGAGATGAGCCTCGTCGGACCGCGCCCGCTCCCGCTCCGCGACTACCGTCTCCTCGAGGACTGGCACCGCGCGCGTTACTCCGTCCTCCCGGGGATGACCGGGCTCTGGCAGATCTCCGGCCGGTCGGGCCTGACCTTCGACGACCTCGTCCGGCTGGACTTCACGTATCTCGAGAACTGGTCGATCTGGCTCGATATCACGATCATCGCGCGCACTATCCCCGCGGTGCTCACGCGGCAAGGGGCGTACTAGAAGTGCAAGCACCCAGGATCCTCGCGGTCGCGTCCGCGATCGACCTCGATTTCCGCTACGGCTGCACTCCGGCCTGGTGGCAGCTCTGGAAGGGCATGTACGAAGCCGGGGTCGACCTCGTCGTCACGCCGTATCGCGGCCGACCTGTCGAGTCGCCCTGGTGGCGAGTGGCGCCGAACCCGACGTACCGTGAGGGCGAGTCGTACCAGGTGGTCCGCGACGTGCTCGCGCGCGCAAAGGGCGACCGCTACCTCCGCCGTGACGAGTCGCACCCCGAGGAGTCCGGGCTCGACCGGCTCACGCGGGAGACGATCCGGCGCTGGATCACCCCTCGCTGGAAGCGGCACCTCATACGGCTCGTCGAGAACGAGAAGCCTGACGCCGTCGTCGTCTTCACGGTTCCGATGGCCCATCTGCGGGGGATCCCCGAGGCACTCCGCGCGCGCTTCGGAATCCCGGTCGTGTTCTACGACGGTGACGTCCCTATGAGCCTTCCCGAGTACGGGGGCATGGACACGGGCTTCAACCCGTACCACGGCGCGGATCCGTGGGAGTACGACCTCGTGCTCTCGAACTCCGAGGGCGGCATCCCGCGGTTGCTCGAGCTCGGCGCGCGCCGGGCCGACGCGCTCTTCTGGGCCGCGGATCCGGAGTTCTTCTCGCCTCAGCCCGTGGAGAAGGACGTGGACGTGTTCTTCTACGGCTATGGCGACAAGTTCCGCCGCGACTGGATGAAGACGATGGTCGGAGAGCCGTCGAGGATCGCCTCGGAGCTCGATTTCGCGCTCGGCGGGCTCGACTTCCAGGGTGATGCCGGTACCGCGCGGATCCTCGGCGATGTGCCGTTCAACCTCTTCGCGAGGGCGATCTCGGCTGCCCGAGTGAACCTCAACATCACCCGGCGGCCGCATGCGACGGTCTCCGGCTCGTCCACCGCGCGGCCGTTCGAGCTCGCCTCGTCGGGGGCCGCGATCGTCTCGAACCCACACGAAGGCATCGAGCGATGGTTCGATGCCGGCCGCGAGCTCGTGCTCGTCGAGAGCGCCGAAGAGGCCGTCGCAGCCTACCGGGAGCTCGTCGCCGATCCCGCGCAAGCCGAGGAGATGGGACGGCGGGCGCGCGAGCGCGTGCTCGACGAGCACACGTATGCGCACCGCGCCCGTCGCCTGCTCGACCTCGTGGGGCTCGAAGCCGGGGTGCCGGTATGACGTTGAAGCGGCTCGTGGCGATCGTGCCGGCGTGGAACGAGTCGGGCGCGATCGGCGAAGTCGTCGACGAGATCAGGGACTACGACCCCACCGTCGACGTCGTCGTGATCGACGACGCCTCCACGGACGACACCGCCGAGGTTGCGGAGCTGCACGGCGCAACGGTGCTTCGCCTCCCCTTCAACGTCGGGATCGGCGGGGCTGTCCAGACTGGGTTCAGGTTCGCGCTGGACGAGGGATACGACGCCGCAGTCCGGCTCGACGGAGACGGTCAGCACGCGGCGTCCGAGATCCCGAAGCTCCTCGGGCCGATCGAGGCCGGTGAGGCGGAGCTCGTGATCGGATCGCGATTCGTCGACAGGGGCGGGGCCTATCGACCTCCGTTCGCACGCCGAATCGGCATCGGTGTCTTCGCGCGCCTCGTCTCGTTGCTCGGTGGGCAGCGCGTCACCGACACGACGTCCGGGTTCGTCGCGCTCGACCGTGCCGGGATCGAGCTGTTCGCGGCGGAGTTTCCCCACGACTACCCCGAAGTCGAGGCGACGCTCGTTGCGCTGCGGAGCGGCCTACGGGTGACGCAGGTTCAGGTGGACATGCGCGAGCGGACGACGGGGTCGTCCTCGATCACCTTCGTCCGGTCGCTCTACTACATCGTCAAGGTCATGCTCTCGCTGCTCGTGGCCAGCCTCCGGCGTTATCCACGTCTCCAGGATGCGCGGCAGTGACTCCGGTTCGCGTCTCCGTCGTCGGAGCAATTGCGTCCATCGTCCTCGTTCTCGTGGTGCTCGAGCTCGTTCGCGGGCGTCGCCTCAAGGAGCGCTATGCACTGTTGTGGCTGGCGACCGGTGTCGTCCTCCTCGTGCTCTCCGTCTGGCGTGACGGCTTGAACACGATCGCCGGGTGGCTCGGCGTGACGAGCTATCCGCCCGCCGTTCTCTTCGCCGTCGCGACGCTCTTCATTCTGCTCGTGCTGCTCCATTACTCGACGGTGATCTCGAAGCTCACGGACGAGAACGTCGACCTCGCACAGCGCATCGCCCTGCTCGAGGAGCGCGTCAGCCGGATACGGACACGGGCGGACTGAATACGAAGACGTCTCCGAACTCCGGATCGTCGACCCAGTTCGTCCCTATGCCGATCCGATAGGTCGCGTCCGCCGGGGCGGAGTTGTCGACGAACGTCGTGTCGCGCGTGGTGGCGACGGGCGTTCCCGTGACGTAGCAGTACAACGCCACGCCTCCCGAGATGTAGCAGGACGTGTCCGACCCCGGCCCGTCGTGGCGATACACGCGATAGAAGACCTTCGCGTGCCAGCTCGTGTCGTCTCTCCAGGTGAGCCGAGCCGTCGTGCCCTCGCGCTCGATGCGGAGCTCGACGGAATCGTCGACGGGAGCGAAGATGTCGGTCGCCGGGTCGCCCGGAACGCCCTGGAACACGGCCGGCGTCGGAAGCTCCATCGGCGTCGAGGCGGCTATCGCGGCCGCCGGGACGGCCACGCTCAGAGCCACCGCCACCACGATCCAGCGAACGGCGATCGTCCCACTCACGGAGGGCTGGACGCGCCTGCCGAGGCGGCGGGCGAGCGTCGGAATCAGCAAAGGGATCGAGGCGAACAGGAGGAGGTACGCGGGCCATGCGGGCATCAACAGCCTCCAGAAGGTGTTCGTTTCGATGCTCGCCCGCGGCGAGAAGCCCTTGACGACGAGGAAGGCGGCGAGCCAGCCGCCGAGCAGTGCGGCGATCGCGCCATGGCGTACGCGGAGCACCGCGACGAGGCCCGCGAGTGGGGCCCACTGCGCGAGGCGCGCGCTGAAGAAGAACTCGCGCAGCTGATCCATCTGCTGGAGCCAGTGATCGAAGTCGAGGTCGAGGTAGCGATCGAGGTTGACGTCCACCCCAAGCGGGCCGGAGCCCGCAGCCAGCCGCCCCTGCTCGAGCGCGATGAGCGGCACCTCGCCGAGACCGCGGTACTTCCACATGAGCAGGACGAGCAGAGCCGGGACCGTCGCGGCTGCGCAGCAGAGCACCTCCTTCCAGCGCCGCGCGACCACGTACGCGAGCGCGATGCCGAACGCAACGAGAAGATTGGGAGGCTTGAGGGCGCCCGCAGCGCCCAGCAGCACTCCGGCGAAGACGGCATCGGGCAGATGGCCCGGGGAGAGCGACCGAACGACGAACAACGCTGCGGCGAGAACGAGCACCGTCGAGGGGAAGTCGGCCATCGCCGTGAGCCCGAGCGCCTGGGGGAGGAAGTGCTCTGCCCAGCGCTCCTGGTACCGGTCGACGAAGAGAGGGATCGCCGCGAACGGCGTGACCACCCACAGCAGCGACGCCCAGTAGCCGAGCAACCGTCCGCCGATCTTCGACGCGATTCCGTAGACGCAGAGAAGCGCCACCGGGCCGAGGACGAGCACCTGGAAGACGACGAGCGGTGGGAGGGCCTGGACCCAGGTCGGGCCTGTGACCGACATGATCGGCGCCAGCAGGAACGACCAGAGGTAGCCGAGCTCGGTCGGGGCGAGCTCGAGCTGGCCGAGGAGCCAGCCTTGCGTGGCAAGCCAGATCTGGTCGCCGCCCTGGAAGTAGACCCAGCCGTTGTGATCGACCGAGAGCGCGAGCACCAGGGTCGCGACTATCTGGCCGCCGATCAGGGTGCCGAGGACCGTGCGCGGCCGTTCGAGGAGGCGATCGACCGTGCGGCCGACGCCGTGCGCGGCTACGAGAGACGTACTAGATACCGACACCGGCGACGGCGGCGCGGTACCAGGCGACTGTGCGCTCGATCCCCTCTCGCAGCGACGTCTGCGCCTCGAAGCCGAAGAGCTCGCGGGCACGTGTCGCGTCGACGCTTCGGCGAGGCTGGCCGTTCGGCTTCTCCGTGTCCCAGACGATGCGACCCTCGAATCCCGTGATGTCGGAGATGAGCTCGGCGAGGTCGCCGATCGAGATCTCCTTCCCCGCTGCGAGGTTCACGGGCTCGGGCCCGTCGTAACGCTCCGCAGCCAGGACGAGACCCTCGACGCAGTCGTCGACGTAGAGGAACTCGCGTGTCGGCGAGCCGTCCCCCCACAGAACGACCTCGTCGTCGGTCTCGATCATCTTGCGGATCAGCGCCGGGATGACGTGCGACGTCTCGAGGTCGAAGTTGTCCCTCGGCCCGTACAGGTTCGTCGGGAGCAGGAAGATGCTCGAGAGGCCGTACTGTTGGCGATACGCCTGCGCCCCGACGAGGACGGCTTTCTTCGCAACGCCGTAGGGCGCGTTCGTCTCCTCGGGATATCCGTCCCAGAGATCCTCCTCGCTGAACGGGACAGCCGCGAACTTCGGGTACGAGCACACCGTTCCGACGATGACGAGCTTCGCCGCCCCGGAGAGCCGCGCCTGCTCGAGGACGTGCGCTCCCATCGTGAGGTTCGCGTACCAGTAGCGGCCGGGGTTCGCCCGGTTGGCGCCGATTCCGCCGACCTCGGCTGCAAGGTGGAAGACGACCTCGGGGTCGGCGTCTCGGAACATGCGCGCTGTGTCCTCCATCGACGTGAGGTCGTAGTCCGCGCTGCGGGCGACGACGACGTCGTGGCCATCGGCCTCGAGCCGCTCGACGAGGTGGGAGCCGAGAAACCCGCCGCCGCCGGTGACGAGAGCATGCACGGAGGGCAGCGTACAGCGCCATCTGGCTTCCGCCACCACCACTACGATGCCCCGTGTGAGGTCGATCGCCGATCGGCCCGCGCTGCTCCTCGGGCTTGGAGTCATTGCCGCTATCGCTGCGTTTCACCTCTGGGTGACTCCGGCGAACCCACCCGGCTACCACCGGGACGAGGCTGCCCTCTCTCTGAACGCTTTCACGCTCTCGACGGGCCTGCGCGACGAGGACGGCGCGCGCACCCCGCTCTTCTTCCGCTCGTTCGACGATTACAAGAGCCCGCTCTATCCCTATCTCCTCGCCGGTGTCTTCAAGCTCACCGGGCCGGATGCGACCGTCGCGCGTGGGTTCTCGGCGGTGCTCGTCCTCGCGGCGATCCTTCTCCTCGGCGTGCTCGCATGGCGGCTGACCGCGAGCAACCTCGTAGCCGTGATCACCGTCGCCGCGGCCGGGCTGACGCCCTGGCTCTTCGAGTTGGGGCGCCTGGCAATCGAAGCGACGACGCAGCCGCTCTTCATCGTCTTGCTGCTCCTCGTCCTCGAGCGCACATGGCGGCTCGGCAGGTACGGCGCCTTGGACGGGCTCACCGCGGGCGCGTTGATCGCATTGGTCACCTACTCGTACACGGGGAGCCGACTCCTCGGCCCGCTCCTGGCGGCGGCCCTCGTGGTCTTCGCGGGGAAAGGTCGTTGGCGGTTCGTCGTATCGGCTTGGCTGACCGTCGTCGTTGCTTTGGTGCCGATCGGCGTCTATGCGATTCGGCATCCGGGCGCCCTGACCAAGCGCTACGACGCGACGACAATCGCCCGGGACGGCCTGTCGGGACCGAGACTCGTCCTCGAGGCGATCGGCAACTGGCTGCGTGACATCGACCCCTGGCATTGGGCTACCGCGGGCGACCCGGCGCCGTACATCCACAACGGGGGCTACGGCGCGTTCTTCGGGAGCATCGCGATCCTCGCCGTCGCCGGAGCGGTGCTCGTGCTCCTTCGCGAAAGGGCGGATCGCTGGTGGCGCTTCGTCTTGCTCGCGACACTGCTCGTGCCGATTCCTGCCGCCCTGACGGTCGATCGCTTCAACGCGATTCGGCTTGCGGCGCTCCCCGTCTTCCTCGTAGTGCTTGCGATCCCGGCGATCGACGCGCTGACCTCCGCAGCGCGGCGGTCTTGGCTCGCGCGCGGCGCTGCTGCGGTGTTGGCGCTCGTCCTCTGCGCACAGTTCGTCCAGTTCCTCGACATCTACCGCACGCGTGGCCCAGCGCGGCTCGTGCTCTTCGACGCCGGCGTCGAGCCTCTGCTCGAGGAGCCGTTCGCGTCCGGAGAGCCGATCTACGTCGACTTCGATGACAGGGGCGCCCAGGCGCAGGCGCGCTGGCACGCTGCGGAACGAAGCATTCCTCAGAGTCGGATCGTCCGCCTCCCGGACGGCGCTGTCCCGCCGCAAGGGTCGATCGTCTTCCTCCGCTTCCAGGACTGCGACTTCGTTTGTGAGGCGGTCGCCAGCTGGGAGGAGTATCGACTCGTCCGCGCCATCGGCCCCCGACCTTCCGGCTAGCCTGGCATGACGACGAGGCTCGACTCGGTGCTGAGCCGGTGGGGGCTGCTGGTGGGGCTCGCGGTCGTTCTCGCGGTGGCCGCCTTTCAACTGTGGGTCTCATCCGGAAATCCGCCCGGGTTCTTCCGCGACGAGGCGGCGATCGCCTACAACGCGCACACCATCGCGTCCGAGGGGCGGGACGAGTACGGCGCGCGCTTCCCCCTGTACTTCTCGTCGTTCCTCGACTACAAGAGCCCGCTCTTCGTCTACGGCCTCGCCGGTGTGTTCACGGTGACCGGCGCGGATCGCGAGGTGGCCCGAGGCTTTGCGGCGACATGCATGCTGGCCGCGATCCTGCTGCTCGGCCTGCTCGCGTACAGGCGAACCAGAAAAGCGTCGGTGGGGATCGCCATCCTCGCGCTCGCAGGTACGACACCCTGGCTCTTCGAGGTCGGCCGCGTTGCCTTTGAGGTCGCCCTCGAGCCGGTCTTCCTCGTCCTGGCGCTGCTCGGCGTCGAGAGGGCGAGTCGTCTCGACCGTTGGAATCCCGTCACGGCGCTGCCCGTCTCCGTCGCGCTAGGGGCGATCACGTATGTATATGCGGGTGGGCGGCTGCTCGCGCCGCTCCTCGCCGGCGCTCTTGTCGCGTGTCTGAGTCGCGCGCGAGCGAAGTGGATGCTCACCGCCTGGATCGGCTTCGCGGTGACCCAGATACCGCTCGTCGTCTATACGCGGGCTCATCCGGGAGCGCTCTCGCGACGGTACGAGGCGACGACCTTCGTCACCGACGACATGCCTCCATGGGAGATCGCGTGGCGCGGCGCCGTCAACTATCTCCAGGACCTCCAGGTCTGGCACTACGTCTCCTCAGGTGACGTCAAGCCCTATGCGCACACGCCGGGCGCGGGAGCGTTGCTCGGTGTGTCGCTCGCTCTCTCACTCGCCGGGCTGGTGCTCGTACTGAGGCGGTATCGGAGCGACCCTTTCTGGCGATACGCGGTGGCTGCGCTTGCGGTGTCGCTGGTCCCCGCTGCGACGACGATCGACAGGTTCCACGCGATTCGCCTTGTGCCGTTCGCCGTGCTGCTCCTCGTGCTCGCGATTCCAGCGGTTGAGGTGCTCCGGAATGCCGCCGTTCATTCTCGGTGGGCGCGGTATCTCGTGCTCGCACTCGTCGCTCTCGCGGCCGTGCAGTTCGCGTTCTTCGTCGACAACTACGTCGAGGAGGGCCCGCGGCGGACGGGCCGTTTCGAGGCCGCTGTGCCCAGCCTCCTCGATCAGGCCTGGGCGAACGGTGGGACGGTCTACATCGACTACGACGATCGCGAGCCGCAGGGTCTGGCGCGGTGGCATGCGCTCGTGCGGGGCATCGACCAGTCGAGGGTCGTACGTCTGCCGGACGGAGGTATCCCGCCGGTCGGGTCGATGGCCTTCGGGCGTGAGCAGGAGTGCGACTACGTTTGTGAGCGAATCGCCGAGTCCGGGGACTACTGGATCGCGCTGGTTCGAGGACCGAGGAGCTAGCGCCTGGTGCCGAGCGGAGCACCGGTCGGAAGCCAGTCGACCCGGCCTATCCAGCGCTCGCGGTTGTCTGCGTACCAGCGGATCGTCTGCAGGACACCGTCCTCCCAGGACACCTTCGGCATCCAGCCGGTCTCGTCGGTGAGCTTCTCGTGGCCGACGCGAAGCGCCATGACCTCGCTCGCCCCGGGCCGGTACCGAGCAGGCGTCGACACGACCTCGCGACCGGGCCAGAAGCCTGCGTCCTCGCCGACTCGGAGGACGAGATCCACCCATTCCTGCATCGAGATGTTGGCGCCCTGGCCGTAGACGTAGACATCGCCGGGCGTGCCCTGCGCGGCGACGGTCAGGTGGCCGCGGACGCCGTCCGTGCAGAAGCAGAAGTCCCGCATCGGCTCGAGCTGGCCGAGCTCCACCGTCTCGCGGGTCAACGCCTGAGTGATGATCGTGCCGGTGACGTAACGGGGGTTCTGGCGCGGCCCGTAGTTGTTGAACATTCGTGTGACGACGCCCGGGACGCCGAAGGCGTCGAAGTAGTTCATCGTGAGGAAGTCCGCCGCCACCTTCGAGGTCGCATAGATCGACTTCGGGTTGATCGGCGAGCGCTCGTGGAGGATCAGCCCTCCGTCGTCGTCGAAGTCGTGGTGCTCGCTGACCGACTCGCGCACGTTGCCGTACTCCTCCGAGGTTCCCGCCGTGTCGAACTTCTCGAGCTCGAGCTCCCAGTCGACGATCGCCTGGAGGAGGTTCAGCGTCCCAAGGACGTTCGCGGCGATTGTCTCGTACGGGCGGTGCCACGACTCGCCGACGTGCGCCTGCGCGCCAAGGTGGAACACATAGGGGCGGTCGGGCGCAGCGCGTAGCTCCCTCACGAGGTAGTCGACCGAGGTCCGATCCGTCAGGTCTGCGAAGTGCACCTTCAGCCGGTCGCGAAGGTGCGCGATGTTGTTCAGGGCACCGCTCGAGTTCGCCCGCACGAAGGCGTGAACGCCGGCCCCAAGCTCGACGAGCGCATCGGTCAGGTGAGAGCCCATGAAGCCGTCCGCGCCGGTGACGAGGACGGTACGACCCTCGTAGGTGTCACCGAACTCGCCGCGAAGGTCGTCGAGCGTGCCGCCTGTCCAGAGGGTGTCGTTCGGCATGGTGCGTACGCTTCCGCGTAGGTGAGCAAGCGTACAGACTCGCCCGGCTTGGGCTCGCTGGCGAGCGCCGCGCTCACGGCTGGCTCGACCCTTCTCGTCGCGGGCTTTGCCGCGGCGGTCGGGATCGTGATTGCGCGCGAGTTCGGCCGGACAGACGAGACCGACGGCTTCTTCGCCGCGTACGCCGTGTTCTTCGTGATCGTTCTTGCCGCGCAGGCGATCCGAATCGCCGTCATTCCGACTCTGGCGCGCAGTCGCGCGGATGGACGGCTTGCCGGGGAGATCGCTGGATACGCGATCGCGATCGCGGTCGTGGCCGTTCCGTTGCTCGCCGTCGTCGAGCTCGGCGCGGACCCCCTCGCGGATCTCCTCACGGGCGGAAGATCTGACGTCGCGCGCGACACAGCCGCCAGCGCACTCCGATGGATGGTCCCGGCCGCCGTGGCGCATTTATTGGCCGGGCTGGCGGCCAGTGGCTTGGCCGCGCTGGACGACTATGCGACCGCTGCGTTCGGGTACGCGGCCGGAAGCGCCGCAGGCCTGTCGCTGATGTTGCTGCGCGTCGAGCCGGACGGCATCGTCGCCGTTGCGTGGGGGATGATGCTCAACGGGATCGTCGCGCTCCTCGTTCCGGTCGCAGGCCTCGCGTGGCATGCACTGGCAACACGAATGCCTCCAAGCGCGGTGCGACCAGCGGGCCCTCCTCTCTCGTCACGGCTCGGGGTCTTCGCCACAGCCGCGTCACTTCCGATCGCGCTGCAGGGGCTCTACGTGGTGTGCGTCCCTTTCGCGGGTGGCCTCGGCGAGGGAGCGGTCACGAGCTTCGGCTATGCCTACCTCGCGGCGGCGAGCCTCGTCTCCGTCACCGCGGTGTCACTCGGTCTCGTGACGTCGGTGCCGCTCGCGCGAAGCGGGCTTTCCCCGCAGCTGGCCGCACGTCACGTCGTTTCGGCGTCGTGGATTGCGCTCGCGTTCATCGGGGCAGCAGCGGGCGTCTTCGCGGTCGCTGGCGCGAATCTGGTCGAGGCGCTGCTCGGGGGCGCGTACGCCGGCGACGTCGGAGCGGAAGTGGGCTCTGTCGTGGTCGCGTTCGCTCCGTGGATGGTCGCGTCCGTCGGCGTGAACGTGGCGTTCCCGCTCGCCTTCGTCGTCGAGCGCGTGCGAGCGCTTCCACTGATCGGAGCAGTCGCTCTGGGAGTGGAGGTGCCACTCGCCTGGCTGGGGGTCGAGCTGGCCGATCTCGACGGTCTTGCAATCACGCTGGCGATCTCGACATTCCTCGTCTTCGCAGCTCTTCTCGTCGAGCTCGGCGCGCTGGAGCCGGGGGTCCGCGGGATCCTGCGGGCTGCCGGCGTGGTCGCCTCGGTGTCGATCGCCGCGTTCGTCCTGCCCGCGCTGTTCCTCTCCTCGATCGGAGCTGCGGTGACCGGCGTTGTTGCCTATGCGGCTCTCGTCGCCCTCGTTCGCCCGCGCGGATTGAGAGCGTCGTGGTCGTATCTCAGAGCGCTGCAGTAGACGCCGATACGTAGACGGCTTCATGCTTTCGCGCCGTTTCTTCCCACGTGAACTGGGCCGAGCGCGCAAGGCCGCGCTCCACGAGCTCGTCTCGGCGAGTGTCCGTCTCGAGGATCCCCGCCGCGATGGCCTCGACGTCGGTCGGGTCGAAAAGAGCAGCGGCATCGCCGCACACCTCCGGGATCGCTCCCACGTCGGCCGCCGCAACGGGGCAGCCCGAGGCCATCGCCTCCAGCGGCGGTAGGCCGAAGCCTTCGTAGAGGCTCGGGTACACGAGGCACGCCGCCCGCCGGTAGAGGGACGCGAGCTCGGTCGTCGGGACGACGCCCAGGCTCTCGACGCCTTCGGGCAGCTGCCCCAGGCGTTCGAGGCCGCCTCCAGTAAGGATGAGGCGAAGCTTCGGCCGAGTCGCGCGAAGCGTCGCGAAAGCCTCGAAGAGGCGGGGGTGGTTCTTGTGCGGCCACGGTCTCGCGGGATAGAGGATGAATGGCTCGCGCTCCTCGTCCCCGGGACGAAACAGCGTGTGATCGATCGCGAGGGGAATCACATGGATGCGATCCGACGTGAGCCCCAGCCGTTCGATCGCGCGGGTCCGTACGAACTCGCTCGTGACGACGACGGCGTCGGCGATCCGCGCTGCGCGGTCGTATGCGATCCGACGGAACGAGCGTCGCGCCGGTCCGAAGAAGTCGGGCAGGTCGCGGTGCTGGATGTCGTGCAGCGTCACGACCGTCGCCGCCGTCGTTCGAGGAAGCGGAACGGTCAGTGCATAGTGCACGACGTCCATCGTCGCCAGCTTCTCGCCGACCTCGTGGCTGCGGCGTGCCGAGAACGCCATGGCGACGATGCGAGACGGGCCGCGGCGCCCGGCGGGCGGATCGGACACCTCGACCGTCGGCAGGCCGTCTGCCGCGTCCCTCGCGTGGGCAGGGACGAACACGGCGTACTGGTGCGTCCCGACTTGCGAGAGCGCGTGAACGAGCTGGCGGGCGTACGTCTCCGACCCACCGAGGTCGTTGGGAGCGAGCGTGAGCAAGGAGATTCCTACACGCACTGTCCTCCGATCCTACTGGGCGGGTCCTACGGCCAGGCTAGAATGCCGCGATGCCCTCTGATAGAGCCGAAAACGGCGAATCTGCAGGGGTTTCGGTCGACGTAGACGAGCTCTTCCGGCGACTTCGGGAGGAGGTCCGGCGTTCCGGTGCGGATCCTGGCGCCGGATCGGCGAGCGACGAGGAACGTCGTGCCGCGCGCGCGGAAGCCGAGCGGTTGTGGCCCGTGTCCGCCGATCGCTCGCTCCGCCTGCGGCCGGGTGTGAGTGGGGGGATCGGTACTCCCGTCAAGGCGGTGCTCCGGAAGCTGATGCGCTGGTACGTCGAGCCGGTTGCCGCGCAGCAACGCTCCTTCAACCTCGCCGTCCTCACGCTCATTGACGAGCTGGCCGAGGACGTCCGGAGGCTCGAGGAGAGGCTCGAGTCGCTCGAGGCGAGGCTGGACAACCCAGGGAGATGAGGATCGCGGTCTGTGCGCCGCAGGTTCTCTTCGAGCGCGGCGGCACCGAGATCCTGGCGGAGAGCCTCGCGGAGCAGCTGCGCCGCCGCGACCACGAGGTCGAAGAGATCCGGCTGCCGTTCAAGTGGTACCCGGGGGCGGCGGCGCTCCGCGAGGCGCTGCAGTGGCGCCTGCTCGACCTCGACCAGACGCACAGCACTCCGGTCGACCTCGTGATTGCGACGAAGTTCCCGTCGTACGCGATCCGCCACCCGAACAAGGTCGTCTGGCTCGTCCACCAGTTCCGCCAGGCGTACGAGCTCGATGGTCCGGAGTTCGGACAGTTCGGGCAGGCGCCGTTCGAACGCGCCACCGTTCGGGCGCTCCACCGGACCGACCGG
>DATAEF010000023.1:0-5395 GCA_036258155.1 Gaiellaceae bacterium | reverse complement strand
GTCGTACACGTCGTCAATGATCGCCGTGGCCCGCGAGGCCAGCGCCATCAGCTCGGTCACGGTGTCGGAGTCGAGTTCCTGGAGCCGCGCGACGTGTTCAAACGGGGCGACCATCAGGTGGCCGTTTGTGTACGGGAAGGTATTGAGGATCACGAAGCAGCGCTCGCCGCGGTGGACGATGAACGCTGCGGCGTCATCGTCCTCGGCAGGCTTCGCGCAGAAGATGCACTCGTTGTCCTTCGAGGCGTCCTTCACGTACTCGAGGCGCCACGGCGCCCAGATGCGGTGGTTGGCCACCCGGCGGAATCTACTCGGGCGCGACCGGCCACTGCTTCAGCATCGGCAGCGGGTCGATCGGCTTGCGGTCGATCCCCTCTCCAAGCCTGATCTCGAAGTGGAGGTGGGTGCCGTAGCACGATCCGGTGCAGCCCATCACGCCGACCTGCGCGCCGGCAGGGACCTCCACGCCGACCTTCAGCCCGGACGGGCGCAGCATGTGGAGGTAGACGTAGGTCTGATCCTCGGTGGGGCTGTAGAGCGCGACGTAGTTGCCGCGCCCGCCGTCGTTTCCCTTCTCGATGACGCGGGCGTCGCGGACCGCGATGAGCGGCGTCCCCGAGTCGGCCATCACGTCCTGTCCCTCGTGCCGGCGTCCGCCGCGGTCGGCGCCGAACTTGGCGTCGTAGGCGCCGTAGTCCATCGGCCCATCCATTCGGACCGGGTGGTACGGACCCGAGTTCGAGGTGATCGCGAGCGATGACGGCTCCTCCTCCTTGACTTCGTCCGCCGGCGCAGCGCTACCCAGTCCGAGAGCAGCGGCATTGCGACCGTCGGAGCCGATCGGCGCCACCGGCAACCCCGCGACGGCGGTGGCGATACTGGTTACGCACAACCCGAGCGCTGCGCACAGCGTCACCCGGCGAACGGTAGAGCGGAGCGGCAGGTCGGAGTCGGCGGCCCGGACGCGGTCCGCGATCCGCGGCGAGCGCGGCACCCACGGTGCCGGATCGAGTCGATCGTGGTGGGACATGTGTGGTTTCGGAGCGATCGCCGGAAGCGCGCCGGCGAGCGCTCGGGATGGCCTAGAACCGCCGCTGGGAGATGAGTGCCGAGTGCCCCGGACGGGGTGGCCGAGCGCCGCAATCTACCGAACGCCTCCGACCCACCGGCGGCAGGCGCCGAAGAAGGCGGAGTTTGCGCGGTTTGCTACAGCCAGCCGCGGCGACGGAAGTACGTGACCATCCCGACCAGGATCGCGACCATTACTCCGACGATGATCCAGAAGCTTGCCGAGGCCCCGTCGGGGGGCTCGCCGCCGCCGGGCAGCCCCACGTTCATCCCGAACACGCTCGCGATCAGCGTCAGGGGCAGAACGATCACGCTGATCGCGGTCAGCACGCGCAGGATGTCGTTGACGCGATGCGAGATCACGGACTCGTTTGTGTCCTCGAGCCCCTCGACGACCTCCTTGTACGTCTCGAGCAGGTCCCAGATCCGCTCGTGGGCGTCGACGACGTCGTCGAAGTAGATCTCGAGGTCGAAGTCGGGCGCGAGGAAGCGGCCCTTGACGCCCTCGAGGTCGCGCAGGACCGGGCGCTGGGGCCGGATCACCTTGCGGAAGTTGATGATCTCCTGCTTCGCGTTCGAGAGATCGCGCACGAGCTCCTCCGAACGACCCGAGAAGATGTCCTGCTCGAGCGCATCGAGCTTATTCTCGATCTTGCGCAGCATCGGGAAGCAGTAGTCGAAGCCGTCGTCGACGATCCGGTACAGCAGGTAGCCGGACCCGCGGGAGAAGATCTGATCGCGGAGCTCCTCCTTGGCGCGGCAGCGCTCGAACAGGTACTCGACCGGCTGCAGCGGCTGGTTCGGGATCGTGATCAGGAAGTCCTCACCGACGAAGATGTCGAGCTCGCCGGCGTTGAGCCGTCGCACCGAGGGGTCGAAGACGGGAAAGTGAAGGACGATGAACAGGTAGTCGGGGTACTCGTCGATCTTCGGCCGCTCGTTGCGCGACAGCACGTCCTCGAGGTCGAGGCCGTGGAACTCGAAGTGCTCCTCGAGCCACCCCCACTCGAGCGCGCTCGGGCGATCGATCTTGACCCAGCGGAGGCCCTCGCCGGAGATCGTCTCTACGTTCGGCTTCTGGCGCTCAGCGGGCGGCGCCGGCGAGGTGAGCTCGCTGCCGCGCCCTGACCTTCTCAGCCTTGGCTTGGGGAGGTTCGGCATCGCTATTGCTCATCTCGGTTTCGACGTCGTACATCGAGCGCTCTCCCTAAGGGTACGTCACGGCGCGGTCCTCATTCTGTCCCACATATGATCGTGCATCCCGCCGCGACGATCCGGCCAAGCTCCTCCTCGGCCGCAACGGCGAGCGGTCCACGCTCGCCGACATCCTCGCGCCAGCGGACTGAACAACGCGCCTGTTATTCTGCCCGTTCACATAACCGCCACATCGAGAGGGGTGGAGGGACTGGCCCGAAGAAGCCCCGGCAACCCCCCCGCAAGGGGAAAGGTGCCAATTCCAGCAGGTGGATTTGCCTGGAAGATGTGAGTGAGAGTCCCAAACAGGACCTCTGCTCACAGCCCGGCGGAGGTCCTACTCGTTAGGTCACAGACAAGGAGACGCTGAATTGGGACTCGAATCGCTGAGATGCAAGGAGTGCGGGGCTGAGTATCCGCTCGACGCGCGTTACGTGTGCGAGCAGTGCTTCGGGCCGCTCGAGGTCGGCTATGACCTCTCGGGCCTGGACGCGGCCGAGACGAAACGCAAGATCCAGGCGGGCTCACGCGGAATCTGGCGCTACTCGGACTTCCTGCCGTTCGAGGGCGGTCCGCCGGCTTCACGCGGACCGCTCGAGCCGGGCCTCACGCCGCTGATCCGCACCGATCGGCTCGCCGAGCGGCTGGGGCTGCGGGAGGTGTGGGTGAAGAACGACGCCGCGAACCCCACCCACTCGTTCAAGGATCGCGTCGTCGGTGTCGCGCTGGCCAAGGCGCGGGAGCTCGGGTTCGAGACCGTGGCGTGCGCGTCCACCGGCAACCTCGCCAACGCTGTCGCGGCGCATGCCGCCGCCGCCGGCCTCGACTCGTATGTGTTTGTGCCGTGCGATCTCGAGGAGCAGAAGCTGCTCGCCACCGCCGTGTACGGGACGACGCTGGTCGGGGTGCGCGGGACCTACGACGACGTCAACCGACTCTGTACGCAGCTCTCGGAGACCCGCGGGTGGGCGTTCGTCAACGTCAACCTGCGCCCGTACTACGCGGAGGGCTCGAAGACGCTCGCCTACGAGACGGTGGAGCAGCTCGGGTGGGCTATGCCCGACCGCGTGGTGTGTCCGATCGCGTCCGGCTCGCTGTTCACCAAGCTGGGGCGGGGATTCAACGAGTGGAGGGGGCTGGGGCTCGTCGACGGCGAGCTTCCGAGGTTCAACGGCGCCCAGGCAACCGGCTGCGATCCGGTCGCGGAGGCGTTCGGAGCCGGCAACGAGACCTGCCTGCCGCGGCAGGACCCGGACACGATCGCGAAGAGCCTCGCGATCGGAAACCCGGCCGACGGTCCCTATGCGCTCGAGCTCGCACGTTCGTCAGGCGGCGGGATCGACTCCGTCACGGACGCGGAGATCCGCGAGGGCATCCGGCTGCTCGCCGAGACCACCGGCGTGTTCACCGAGACCGCGGGCGGCGTCACGACGGCCGTGCTGGCGAAGCTCGCCAAGCGCGGCGACATCTCGCCGGACGAGCGCGTCGTCGTGTACATCACCGGCGAGGGTCTGAAGACGCTCGAGGCGACCCGCGAGCTGTTCGAGATGCACGAGATCGAGCCGACGCTCGAGGGGTTCGAGACCGTCGTCGAGGGCGACCGCGCCGCGGCGGCCACCGGCACCGCCTCCTGATGGCGGTCACGGTCAAGATCCCGGCGCAGCTTCGCATCGTCACCGACGACGAGGGCGAGATCGAGGTCGACGGCGCGACCGTCGGGGACGCGCTCGAGGCGGTGTTCGACCGCCACGAGGACCTTCGAGAGCGAATCACCGAGAACGGAGACCTGCGCCGGTTCGTGAACGTGTACGTCGGCGGCGAGGACATCCGGTTCAAGGACGGGCTCGAGACCGAGATCTCCGACGGCGACGAGGTGCAGATCCTGCCCGCTGTAGCAGGCGGCTGAACCCTCCGCAGACCCGCTCGAACCGGACGCGGGAGCGAGCGAGCAAGGCTGCCAGTAATGTGAGTGCGAGCGAGCGGGAGCGGAGGATTCGAGCGGAATGACAGTCGTCGTCCTGTGTGGTGGGCGCGGAACAAGGCTCCAGGAGCGGACCCACGCGATTCCCAAGGCGTTGGTTGAGATCGGCGGGCGGCCGATCCTGTGGCACGTCGTGCGTATCTACGCGTCCCAGGGGCTGCGCCGGTTCGTGCTCTGTACCGGCTACCTGGGTGAGATGATCGAGCGGTTCGTCGCCTCGGAGTCGTGGCCCGAGCCGGTCGAGATCGAGTGCGTTGACACCGGGCTCGACACTCCCACGGGGGGTAGGATCAAACTGATCGAGGATCGGGTCGCCGGCGGCTGGTTTCACGCGACCTACGCCGACGGGGTGGCCAACATCGATCTCGGCGTGCTGACCGAGTTCCACCGCGGCCACGGCGATCTCGCGACGGTCACTGTGGTGCGCCCGCGCAGCCAGTTCGGGGTCGCGGAGCTCGACGGCGAGGGCCTTGTCCGGGGCTTCGCCGAGAAACCGCAACTCGACCACTGGGTCAACGGCGGCTTCTTCTGCTTCGAGCCCGGAGTGTTCTCGCATCTCGAGGAGTCCAGCGTGCTCGAGCGCGAGCCGCTCGAGCGGCTCGCGGCCGATCGCCAGCTCCACGCGTACCGGCACAGCGGATTCTGGGACTGCATGGACACCTACAAGGACGCCGTCCTGCTCAACGACCTGTGGGAGTCCGGCGACCCGCCGTGGCGAGTGTGGGACCCAGTAGCAGTTCACTCGTAACCGGCGGTCGCGGGTTCGTCGGCTCGTGGCTCGTGAGGGGCCTGCTCGAGCGCGGCACCAGGGTGGTCTCGTTCGACGTCGGGGGCGACTCGTCTCGCCCGTCGGGACTCGAGCTGCAAGGGATCGCCGGCGAGGTCGAGGAAGCCATGGGAGATCTGCGCGACGCCGAGCTGGTCGCGCGCACGTTGAGCGCCGCCGACGTCGACACCGTATTTCACCTCGCAGCCCAGACGATCGTCGGGACCGCCGCTAGCTCTCCGGCTGAGACCTTCGACGTCAACGTGCGGGGGACGTGGACGCTGCTCGAGGCATGCCGCGAGCAGGGGGTGGGGCGGACGATTGTCGCCTCGTCGGACAAGGCCTACGGAGCGCACGAGGAGCTGCCCTACCGCGAGCACTACGCG
>DATAEF010000022.1:0-22952 GCA_036258155.1 Gaiellaceae bacterium | reverse complement strand
CGCATTCCGAGGAGGATCTGCGCGTACAGGCATCCACCGCGCGACACGAAGCGGCGCACGAGCCCCCAGTTCTCGGTCCCGCCGCCAGGCGCATAGCGCGAGCCGAGGACGAGGTCGGCGTCGTCTGAAGCAGCGATCAGCCGCGGAACATCGGCCGGGCGGTGCGAGAAGTCGCAGTCCATCTCGAGCACGAGCTCGGCACCCTCGGCGAGCGCCCACCGGAATCCGGCGATGTACGCGGGACCGATGCCCTCCTTTTGCTCGCGATGCAGGACGGAGACCCACGGGTGCTGCGCCGAGAGCCGGTCCGCGATCTCCCCGGTCCCGTCCGGTGAGGCGTCGTCGATGACCACGACGCGATCCCGCTCGGTGTCGAGCACGTCGCCGAGCGCGCTGATCATGGGCTCGAGATTCTCCCGCTCGTTGTACGTCGGAAGGCAGAGGACCGCGCGAGGCATCGCCGTATCATCGCGGGATGCCCAAGCCGTTGCCCCGGAACGCGGCGCTTGCCGACCAGCTCGACCTTCTCGCCGATCTCTCGGAGATCCTCGACGAGGAGTCCTTCAAGGTGATCGCGTACCGGCGTGCAGCGACCCGCATCAGGGAGTCGGCCGTTCCCATCGCGGAGCTCGCCCTGGAAGGGAAGGCGAAGGAGCTTCCCGGAATCGGCAAGACGATCGAGAACAAGGTCGTCGAGGTCGTCAACGATGGCGAGATGCATGCGCTGACCAAACGCCGTGGACTCGTCCCGGCCGGTGTCGTGGACTTCCTGCGACTCCCGGGCGTCGGGCCGAAGACCGCCGCGCGGTTCTGGACGCAGCTCGGCCTGACGACCCTAGCCGGCCTGAAGTCGGCAGCGCAGGACGGCAGGCTGCGCGACCTGTCGGGGATGGGGGCGCGAAGCGAGGAGAAGATCCTGAAGGCGCTCGAGGCCGGCGTCGGCGAGCAGAGCGAGGCCAGGCGGCTCCTCGGGACGGCGCTTCCGGCCGTGCGTCGCGTCGTAGCCGAGCTCGAGGCCCACCCGGCCGCGATCGCAGTCTCCGAGGCGGGCAGCGTCCGCCGTCGGCGCGAGACCGTCCGTGACCTCGATCTCATCGCCACTTCGAGCGATGCTCCTGCGCTGATCGGAGCGTTCTGCGGAGGAAAATGGGTCTCGGAGGTCGTTGCTCGCGGCGATACGAAGGCAACCGTCGTCGGGCACGACGGTCTGCGCTTCGACCTTCGTGTCGTACCGGGCGAGTGCTACGGCAACGTCCTCCAGCACTTCACCGGGTCGAAGGACCACAACATCGCTCTCCGCGAGGAGGCGCAGCGGCGGGGCTTCTCCATCTCGGAGTACGGCGTGACCACGGTCGAGACTGGTGAGGTCGTCACGCATTCGAGGGAGGACGACCTCTACGCCTACCTCGGCTACGCGCCCGTGCCGCCGGAGCTCCGCGAGGGCACCCAGGAGATCTCGGCCTCGCGCGAGCGAGTACTCCCCGCGCTCGTCGAGTTGTCGGATCTGCGTGGGGAGATGCACTGCCACTCGTCGTGGTCGACGGATGCGAAGAACACGGTCGAGGAGATGGCGCGGGCGGCGCAGGGTCGCGGCTATCGCTTCCTCTGCCTCACCGACCACTCCCACTACCTCCGCGACGGGCGCCTCGAGGCCCAGTGGGAGGAGATTGCCGCGGTGAACGCGCTCGTCAAGTCGTTTCGCGTCCTGCGTGGCATCGAGGTGAACATCCGCGCCGACGGATCGCTCGACGTCGGGGACGACGTGCTCGAAGAGCTCGACTGGGTGATCGCGTCGTTGCACACCTCGTTTGACCGGAGCCCGACCGAGCGGATCCTCGGTGCGATCGACAACCCGCACGTCGACTGCATCGGCCATCTGACGGGCCGGCGTCTCCTCAAGCGCGACGGCGCCGCTGTCGACGTCGAGCGAGTCGTCGAGCGGGCAGTCGAGACCGGGACGGCGCTCGAGATCAACTCGCAGTCCGACCGGCTCGACATGCGCGACACCCATGCGCGACTTGCAGGAGAGGCCGGGGTCCGCATCCCGATCACGACGGACGCCCACTCCGTCGGGGCGCTCGCCTATGCGGAGCTCGGGGTCGCGCAGGCTCGGCGCGGCTGGCTGACCAAGGAGCAGGTGCTCAACACTCGATCGTGGCGCGACATCGAGCGGCTACGCAAGTGAGCTCGTTTCGCGACGACGGGGCGCTAGCGCTCGACTGGGTCGCGTCCTACCTCGAGCGGGTCGGCGAGCTCCCCGTGCTCGCGCGGGTCGAGCCGGGTCGGATCCGCGCTGCGCTCCCCCCGTCGGCGCCCGAGCAGCCAGAGCCGTTCGAAGCTGTTCTCAGGGACCTCGACGAGGTCCTGCTTCCCGGCCTGACGCACTGGCAGAGCCCGCGCTACTTCGCGTACTTCGCGACGACGGCGTCCGAGCCGGGCGTGCTCGCCGAGCTCCTCAGCGCGGGGCTGAACCAGGTGGGAATCCTCTGGCGCACGTCGCCTGCGCTGCAGGAGCTCGAGGAGCTCACGCTCGATTGGCTTCGCCAGCTCGTGGGCCTGCCGGAGGAGTTCGCGGGCCACATCGAGGACACGGCTTCCACCGGCGTGGTGGCCGCTCTTGCCGTCGCACGGACGGTCAGGCCCGATCGCCGCGTCGTCGTCTGCTCCGAGCACGCGCACTCCGCAGCCGACAAGGCGGCGCGACTCCTCGAGCTCGAGCTTCGCAAAGTGCCCGTCGACGACGTGTTCCGGATGCGACCCGAGCATCTCGACCTCGACGGCACCTGTGCGGTCGTCGCGACGATCGGGACGACGGGAGCGGCCGCGGTCGATCCCGTGCCCGAGATCGCCGACGCCTGCGAAGCGGCGGGTGTCTGGCTCCACGTGGACTCGGCGTATGCGGGCTCGGCCGCGATCTGCCCGGAGTTCCGCCACCACTTCGCGGGCTGGGAACGGGCGGACTCGATCGGCGTGAACCCGCATAAGTGGCTCGGGGTGCCGATGGACTGCTCCGCACTCTGGACGCGGCGTCCCGAGGAGTTCCGTCGCGCGTTCAGCCTCGTTCCCGAGTACCTGCGATCGCCCGACGACGCGGTGAATCTCAGTGAGCTCTCGATTCCGCTCGGACGCCGATTCCGCGCGCTCAAGTTGTGGGCGGTGCTGCGCTGCTACGGGAAGGCCGGGTTGCAGGAGCGGATCCGCGAGCATGTGCGCCTCGCAGCACTGTTCGAGCAGTGGGTTCGCCAGGAGCCGGGCTGGGAGGTGGCCGCACCGCGGCACTTCTCGCTCGTCTGCTTTCGGCGAGACGGCACCGACGAGGAGAACGAGCGGCTGCTCGAGCGAGTGAACGACTCGGGCGAGGTGTTCCTGTCGCACGCCCGGCTCGGCGATCGCTACGCGTTGCGCCTCGCGATCGGCAACTTCCGGACGACCGAGGACGACGTCCGCCTCGCCTGGGAGGTGCTCAGGCGCGAGGGATCAGCCCTTTGATCTGAGGTAGAAGCGGGATGCGAGAAGGATTCGGCCGGCGTCGCTCGTCTCGATGACGTTGCCGAGGAGCCACAGCCCGTTCGACGTCGAGAGCACCGCCTCCGCCCGCGCGAGCTCCGCCGTGCTCGGTCGCGCGACCGAGACGAGATCGAGGCTCGATACGATCGTGCGCGGGGGTCGATTCAGGCGCGACGCTCGCAGGTGGAAACACGGCGCACGCACGCAGCGGATGCCGAGGTCGCGCACCCGGTAGTACGTGCCCTTCACGCCCTTCCCGACCGGAGCGCGTACGTCCGCGACGATGAGCATGCCGAGCTCACGAAACCCGTCGTAAGCCCGCGGTTCGATATCTGCTCGCGCGAGCGAGCCTTCTGGGATGCCGGCTTCGAGTGGATGGCCATCCGCATCGACAGCGTCGGCGACGTAGCAACGAGGGCGCAGGAGCCCGTCGTGGCAACGCGTGCGGGCGTGATTCGCGCGTGCCACCCAGTAGCCACCACAGAGCGGTGACGGGCAGGCGCGCGGGTCCGGTCGAGCCACGTAAATCGACGGTCCGATCGGTGACGGGCTGCCGGCCGCCGACGATGCACTGGCGACCGCGACGGCCACGACCAGGAGCGAGACGGCGCTTCGACTGATCACCCTCGTACGATACGCTTCGTGCGCCTGGTCGCCATCGGGCTCGCGGCGGGGGTCTTCTCCGCTCTCCTGGGAGTCGGCGGGGGCACGATCGCGGTGCCGCTGCTCATCCTCCTCGTCCACCTGCCCGAAAGGGTCGCAACGGCGACGTCGCTCGGTGCGATCGGCATCACCGCGCTCGCCGGGGTGGTCGTATACGCGGCTCGCGGCGAGGTGAACGTCGGTTACGCGGTTCTCGTCGGCGTTCCTGCCATTCTCGGTGTGCTCGTCGGCACTGCGCTCCAGCAGCGGATGCGGACGAGCTCACTCATGTACGCGTTCTCGGTTCTCCTCTGCTCCGTCGGTGTGTGGCTGCTCGCGACGTGAGCTCCTCGACTTTCGCCCTCGCACTCTTGCTCGGCCTCGCGGCCGGGGTGCTCGCCGGTCTCTTCGGCGTGGGGGGTGGGATTCTCTTCGTCCCCACGCTCGTCGCGCTCGGACTCGGTCAGCTCGAGGCGCAGGCCACGTCTCTGCTGGCCATGCTTCCGACGGTGGCTGTCGGGGCATGGAGCCAGCGACGCTATGGAAACCTGCGCGTGCGCACCTCTCTCGTGGTGGGGCTCGCATCGATCTTTGGGGTCGAGATCGGAGCCCGCATCGCCACGGGGCTGCCGGAGAGCGCGCTCCGCAAGCTTTTCGCCCTGCTGCTGTTCGCCGTCGCCGCGCAACTCGTCTGGCGGACACGCCGCGCGAGACCGCGCTACCCTGACTCGCCGTGATCCGCCTAGCCGCCGCCGTTGGCGCGGTCCTGGTCGTCTCCACGACCCTGGCAGCGGCTGCGCCTCCGCCCCGAGGCGCGGACACTGCCGCGACGGCGGTACTCGTACGGCTCAGCATTCCGGGTCAGGACACGGTCTCGCTCGGCGAGCTTCAGTGGCCGACGAGCACGACGTCGGACGTGCAGTCGTTCCAGTACCCGGACGACGGCTCGATCGTGAGCCTCGGCAGGTCGCGCGCGACTGTCTTTGCGCAGCCCGGGGATGCCGCAGCGGCCCAGGCGTTCGCAGAGGTCATCGTCCTCTCGCTGTTCGGGGGCGAAGTGGTCGCCGCGCAGGTGACGGCATCGGCCTCGGCGGGCGCGAGTGTCCGGTCCGTCGGCGTGGACGTCACGGCGTCTGCGGTCCAGGGACTGCGTGCGCTCGGGAATGACGTATCAACTGCGCCGGGCTCGACGGCGTCGCTCGAGGACTGGGGAACCCTCGCGGTCTTGTCCGTCAGCAGCGGGACTCGTAGGGCGGGGCCGCCCGGTGCCCAGGGATCGGTCGCGGCGCTCCGGCTCCGGTTGACAGCGGCACACGGCGGGCTTCCTGCAGGCTCGGAGATTCTCGTGGGAGAAGTGCGGGCCACCGCTGTCGCGAAGCTCGCGGCGACGCCACCGCCGGCGACTCCACGCCCGCCTCCGCCCTCCGTGAGCCCACGCCCGCCGACGAGACCGACCACGCCGAGCGCCCCCGAGCCGGATGTCGGCGGCGAGGTGCCAGGCGGCCCGGTGCTCGTGGCGCCAGAGGTCACCGCTCGGTTCACGGGCGGCGGCTACGTGTTTCCCGTGTACGGCACCGCGTCTTTCGGAGACAGCTTCGGTGCGCCGAGGCCGAACGTGCCCGGTGGTTGGCACCACGGCGAGGACATCTTCGCGCGGCTGGGAACGCCTCTCCTCGCGGTCGCCGACGGGACGCTACATACGATCGGTTTCAACAAGATCGGCGGCTACCGGCTGTGGTTGCGCGACACCTCCGGCAACGAGTTCTACTACGCGCACCTCTCGGCGTACTCGCCTCTCGCTGTGGAGGGGCGACGCGTCGAAGCGGGCGACGTCGTCGGCTTCGTCGGAGACACCGGAGATGCGGAGGGAGGCACTCCGCATCTCCACTTCGAGATCCATCCGGCTGCGATGGCGGGCCTGGGATACGACGGAGTCGTTGCTCCCTATCCCATTCTGCTCGCGTGGCGCCGTGCGGACGACGTGTCTTTCGCAGCTGGGCGAATCTACGTCCCTTCCGGGCCGGGGGGCACAGCGCTTCCGCCCCCAGGCGCGGTGCTTCTCGAAGCCGACGACATCGGCTCGACCAGTGGACTCACGCCCGGTGCGCTCGAGCATGTCCTGAGCGCACGCAAAACCGCGATCCGCTAAGCGGACCCGCCGGGCGAGCCACTTCTTCCTGCTACGGATTGTCGGTCGATGCTACGGCTCGGAGCCGTTCCCTGCGTTGGCCGCATCCTCGGCTGCCTCGAGCTCGGCTTCCAGATCCTCGAGCCCGTCGCCGTCGCCTCCGGCGATGCGATCCATGATCCACTCGCGCGTCGACGCGCCCGTCCACGGGTTGTAGAGGACTCCGAGCGTGACGCCCGTGAGCAGGATCACGCGGTTTCGCGCCTTGTGGCCCTTCTGCTTGGCGCCTTCCTGAAGGCGCTCCGACGCGGTCGTCAACTCGCTGACGAGGCCCTGGAGCTGCTTCTGGAAGTCCTTCTCCGACACAACGCTCGCCTTGCCTTTCACGCCGCGGCCCTTCGCCATCTGCCCGTACAGACCACGGGCCGCGACGAACGCCGCGAGCAGGTCGTCACGGAGGTCCGGGTCTGTCATCGCGCGCTGCACATATGGGCGCAGCGTCTCCGCGTTCAGGCTCGGCCTGTCCTTGGTCTTGGTCATTCGTGTACCGCCTTTCGTCGGTTCCGTCTGAAGTATGTCGGCTACGATCGCCCGAGTGCGGGGAGTTCTGTTCTTCGCTCTTCACCCGAAGCGGTTGCTCGGCGTGATCGGCAGCCTGGTCGGTGCGATGTTGTACGTCTGGTTCGCCTCGGTTCGTGCGGTTCCCGGCGTTCGTCGTCGTAAGACCAAGGCGCGCGAAGCCTGGCGGGACCGTGAGCCGCGTGCCGCCTCCCGGGCGAGCGATCACCCCGAGGCTTGATGCGAAATTCACGCGTGCGGATGACGACCACGACGCTGCGCCGAATCGCCACCCTCGCGCGTCGCACAGGCTTTCAAGCCTGCACGACGCGTGAGTGCGGCGCCCGGCTTGGTCGTGACCGCCCCCGACCGCGCGCCAATTTCGCACCAAGCCTCTAGCATCCGCGCGTGCCTCCGAAGGGCCTGATCTGCGCCGGCGGCGAGGCGACGCGTCTCGGCGAGCTGACGCGCGTCGCGAACAAGCATCTGCTCCCGGTCGGAAGCTGGCCGATGATCTACTACCCGCTCCAGCTCTTGCAGCTTGCCGGGATCCGCGACGTTCTCCTCGTCACCGGCAAGGGTCACGCGGGCCAGATGATCGATCTTCTCGGCGACGGCCGCCTGGCGCCGCGTGGTGGCGGCGACCCCATACTCGAGCTGGATCTCACCTACAAGGTGCAGACGGAGGCCGGGGGCATCGCACAGGTCGTGGGCATGGCGAAAGACTTCGCGTCCGGCTCGCCGCTCGTGGTCGTTCTCGGGGACAACATCTTCGAGTTCGCGCAGGAGCGCTCTCTCCGCGACTGGGCCGACAGTCCGAGCCGCGCCAGGATCTTCGTCAAGGAGGTCGACGACCCCGAGAACTTCGGCGTGGTCCTCTACGACGACGAGAACCGCATCGCGGACATCGTCGAGAAGGCCGGAGTGGTCGACACCAGGTTCGATTCGCCGCCGTCCTCGCACGCCGTCGTGGGTCTCTACTGCTATCCGCCCGACGTCTTCGACGTCATCGGGAAGCTGGCGCCGTCGTCACGCGGCGAGCTCGAGATCACGGACGTGAACCGTCACTACGCTCAGAGCGGGAGGCTCGAGGCGTCCGAGGTCGTGGGCTGGTGGGAGGACGCCGGCAAGCACTGGCAGCACCTCGCCGACATCGGCCGTCGCATCGACGAGACGGGCGCGAACAAGCGAGATCCGACATGATCGAGGGCGTCACGCGGATCCCGCTTTGTCGGCTCGAGGACGACCGCGGGTGGTTCTGTGAGCTTCGCAGGGACAGCGCGCTTCCGAAGCCGATGGTGCAGACGAACCTCGTCTACTCGCGAGCCGGAGTCGTCCGCGGTCTCCACTATCACGAGCGGGGGCAGGACGACCTCTTCCTCTGCGTCCAGGGCATGGCTCGCGTCGTCGTGCTCGATCGGGAGACGGGCGAGACATTCACGGAGGACATTGGCGAGGACAATCCGGTCGCGGTGTACATCCCCGGGCACAACGCTCACGGGTACGAGGCGCTGACGGACGTCCTCTTCTGCTACCACGTGACGGCCGAGTACGACCCGGACGACCCCGACGAGCATACGATCCCCTGGAACGACCCGCGCGTCGCGCACCTATGGAGCTCGAGCACCCCGATCCTGTCCGCGCGGGACGCCGGCGTCGAGTCCTGATCACGGGCGCGTGCGGCCAGCTCGGCCACGCGCTCCAGCAGGAGTTTGCGGCGGACGACGTCGTCGCATCGAGCCGTGCCGATTGGGACGTCGCGAACCCGCCGAGTGACGACCTGTCACAGGGAGGGTTCGATCTCGTCCTGCACGCCGCGGCCTGGACGGACGTCGACGGTGCCGAGGCGGATCCACAGGGCGCGGCGGCCGTGAACGTCGCGGGAACCGCAAACGTGGCGTCGTTGGGGACTCCGCTGGTCGCGTTCTCCTCCGACTACGTGTTCGACGGCCGGAAGCACGAGCCGTACGTGGAATCCGACGGCGTCAACCCGCTCTCCGCGTACGGGCGCACGAAGCTCCTTGGGGAGGCCGCTGCGGGTCCGGACGCCTGGATCGTCCGAACGTCGTGGCTCTTCGGGCCGACGGGTCACAACTTCGTGCGTACGATGCTCCGGCTCGGGGCCGAACGCCCCGAGGTTGCCGTGGTCGACGACCAGCGCGGCTGCCCCACGTACGTCGGTCACCTGGCTCGAGCGGTGCGCGGCCTCGTCGACGCCGGCCGGCCACGCGGCGTCTGGCACTTGGCAGCCGACGGCGACTGCACGTGGGCGGACTTCGCGGAAGCCGTCTTCTCCGAGGCGGGCGTCGATTGCCGCGTGCGAGGAGTCTCGACCGAGGAGCTCGGGCGCCCGGCGCTGCGCCCGGCCTACGCGGTCCTGCGGAGCGAGCGGGCCGGGGCGCCGACGCTTCCGCACTGGCGCGAGGGCCTGCGTGCATGCCTTGCGGAGATAGGCCGCTAGCCTTCTCGCGATGCGTCTTCTCGTCACCGGCGGTGCCGGCTTCATCGGTTCGAACTTCGTGCACTACTGGCTCGAGCGGTACCCCGACGATCACGTCGTCGTCTACGACCTGCTGACGTACGCCGGAAACCGCCCGAGCCTCTCCGACGTCGAGGATCGGATCGTCTTCGTCCAAGGAGACATCTGCGACCGCGATCTCGTCGAAGGCACGCTGCGCGACGAGCAGATCGAGATCGTCGTCAACTTCGCTGCAGAGTCTCACAACAGCCTGGCCGTGGTCGACCCGACGCGGTTCTTCCGCACGAACGTTCTCGGGACGCAGACGCTCCTCGACGCCTCGCAGGCAGCGGGCGTCGAGCGCTTCCACCACGTCTCCACGTGCGAGGTGTACGGGGACCTCGCGCTCGACTCGAAGGAGGTCTTCTCCGAGGAGTCGCCGTACCGCCCGCGCACCCCCTACAACGCCTCCAAGGCCGGCGCCGACCATGCGGTGCGGGCGTACTTCGAGACGTTCGGCCTGCCGGTGACGATCACGAACTGCTCGAACAACTACGGCGCCTACCAGTTCCCCGAGAAGGTGCTCCCGCTCTTCATCACGAACGCGCTCGACGACCAGCCCCTCCCGATGTACGCGTCCACGCAGAACAGGCGCGAGTGGCTGCACGTTCTCGACCACTGTTCCGCGATCGACCTCGTCCTCCGGATGGGCCGCGAGGGCGAGACGTACAACGTCGGCTCCGGGATCGAGGCGACCATCGAGGAGATCGCGGACCTCGTCCTCGGGCTCACGGGCAAGCCGTTGTCGCTCAAGACGATCGTGCCGGATCGGCCGGGCCACGACCGTCGTTACCTGCTCGACGCGAGCAAGATCCGGGCCGAGCTCGGGTGGGCGCCGGCGCACGGGTGGGAGAACGGTCTCTCGGAGACGGTGTCCTGGTACGCGGCGAACCGTGCCTGGTGGGAGCGACTCAAAGATCGCGCGCCTGTCGCCGAGACATCCTGGCGCTAGTGGCCCTAAAGCACGGCGCGCCGCTGCCGAGAACACAAACAATTAACCCTCCGGAGCTAGCCTGACCGTCTTCGTGCGCCTTCTAATCACCGCTCTCACGTTCGCCGTCGTGATTACGACCGCGTCGGCGCAACCCGCACCACCCGCCGGGGTCCTCGGCGAGGCGTCGTTCGTCGTCTCGGGTCGAGGCTGGGGCCACGGCGTTGGGATGAGCCAGTACGGCGCGTACGGACAGGCTCTCGCTGGACGCACGTACGACCAGATCCTTGCTCACTACTACTCGGGGACGACGCTTGGAAAGGCCGGGAGGAAGGAAGTGCGCGTGCTCCTCGCCGAGGGCCGTCGCGCGGTGACGATCTCGTCGAGCGCTCCCTTCTTCGCAACTGATGCGACGGGCGCGACGTACAAGCTTCCGAAGGGTGCGCTCACACTGCGCGCGGGTCTCCAGTTGCCGACGGAGACCGGACGCGTGTCGGCGATCCAGCCGCTCGTGCTCCGACCCGCCAAGAAGGCACTGCTCGCGCTCGATGGCCGCCCCTATCGGGGGAAGCTCGAGCTCGTTCCGCAGGGAGAGTTCCTCCGCGTGGTGAACGTCGTCGCGCTCGAGAGCTATCTCCAGGGCGTCGTGGCGGGGGAGGTTCCGTTCGGCTGGCCGGCGGAGGTGCTCAAGGCTCAGGCGGTGGCGGCCCGTTCGTATGCGCTCGCGAATCTCGTAAAAGGGAAGCCGTTCGACCTCTACTCTGACGTTCGCAGCCAGGTGTACCTCGGCGTGACGGGCGAGAAGCCGTCGACGACGCAGGCCGTGATCTCGACTGCGGGGGAGGTCGTCCTCTATGCCGGGAAGGTCGCAACGACGTACTACTTCTCGACGTCGGGCGGGAAGACCGCCAGTGCCTCGGACGTGTTCGGGTTCAGCGTCCCGTACCTCGTCTCGAGACCGGATCCCTGGGACGAGCTCTCGCCGTACCATCGCTGGGGGCCCGTTCTCCTCGGAGCGCGGACCGTCCAGGCGAAGCTCGGCATCGGCGCGCGGGTTGTCGACGCGATCGGCAACATGACTCCGTCGGGTCGCCTCCGCTCGCTCGCCGTGCTCACAACGACCGGCTCGGAGGCAGTACCTTCCTCGGTCGTTCGCACTGCACTCGGCCTCCGCTCGACCTGGTTGTCCATCGGAGTTCTGCGGCTGGACCGTCCCGGTGGTTCGCTCGTCTTCGGATCGACCGTGGAGCTCAGCGGGATCAGCCGCGGGCTCGCCTCACCGTTCCTCGCCGCCTCGCCCGACGGAGCTGTCTGGGCCAGGGCCGGTGCTCTCTCGCGGGCGGCCGATGGGAGCTTCGCCGTCACCGTGAAGCCGGTTCGAACCACGCGCTACCGGATCCAGGTCGAGGGCGCTACCTCATCTGCCTTGCTCGTCCAGGTCACTCCCCGGCTGCAGCTCGGCCGCCCGGCCCAGCCCGGAGTTCTCGCAGGATCGGTTCGACCGAAGCTCGTCGGCGCAGCGATCTCGATCGAGCGACGCTCGGGCTCGGGCTGGGCACCTGTCGGGCGGACGACCGTTGACGAGCGAGGAGCCTTCAGCGTGGAGCTCACGCTCGCGCCGGGGAGCTATCGGGCGCGAATCGCTG
The DNA here is from genome assembly GCA_036258155.1 of Gaiellaceae bacterium. GTDB lineage: Bacteria > Actinomycetota > Thermoleophilia > Gaiellales > Gaiellaceae > GMQP-bins7. The sequence goes on along the minus strand of DATAEF010000022.1, from coordinate 11,022 downwards.
CGACCGAGGGAATGGCCGCAGGGGTGTCGGCCACGCTCGAGGTCACCTCATGACGCGTCTCGCGATCGCGTGCGTCCTATCCTGTGCGGGCTGGCTGGGGGTGCCTTCCGCCGCTGATGCCGCTCGCGTGGCGGTCGGTCTCAGTCGTGGCGCCGATCCGGGCGCGGTCGCCGGTGCGATCGAGCGAAGAACCGGGCACCGCCCGAGGAGCCTCGCTCCGATCCCGGCGCTCGTCGTCGAGGTGCCGGCCGGACGCTCCCTGCGGGGCATCCGCGGGATCCGGTATGTCGAACGTCTCGTCACGCGTCAGCTCGCGTTCACTCCCACGGATCCGCTCGTCCCCAAGCAGTGGTACCTCGCGCAGAGCCGGTTCTACGAGTCGTGGGTGACCCTTCCCGCGTTCGAGCCGATCCCGGTGGCGGTGATCGATTCGGGCGTCGACACGGGGCATCCCGAGCTCGCGAGGAAGGTGTTGGGAGCGCGGAGCTTCGTCGGTGGCTCCGCACGTGAGGACACACTCGGTCACGGGACGTTCGTCGCCGGTCTCATCGCCGCCGGAGTGGACAACGGCATCGGGATCGCCGGGCTCTCGCCCTCCGCGGAGCTTCTCGTTGCCAAGGTCGTCACGCGCGGCCGTACCATTCCCGTCGAAGCAGAAGCCAAGGCGATTCGCTGGGCCGTCGAGAACGGTGCGCGCGTGATCAACATGAGCCTCGGCGGCGCGCGCGACCCGCTCGATCCGAGCCGCGACACCTATTCGAGGCTCGAGGCCGATGCAGTCGCGTATGCAGTCTCAAACGGTGCCGTCGTTGTTGCGGCAGTCGGGAACAGCAGTTCGCGAGGGGCTCCGGGGAAGTACGCGAGCTACCCGGCTGCCCTTCCACACGTCTTCGGCGTGAGCGCGACGAACGACACGGACGGAGTTCCCGCGTTCTCGAACCGAGACCCGATCTTCAACGACATCGCCGCGCCCGGCCTGGAGATTCTCTCGATCCTCCCGCGCGACGTCACTGCGCGATTCCCCGCCTGTGCCGAACAGGGCTACTCGAGCTGCGGCCCTGACGAGTACCGGGAGGCCCAAGGAACCTCCTTCGCTGCACCGCAGGTGACCGCTGCGGCCGCTGTTCTCCTCGGTCTTCGGCCGACGCTGCGAGCCGAGCAGGTCGCCCAGATCCTCAGGAGTGCTGCAGTCGACCTGAGCCCCGAGTCGGGGTGCGACGCGTGTGCGATAGGGCGCGACGCAGTGTCGGGCTGGGGGAAGCTCGACGTGGCGGCGGCGATCGCCGCCCTGACGGAGCGTCTGCCCCTGCGGGACTTCTACGAGGCAAACGACGACGCCGGCTCGCGCGCCTACAAGGTGTTCGGTGCCAACCGGCGGATCAAGGCCACGGTCGACTTCTGGGAGGACCAGGACGACGTCTATGCAATCCGGCTGCAGAAAAACCAGCCTGTGTACGTGGGGCTGACCGGGTCTGACCCTGGTGTCGACCTGAGCCTCGCCTTCTGGCTCCCCGGGGTGCGCTCGATCGAAGGTGTCTCGAGCATTCGCTTCCGGGCGCGCGTCTCGGCCAGGGCTGGCTCGCGCCAGTACCTCTCGTTCCGCGCCCCTGCCGCCGGCACCCACTTCGTGCAGGTGCGGTTGTCCAGCCCGGGCGTCACCCGCTACCGACTCGCGATCGTGAAGGGCTGACCTCGAGGACGAGTTTCCCGCCGCACTCTTCGAGCGCATCTTGAGGCTATGCGACGGCCTGGGTTCCTCACCGGCCACGCCGACGTCAGGGCGGAGATACTGGGTCGCCTCGTTCTTCATGGGTGCCGCCGGCACCCATCTCCTCGTCGTGAGGTTCGCCGAGCGGCGGCGTCAGCGCACGAGGATCTGGCCGCCGGTGGCCGACGCGATACTCATAGCGCTTCCCACCGTGTTGTTCGTCCTCGCGGCCGGCGCATCGTGAACGAAGCGCGCGTCTGGAGCGCTACGAGGTTCCGTGGAGCTCGTCCTCGGGGACGTTACGAAGGACGCGCGCGGGGTTTCCGACGACGATGACTCGAGCTGGGACGTCCTTGGTGACCACGGCCCCGGCTCCGACGAACGCCTCCTCGCCGATCTCGATACCGGGACACAGAACGGCACCGCCCCCGATCCGTGCCCCGCGACGAATCGTCGGGCCTTTCATCAGCTCGTGGCGCCGCTCGGTGCGACCCATGAAGTTGTCGTTCGTCGTCACGACACAGGGAGCGACGAACACGTGCTCCTCGAGGGTGGAGTAGGCGGTGATGTAGGCCTCCGCCTGGATCCTCGTCATTGCGCCGATCGTCGTGTCGTTCTCCACGAGCGAGCCTCGGCCGAGCACGACGTCGTCGCCGACGGTCACGCGCTCTCGCACGCACGACTGGTCGCCGAGGATGACCCGAGCGCCGATCGTCGAGCCGGCGAAGACGATCGCGCCCGTCGAGACGATCGTGCCGTCTCCGATCTTCGTCGGGGGAAGAGCCTCGCGCTTGGCCGTCGAGCGGGGCGAGAGTGCAGGCTGCTTGCCGATGACGGCGTGCTCGAGGATCTTCACGCCGTCACCCAGAACGGTTCCCGGGTAGACGGTCGCCGTCTGGTGGACCTCAGCCGCCATTCAACGACGTCGTGAGCATGTCGAGCGCGCGCACGACGCGCGCACCGTCCGTTGCGACCTTCTTGCGGTCGCCCTCTCCCGAGACGAGCCGGAGAAACTCGATGCACTCGAGCTTGAGCGGCTCGTCGGGTGCAATGCGCGGGCTGAAGATGTCGCCCGTTCGGGTCTGCCACTCGCCGTAGCGGTCGGAGGGCCGCCAGGGCGCCTTCTCGTACACGGTTACCTTCCGCTCGAGCTCCATGTCGTCGAAGACGACCATCTTCTCGGTCCCGACGACCGTGATCTTCCGCATCTTGTGAGGGTCGAGCCAGGAGAGGTGCATGTGCGCGATTCTCCCCGACGGAAAGCGGAGGTAGCAGAAGACGACGTCTTCGACACCCCTGGTCAGAAAGTCGCGGCCGAACGCGTCCGCCTTCGCGGGCTCCTCGTCGAGGAGGTAGAGGATGACGGACAGGTCGTGGACGCCGAGCGACCAGAGGGCGTTCTCGTTGGACCGGATGATCCCAAGGTTCTGGCGGTTCCCGTAGACGCAGAGCACGTCACCGAGCTCCCCTGCGGAGATCATCTCCTTCAGACGCTGGACTCCGGGGTGGTAGAGGAGCAGATGTCCGGGCATCAACACGACGTCCTGTGACGTGGCAAGGGCGACGAGCTCGTCCATTTCGTGGCCCTTCATCGCGGGTGGCTTCTCTACGAGGACGTGCTTGCCGGCCCGGAGCGCCCGTTGCGCGAGCTCGAAGTGGGTCGGGACTGGCGTCGCGACGACGACGGCGTCGAGCTCGGGGTCTTCGAGCATCTCCTCGAAGCTGTCCGTGAACCGCGCCTGCGGGTAGCGCGAGGCGACGTTCCGTCGCTGACCGTCCGAGTCACAGAGCCAGGCAAGGTCGGCGAGCTCGGCGAAGTTGCGTGCGAGGTTCGGTCCCCAGTGGCCCAGCCCGGCCACGCCGACCCGAGTCACAGCTTCCAGACCTTCTCGGAGCCTTTCCCGTTCGCGCCGGTGGCGTTCCTGAGGTCGACGACGAGGTCTGCCTCCTCGACGAGCCGGTCGTAGTCGATCTCCGAGTGGTTCGTCACGATGACGACGCAGTCGTACGCGGCCGGAGCGAGAGGCGACGAGCTCATCCGGAGCCCGTTCTCCTCGAATGACGGGACGTGCGGGTCGTGGTAGTCGACGATCGCGCCGGCGGCCCGGAGTAGGCTGATCAGCTTCACGGCGGGGGACTCGCGCGTGTCGGAGATGTCGGGCTTGTATGCGACACCGAGGACGAGGATCCGGGAGCCCTTGAGCGAGCGCTGACGCGAGTGGTTCAGAGCCTGTGAGACCACCGATCGGCAGTAGTACGGCATCGACTCGTTGACCTTCCCGGCCAGCTCGATGAACTCGGTGTAGAAGCCGTACTCGCGTGCCTTCCAGGTCAGGTAGAAAGGGTCGATCGGGATGCAGTGACCGCCGAGTCCCGGCCCGGGCTTGAACGGCATGAAGCCGAATGGCTTCGTCGCGGCGGCGTCGATCACCTCCCACACGTCGATGTCCATCCGGTCGCAGAGCTGTGCTAGCTCGTTGACGAGTGCGATGTTGACCGAGCGAAAGATGTTCTCGAGCAGCTTGGTCAGCTCTGCGGCCTCGGGTGACGAGACCGCATGGACGTCGTCGATCGCGGACGCGTACAGCGCGACGGCGGCCGCGGTGGAGCCCTCGTCGACTCCCCCCACCACCTTGGGGACGTTTTTCGTGGTCCAGTCCTCGCGGCCGGGGTCGACGCGCTCCGGCGAGAACGCGAGATGGAAGTCCTTGCCGGCCACGAGGCCGCTCTCCCTCTCGAGAGCGGGCTGTACTTGCTCGCGGGTGGTTCCCGGATACGTCGTCGACTCGAGGACGACGAGGTGCCCCGGTCGCAGCCGCTTCGCGATCTCCTCCGCCGCCGATACGAGGATCGTCAGGTCCGGCTCGCGCTGCCGAGAGAGGGGGGTCGGAAGCGCGACGAGGATCGCGTCCGCGTCCCTGAGCTCGTCGTAGTCCGTCGTCGCGGCGATCAGGCCGCCGTCGACGAACGGTCGAAGCGTCTCGGCCGGGACGTCCTCGACGTAGCTCTCGCCGCGGCTCAGCATCTCGACCCGTGCGGGATTAACGTCCACGAGCAGCACACGCTTGCCCGCATCGGCGAAGACGCGTGCGAGCGGCAGCCCCACGTAGCCGGCTCCGACGATTGCGACGTCTCGCTTCATCGGCCGGGGATCGTAGCGACCAGCACCTGCGCTATCCGCTCCGAGGCGTGGCCGTCGCCGTACAGCACCGGTAGCCCGCGAGGCAGGGCGGCGTTCGCGACTGCCTCCACGAGTGCGTCGGGGTCGTCGTCGACGAGGATGTTTGCCCCGAGTGAGACCGTGTCGATCCACTCCGTCGACGGGCGGAGCGTGACGCACGGCACGCCGTACCAGTACGCCTCCTTCTGCAGCCCTCCGGAGTCCGTCACGATGACGCGCGCCTGCGAAGCCAGTGACGCCAGCTCGAGGTAGCTCAAGGGCTCGATGACCCGTACGTGCTCTCCGAGCTCGAGCCCCCACTCCTCCATTCGCGCGCGGGAACGCGGGTGCGCGGGGAAGATGATCCGCTCGCTCATGCGGTTCAGCCCGTCGACGATCCGCGTGAGTCGCGACCGTTCGACGTTCGCCTGACGGTGGACCGTGACGACGACGTACGAGCGCGGGTCGTACGGAATCGGAAAGCGCACGCGAGCGATCGGAGCGAAGATCCGGGTCGCATCGGCCATCACGTCGCCGACGACATAGATCCGGCCGAGGACGCCCTCTTCGGTCAGCGTCCTGCGCGAGCGATCGTCAGGGCAGAAGAGGAGCCAGGAAATTCGATCCGCCTCGATCCGGGTGTGCTCCTCGGGCATCGACAGGTCGCCGCTGCGGAGCCCCGCCTCGACATGCGCGAGCGGAATGGACGCGGTCGCCGCAGCACGGGCTCCGGCCAGGGTCGAGTTCGTGTCGCCGTAGACGAGCACGATGTCCGGCGACTCTGCCCTGATCCGCTCTGCAATCGCCGGCTCCATCTTCTCGGGATCGGCGGAGCGCAGGTCGAGGCGGTAGCGCGGCTCGGCCAGGCGGAGCTGCTGGAAGAAGACCTGCGAGAGGACGTGGTACCAGTGCTGGCCCGTGTGCAGCACGACCTCGTCGACTCCCGACTCGCGAAGCGCAACCGAGAGCGGCGCCGACTTGATGAACTGCGGCCGGTTCCCGACGACGGTGAAGACCTTCACGAGGCGAAGCCTACGAGGACTGTCTGCTGGCGATCCGCTCGTATGGACCGAGGCTGGCTTCACATGAGACGACCGGAGAAGTCACGATTGCCTCGTGACTGATCATCTGCCCACCGAAGCCGAGATGCTGTTGAGCGTCGGGTCGGAGGAGTTCGTCGGCGAGCGGCAACGCCTCGCAAGGGAGCTACGTGACGCCGGCCGCCCCGCGGATGCGGCTGTCGTCGCCAAGCTCCGCAAGCCGCCACCAGTGGTTCTTGCAGTCAACCGTGCCGCCCGAGCTCGGCCTGAGGCTGCTCGAGCTGCGGCGGAGGCCGCGACACGGGTCAAGAAGGCCCAGGTTGGAGCCGACCCCGAGGCGTTTCGGGGCGCACTCAAGGAAATGGACGAGTCGCTCGATTTGCTCGCCGAGGTCGCACTCGCCTACCTTGCTCCGACCGGGAAGCAACCGAGCGCTGCGATGCGCCATCGCCTCCGCGATCTACTCCGGAACGCCGTGGCAAATGACGATGCCCGCGACGCTCTCACTCGCGGTGTGCTACGCGACGAGACCGAGACGGCCGGCTTCGAGCTCTTTGCCGGGATGGCACCCGCCAAACGGTCTCGGCCGACTGGTGACACAGCCCGTGCACGCAGCCGGGCGTCCGGGGAAGAGAAGCGGCGGCAGCGCGAGCAGGCTCTGCGAACGGAGCTCGCGCGTGCCCAGGAACGCTTGGAAGAAGCCAGGCGATCGGCAGAGCGGGCCGAGCGTGAGCGGACCAACGCAGAGCGCGCAGTTTCGTCGGCTCGAGCCAAACTCGACCGGCTCGACTGACGGCGGGTAGAGACGGCGGTTCAGATGCCCGGCGCGTTCGCCGTCAGGCGCTGGTCTTGTCAAGAAGCTGCAGCAGGTCGTGTGCCGCCAGTTCGACCTCCTTGTGCCTCCACTCGGCAGCGCGGTAGTGGCACGCAATGACACCCGAACGATGGATGCGTCGGAAGTCCCCGAAGACGAATGCGTATCTGGCCTTCGTCTCGTCCTCCGCACCCTCCGTGAGTCCGAGATGCCACTCCGCGTACTCCTCCCATGAGTGCGATGCGAGAAACGCGTTCTGATCCTCGGCTCGAGGTTGCACCTCGCCCCATTCGCTCGCGAGCACGTACTGGCGGCTCTTGATGAGCTGCCGAGCGTGAGCGACGGCGCGTTCGTTGACCGAGTACGACGCCAAGGAGTCCTCTCCGACGACACCGGTCCTTAGATGGGGGTGGCTACGGCCGAGGGCCCTCCATTGTCTGAAGCCAGCACGTGGCTTGCGACCCAACGCCGGGTGTTCGGTATGGCCGCCAACGTGACCCCGCTCCCACCGATGATCAAGAGCGCGTTTCGTACGCGATGCCGTTTCTTGCGTCGAACCCGCTCACCGGCACTGTCGAGATCGTCGAGCAAGGATCGCAGGTTCTTGCGCAGCTGGCTGTCTCGTTCTACGCGCGCCGCGAACTCCGACAACCCCGAGTTCTGACGCACACGCTCGGCCGCGACTGCCGCGTGACCCGCAGCGGACCGAATGTTGGAGCGCAGCTGCTCGTCACGAAACACGTCCTCCGTGTACGAGGCTGCGCTCTTCAGCATCTCCTGCACCCGCTTCCTCCGGTTCTTTCGAAAGACCGACATCGGCATGCCTCCTCAAGAATGGTCGTCTGACCTTGTCTGTACCCGTAACCACTGGGGTAGGAAACGTCTCCGGCTCCCGGGCGCAAACAAAAGGCACCCTGAGAGTAGCCTTGCGATCTCGGTCGTCATCTCCTGCACGCCCACTTCGCGGTATCGAGCAATCACTTAGTTGCTTGGCGTACGCCGCGCGTGGCTGTACGCGCGTGCGGCACTTCACTCCAACGGGAGATTCGGCGCGCGGTATGTTCGTACCGACATTTCGCTTATGACGCGAAGAGTCACGATCGCTGTCCTTGTGGTCGCTCTCCTGCTCGGCACGATGCTGTTGGGTTTCTCGGCACAGAACGAGTACTGCCTCCCATGGCAGGAGCGAGTCGGCCACGGCGACGGTCCCCTGGGGCCTGACCAGGACGTCACAGCCTGTCGCTGAGCCGGGGGTGTGCCAGCCCTTGGTGTCACCCTTGTGAGGGCTATGCCGAGCCGTCCGGCTCGCCTACCGTCAGCTGTAGCGGTTCCCGATCGAAAGGGGGGGCCATGCAGATCGCGCAGAGATCCGATCGCCACCTCGGACGTTCGTTACGGGTGCTCGAGCTGTCCGGGTGGATCGGGACACGGAACATCGACCTCCCGATTGCCTGGGCGCGACCGCACGAGGACATCGTCGTCGCGTTCGACCTCTACAGCCCGATGAACTGGCAGGCGCACCTCGTAAGCACGGACGGTGAGGTGCTGCTCGCATTTCCCTGGCACGACCACGCTGACCGCAGCTTGCTCCGATCCGAGAATATAGGGTTTCCAATCCATGCCGACGAAGAGGTGTGGGATGCCGTGAATGAGGGATGGTGGGCGTTGGTGAAGGCGGATGGCCCGCACGTCTACCTCGCCGAGTGCAATGGTGACGAGATCGGCCGCATCCGGCACGCTCGTAAGCTCGAACATCGCAGTCCGGGCATCGTCGCAGTCGACAACGTGGAATTCAGCTGGAACCGAGTGCCCCGCGTGGCCTACGATCGAGCCTGGCAAGACGCGATCGACACGTGCCGCGCAGGGCAGCCTTCTCCTGTCGGCGAGTGGATCTCGGAGGCGCCGGACGACCGTAGGCTGCGCCTTCGCTTCTGAGCCGCCTTCGCGGGTGGAGCGCGACAGCCGCCCTAGTTCAGCTCGCCGGCCTCCGATTCTCACTCCTCCATCCGAGCGCGCCGAGTACGCACAGGTTTTGCCGGATTGAGCAGAGCGGCCTAGGCTGAGACCACGAATCGCATGAGACGAACCCGGATCGTGATTGTCAGCCTTGCAGGTGCGCTCCTCGTCGGGGTCGGCTCGTCGCTCGCGGCGACGATCGTCGGGACGAGCGGAAACGACACGCTGCGCGGGACGCCGAGTGCCGACCGGCTCGATGGCAAAGCCGGCGACGACACGCTTCTTGGCCGTGGCGGGAACGATCTTCTCCTCGGCGGCCCGGGTGTGATCTCCTGGTCGGCGGCCCGGGTGCGGATCGTCTCGTGTGCGGGCTGGGCCGAGACACCGCGCGGGCAGATGCGAGGGATACGGTCGCGCGGGATTGCGAGACGGTGAAAGGGCTCGGGCCTCCGGCGCGGCCGGCGACGCCCGGCACTTACTGCGGAGTTACGAGCCAGGACATGACCATCTGTCTGGACGTCGAGAGCAGCGCCTTTGGAATTCAGATCGTCTCCGGCATTCGCCTCAGCTTGCAGACGACCTGCGAGCCGTCCCGCCAGCTCGCCTACACATATACGCTGATCACACGAGCGGGAATCCAGGCCGACCAGACGTTCGTATCGAACGTGAGCTTCCCCGGTCTTGCCGCAAGCGTCGAGGGCGCGTTCGACGTCTCACGAATGTCCGCAGCGGGGTCGTTGAGAGTGCAGGTCGTAGACAGGAGAGCGGGCGTCGAATACGAGTGCGACTCCGGCACCGTGTCCTGGACTGCGAAGACTCCGCCGGCAGACCCGAGCGCCCAGCTCGGGCGCTTCTGCGGGTTTACGGACCAAGGGCTGAGCCTGTGTTTCGACGTCGCGGGATCCCCGAAGACCGTCACCAACCTCGAGCTCCTCGTAAGGACCGAGTGCATTCCGCCCGTCCCCCAATCTGTGATCTCGTTGACCATTCCGATCGCATACGCGATCCGAGAGGACAACACGTTCGCATTCGAGAGGACAGTGACCGGCACGACGGGCAGCGGCGGCTCGTTCACCGTCACGCACACCATGCTGGGGGCGTTCGACGCGTCCGGTACGACAGCCACGGGGACACTCGCGGCGCATCTCACCTACGAGGCTGGAGACGGAGTCCACTCCGAGTGCGACTCGCAGACGTTCTCGTGGAGCGTGCACCGGCAGTAGGTCGATCTGGGAAAGCACTGCGCGATGAGCCGGAGTCCGAAAAAGCGCCTACCTCGCCTCGGTTTCTCGCTACGCCCGCGAGAGCTTCGGCAATAGACTCGATCTCAGCGCGACCTCGTCGAATTCAAGCTGGCCTGCGCCTTCGACGGCTGCGAGGGCTGGTGCCTTCCCCAACCTTCCCTTTACCGCGCCGCCGATCGACACACCGCACGGATCGAGAACGCCCAGCCCGTGACCGATCTGCCCTCGTTGCCCCGGGCGCAGCTCCGGATCGCAGAACTCGCAGACGGTCACTCTGAAAGCACCAACTCGAGCCAGGCCTCCGCCTCGCGGTACAGGGCCGGGTTGTTCACTGGCGTGTAGTACGCGAGCGCCGCGACCGCCTGTGACAGGACCCAGCCGCGTGCCCGCTCCCACGTCGCCTCGTCGGTCGGCAGCGCCTCGCGGAACGCGTCGCGTGCGGCGCTCGAATGCAGCTTCCACGCGACCATCACGTCGCAGGCCGGATCACCAACGCCCATTGCGGCCCAGTCGATCACGCTGCTGATGCGCCCATCCCGCACGAGCCAGTTGCGCGCATCGAGGTCGCCGTGGTGCCACACGGGCGGGCCGTCCCACGGCGACGCCGCGAGCGCACGCTCCCACTCCGCTGTCACCGCAGGGTCACCGTCGAACCTCGCCAGCCAGTACTGCATCTCCTTGTCACGCTCGGCCAACGGGATGCCGCGGCCGGGCGGCGCACCGGCGGGGTCCACCTGCTGCAGCGCCGCAACGAACGCCGCCAGGTCGCGCGCGGCCTTGATCGCATCGATCTCCGCGACCGCTGCCGTTTCGCCTTCGACCCACGTGTAGATGCCCCAGACCCAGGGGTATTCGCCGCTTGGGCGTCCCTGCGCCACCGGCGCTGGGATCTGGAGCGGGAGCAGCGGTGCCAGCCTCGGGAGCCAGTCGAGCTCCTTCCCGCCTGGCTCCGTCGGCCCTCGACGGCGGGCGAGGCGCAGCGACAGGCCGTCACCGAGGCGGAAGATCGCATTCTCCGTCCCCGCGGGCTCGACCCGACCGAGCGGAAGGTCGGCCCACTCGGGGTACTGCTCGGTGAGCAGCCGCCGAACGAACGCCTC
>DATAEF010000021.1:0-2608 GCA_036258155.1 Gaiellaceae bacterium | reverse complement strand
AGCTCGTTCGCCGCCGCGAACAGATCGCGCGCGACCTCGCCCTTCTCCGGGTCGTCGAGGATCGCCGGGAACCGTCCCTTGAGCTCCCAGGCGTGGAAGAAGAAGGTCCAGTCGACGTAGCTCCTGAGCGTCGCGACCTCTTCCTCGACGACGCGCGCACCCATGAAGGCCGGAGTCACGAGGTCCTCCTGGTGCCACTCGATCGGCGTCCGCCGCGTCCGCGCCTCGCGCAGCGAGAGGAGCGGCTTCCGGCCGCGCTCGGCGTGCAGCATGCGGAGACGGTCTTGCTCGACGCGGTTCTCGGCATCGAGTCGCGCGCGGCGGCCTCCGTCGAGCAGGTCGCCGACGACCCCCACGACGCGGGACGCGTCGAGCACGTGCAACGTGGGCTGCTCGTACTCGGGCGCGATGCGCACCGCGGTGTGCTGCTTCGACGTCGTCGCCCCTCCTATCAGCAAGGGCAGCTCGAGCCCGCGCCGCTCCATCTCCTTCGCGACGCCGACCATCTCGTCGAGAGACGGGGTGATCAGGCCCGAGAGCCCCACGATGTCGCAGTCCTGTTCGACGGCGACATCGAGGATCCGATCCGCGGGCACCATCACGCCGAGGTCGATCACCTCGTACCCGTTGCAGCCGAGGACGACCCCGACGATGTTCTTGCCGATGTCGTGGACGTCACCCTTCACGGTCGCGAGCACGACGCGAGCAGCCGCGCGGCGGCTCGTCTTCTCGGCCTCCATGTACGGCTCGAGGTAGGAGACGGCACGCTTCATCGCCCGCGCGCTCTTCACGACCTGCGGAAGGAACATCTTCCCGGCGCCGAAGAGGTCGCCGACGATCTTCATCCCGTCCATGAGCGGGCCCTCGATGACGTCGAGCGGGCGAGCAGCGGTGCGTCGCGCCTCCTCTGTGTCATCCTCGATGAAGTCCACGATCCCGTGCACCAGAGCGTGGGCGAGGCGCTCACCGACCGGGGCATCGCGCCATGTCAGGTCGAACTCTCGCTGCATCGCGCCACCCGTCACCGTGGCCGCGTGCTCGACGAGCCGCTCGGTCGCATCCGGCCTCCGGTCGAAGAGGACGTCCTCGACTCGCTCGAGCAGATCCGGCTCGATGTCCTCGTAGACGGCGAGCTGGCCCGCGTTGACGATTCCCATGTCGAGGCCGTTGCGAATCGCGTGGTAGAGGAACGAGGCGTGCATGGCCTCGCGTACGGGGTCGTTCCCACGAAACGCGAACGAGAGATTCGAGATCCCACCGGAGACGAGCGCGCCCGGACAGCGTTCCTCGAGCAGCGGGATCGCATCGATGAAAGCCTTGGCGAAGGCCGCGTGTTCCTCGATGCCGGTCGCGACGGCCAGGACGTTCGGGTCGAGGATCACGTCCGTGGGCGCGAAACCGGCCTCGCCGGTCAGCAGGTCGTATGCGCGACCGAGGATCTCGACCTTCCGTTCGACCGTCTCCGCCTGCCCGCGCTCGTCGAAGGCCATGACGACGACCGCCGCGCCGTAGCGCCGAATCGTTCGCGCCTGCTCTAGGAATGGCTCTTCTCCCTCCTTGAGCGAGATCGAGTTGACCACGCCCTTGCCCTGGAGACACTTGAGACCCGCCTCGAGCGCACCGAACCGGGAGCTGTCGACCACGATCGGGAGCCGCGCCGCCTCGGGCTCGGTCGCAAGGAGGTTGAGGAACGTCGTCATCGCCTGCTCGGCGTCGAGCAGATCGGCGTCCATGTTCACGTCGAGCAGGTTCGCCCCACCTCGCACCTGCTCGAGGGCGACGTCCACTGCGCTCTGGAAGTCGTTCGCCTCTATCAGCCGACGGAACTTCGCCGAGCCGGTGACGTTCGTCCGTTCGCCGACGACGACGAACCCTGTGTCGGGACCGATCACGAAGGGATCGAGCCCGGAGAAGCGCGGCAGATCCGATGGGGCGGGCACGCGGCGCGGCGGAAATCCGGAAACGGCTCTGACGATCTCGTGCGTGTGCTCGGGTGTCGTCCCGCAGCACCCTCCGACGAGGTTGACGAGACCGTCCTCGGCGAACGATCGGAGAAAACGGCTCGTGTCGCCCGGCTGCTCGTCGTGGAGTCCGAGGTCGTTCGGGAGTCCCGCGTTCGGATGGCACGAGACGTACGTCGAGGCGACGTTCGAGAGCCGCTCGAGGAACGGCCGCATCTCGGTCGCACCGAGCGAGCAGTTGACGCCGACGATGAACGGCTCGGCGTGCTCGACCGAGATCCAGAAGGCATCCGAGGTCTGTCCGGAGAGGTTCCGCCCGCTCTTGTCGACGGCCGTGAACGAGAGCCAGAGGGGAAGCTCGGGCGCGACGTCGCGAGCAGCCACGACCGCGGCCTTTGCGTTCAGAGTGTCGAAGATGGTCTCGATCAGGAGCAGGTCGACGCCGCCGTCGCGCAGCGCGGCGATCTGCTCCTCGTAGGCCCCGCGCACCTCGTCGAACGTGACCGCCCGGTACGCGGCGTCCTCCACACGCGGAGACAACGAGAGCGTGACGTTGAGCGGGCCGACGGAGCCCGCGACGAAGCGGGGCTGCTCGGGCGTTCGCGTCGTCCACTCGTCGGCGGCGCGGCGGGCGAGTCGCGCGCCCT
>DATAEF010000020.1:0-12093 GCA_036258155.1 Gaiellaceae bacterium | reverse complement strand
GGGAACGTCCAGAAGGTCGTGCTCGCGCGCGAGCTGTCCTTCGACCCCAAGGTGGTCGTGTACAGCAAGCCGACGTACGGCCTGGACGTGATGACGACGAGGAGCGTGCGGCAGACGATTCACGAGCAGGCTCGCGAGGGCGTGACGTCCATCGTCATCTCGACCGACCTCGAGGAGTTGCTCGACCTGTGCGACCGGATCGCCGTGATCTCGCGCGGCCGCATCGTTGGCGTGGTCGAAAACGGGCCCAGCGCGCAGCAGCGGGTCGGCGAGCTGATGGTCGGAGGGAAAGCCGCATGACCGAGACGACCGCGACCACCGAGCTCCGGGAGCCTCCGCGCCTCAGCGATGCGACTCCCGGACGCGCGCAGCTCGGGCGGGTCGGCGACTTCTTCCTGCGCTCGATCCTGCCGCTCGTCCTCGCGATCGGCACGGGGTCCATCGTGCTCGTAGCGATCGGCGTCGACCCGATGCAGTACTACAAGGACGTCTACTCCGGCGGTGTCCAGTTCGCGGCGTGGCAGGACACGGCCATGCGCGTCGCTCCCTTGCTGCTCATCGCCGTCGGCCTGATCGTCGCCTTCAAGGCGGGGATCTGGAACCTGGGCATGGACGGGCAGTTTCTACTCGCCGCCGCGGTCATCGCCGGGATCGGCTCGAGGCTCGAGCATCATCTGCCCAACACGATCAACCTCGTGCTGCTATTCCTCATCGCCGGCGCCGTGGGGGCGGCGTGGACGATCGTGCCGGCGGTTCTGAAGGCCCGCTACGAGCTGAACGAGATCATCACGACGCTGATGATGACCTTCATCGGCATCAACCTGGCGCAGATCCTCGTCAAGGGCCCGTTCCAGGACCCGTCGACCACGACGCCGCAGACACGGGCGCTCGAGTTCTCCGCGTTGCTCCCGTCCCTCCCCGGCACGGAATCGAGCGCACGTCGCTGGCCAGGCGTGCACGTCGGTGTCGTCGTCGCCCTGATCGCAGCTTTCGTCGTCTGGTTCCTGCTGAGCCGCACATCGCTCGGGCTGCGCCTCCAGGTGCTCGGTGCGTCCACGCGCTCGGCTCGTCACATGGGCCTCGACGTCCCTCGGCTGATCATCGTCACCTTTCTGCTCTCGGGCATGTTCGTCGGCTTCGCCGCGGCGACGGAAATCCTCGGTGTCAAGGGGTACCAGCGCGCTGATTGGGATCCGGCATTCGGGCTCTCGGTGGTTCCACTCGTCTTCCTGGCGCGCCTGCACCCGATAGGCGTCATTCCGTACGTCGTCCTCCTCTCGCTCGCCTCCATCGGGGGTGATTACGCGGCCCAGAACGCCGGCTTGACGCCGAAGTTCACGCTCCTGCTCGTGGGTCTGACGCTGATCTACATGGCGCTGACCGAATGGATCGCCCGCCGGGCCGAGCTGGGAGGCAGCTACTTCCCCGGCGCGTCCTACCGACGCCAACGCGCGTCCGGGACCGGGTGACGACCCTGCTCGCAGCGACCGACGTCTTCTCCGAGCAGGCCCTCACGGCGCTCGTCGCCGGGGCGATCCTGGCCGGGGTACCACTCATGTTCGCGGCGCTCGGCGAGCTCGTCTCCCAGCGCGCCGGCGTGCTCAACATCGGCCTCGAGGGGATGATGCTGATGGGGGCGTACGCCGGCTTCGTCGCCGCGTATCACGGCGGCAGCGAATGGCTGGGCTACGGAGCGGGCCTGCTTGCGGGTGCAGGTGTCTCGCTGCTGATGGTGCTCTTCTGCGTCCGCTGGGGGCTGGATCAGATCGTGACCGGCATCGCCATCACGCTCACGTGCGAGGGCGCCACCGGGCTCATCTTCGAGGCCGAGTTCGCGGAGAGCCGGCCGACGCTCGGCGCTGCGGACAAGGTGGCCGTCCCCGTGTTGTCCGACCTGCCCGTGGTGGGCGGCAAGGGGGAGTCGAACGGGAGCATCTTCACGCAGCCGCTGATCGTGTACATCGGCCTCGGGCTCGCGGTGGTGGTGGCGTGGGTGTTGCGCCGCACGCACATGGGTCTGAACGTCCGGGCGGCCGGTGATGCCCCGGGCGCGCTCGACGCTGCGGGCGTGAGCGTGTTCGCGACGCGCACCTGGGCTGTGCTGTTCGCCGGTGCGATGGCCGGGCTGGGCGGCGCCTGCCTCGCGATCGTCAGCACCGGTCTCTTCCAGGACACGATCGTCGGCGGTCGTGGCTTCATCGCCATCGTGCTCGCGATGCTCGCCAGAGGCCGGCCTTTGTGGGCGATACTCGGTGCCATGCTCTTCGGCGCCTCACTCTCGATCGCCGACTGGGCCCAGGTCGCGCAGATCAACATCTCGACGGACCTCGTATTCATGCTCCCGTTCCTGCTCGTCCTCGTCGTCCTCGTCCTCTTCGGTCGGCGGGCGTACCTGCCCGCCGCCCTCGCGCTCCCGTACGAGCGCGGCACCCGTCAGTGAAAGGAGACAACGTCATGCACGATCCCGACTTCACACTGAGCGCCGGGCCGACGATGGCGTGGCCGCGGGTTCTGGCCGCCCAGGCGAAGCAGATCACCTACCACTACGACCCCGCGTTCATGGAGCGATTCCGCGACACGGAGCGGAAGCTCGCGGAGATCTTCCTCACGAAGAACGACATCCTTCTCATGCAGGGCGAGGCCGTGCTCGGGCTCGAGGCGGCTGCTCGCGGGCTCGTCCAGCCCGGCACCGCCGTCCTGAATCTCGTCTCCGGCGTGTTCGGGAAGGGGATGGGCTATTGGCTGAAGGACTTCGGCGCCGAGTTGCACGAGATCGAGGTGCCGTACAACGACTCCGTCGATCCCGCCGAGGTCGAGCGCTACCTCGACGAGCATCCGGAGATCGACCTCGTCACGGTCGTCCACTCCGAGACGCCGTCCGGAACGCAGCACGACCTCGCGGCGATCGGGCCGATCGCCCATGCGCACGGTGCCATGACCATCGTCGACTGCGTGTCCTCGCTGGGCGGGATCGAGTTTCGAACCGACGACTGGCAGATCGACATTGCCGTCGCGGCGGCGCAGAAGTGCCTCGGCGGCCCGCCCGGCATCACGCTCATGGCCGTCAACGACGCGGCCTGGGAGCGAATCAGGGCCAACCCGGCGGCGCCGCGCGCCTCGTTCCTCTCGATGCTCGACTGGAAGGAGAAATGGATCGACGGCAACGTCTTCCCGTTCACGCCGTCCGTCGTCGACATGCACGGAATCCAGGCGTGCTGTGACCAACTCCTCGAAGAGGGGCTCGAGAACTCGATTGCGCGACACGACCTTGCGGCGCGCGCCTGCCGCGCGGGCATCAAGGCGATGGGGCTCGAGCTCTGGCCACGCAGCGAGGAGATCACTGCAGCGTGCGTGACCGCCATCGCCGTCCCCGAAGGTCTGAACGACATCCAGGTGCGCGGCCACTGCCGTGAGCGCTACGGCGTGATGATCTCCAGCGGCCAGGGGGCGGGCAACCTCGTCCGCATCGGGCACATGGGGCCGAGCGCGACCTCGTTGTACCCCATCGTGGGACTGGGCGCGGTCGGGCGGACGTTCGCCGATCTCGGCGCGCCGGTGAAGGTCGGCGACGGCCTGGAGGCTGCCCTCGAGATCCTCTCGGAGACGTCGGCGATCGGGGTTTAGTGACGCTGCCTCCGTTCGACCTGCACCGGCCGCAGTCGCTGGAGGAGGCGACTGAGCTCGCTGACCGCTACGACGAGGACGCTGCCTTTTACTGCGGAGGGACGGAGCTGCTGCTGCTGCTCAAGCTGGGCTTCGCCTCCTTCGGGCACCTCATCGACCTCAAGGGCGTCGGGGAGCTCCGAGGCGTGCGGGTCGAGGACGGGGCTCTCGTCGTGGGGGCGGCGGTCACGCACCGGGAGCTCGAGCGCTCGGAGCTCGTCCGCGAAGGGCTTCCGGCCCTGGCCGACATGGAACGCAAGGTGGCGAACATCCGCGTGCGCGAGGTCGGCACGCTTGGCGGCAATCTCTGCTTCTCGGATCCGCACTCCGACCCGGCCACGTTCCTGCTTGCTCTGGACGCCGAGGTCGAGTCCCGTCGCGGCGGCGAGGCGGCCCGTCGGACCCCGATCTCCGAGTTCGTCGTCGGTCCGTACCAGACGAGCCTCGGCGCGGGCGAAATGCTCACCGCCGTGCGGATACCCCAGCTTCCGCGAGGTGCCGCCGTCGCCCACGCGAAGTTCGCGTTCTACGAGCGCCCGACGGCGACGGTCGCCTGTCTCGCGCGAGTCGAGGAAGGTGAGGTCGCGGAAGCGCGGGTTGCGGTTGGATCGGTCGGCGCCCGGCCGGTGCGTGCTTCAGCGGCGGAACAGGTGCTCAACGGAGCTCCCGTCGACGAGATCGGCAGCGGGCTCCTGGCGCAAGCGGGCGAGCGAGCCGCCGAGGCGGCGGCTCCCGTGGACGACGCGACCGGCTCCGCCGAGTACAAGGCGCAGCTCGTGCGCGTGCTCGTCGAGCGGACCTTCCGGGAAGCGGTCGCATGATCGACCGTCAGGACGTGCTGGCGGCGATCGCTCGGCGGACGAACGCCATCCAGGAGATGATGAACTTCGTCCACGAGCATCCCGAGCTCGGTCACGAGGAGCACGAGTGCTCTCGCTGCCTCTGCGACACGCTGGCTGCGGCTGGCCTGGAGGTGGAGCGGGGAGTAGGAGGAATGGAGACCGCCTTCCGCGCCGTCCTGCGCGGGAAGCGTCCCGGGGCGACGGTCGGTCTCGTCTGCCTGTATGACGCCGTCACTGCCGTGCGGCCGGACGGACGCGTCGAGCCCGTCCACTCCTGCGGGCACGGCCCGATCGCCGGCGGCGTCCTCGGTGCTGCGCTTGGGCTCGCCGAGCTGCGCCAGGGGCTTGCGGGCACCGTGGTCGTCATCGGCTGTCCTTCGGACGAGATTCACGCTCCCGGTACGATCGAGCGCGGCGGCGGAAAGGCGCTCAGCGCGGAAGCCGGCCTCTGGGACGAGGTCGACGCGGCCCTCTATGCGCACCCGGAGTACATCGATACGGTGTCCCTCGAGTCCCGCTGGATGCAGCGGGCGACAGCCGTCGTTTCGGGCTCGCGCTCGCTGACCACCGCCGACCAGGCTCCGCTCGAGGCAGCGCTCGCTGCGCTCGAAACCGCGCGAGCTCACGTGCCGGACGACCTCATGCTCGAGCGGCTCGTGCTGGACGGAGACGTGGAAGAAGGAACCGGGCTGGTGCTCCGCGCGACGTTCCTCGTGTTCGCCGATGCCGAGGACGACATCGAGCAGCGGCTCGCGGCGCTTCGAGCGACGGTTCCGCGGGCACGCTGGGAGCTTGGTCGGGTCGTCGAAGCGGTGCGGCCGGACGAGTACGTGACCGCGGCCGTGGCCCGCGCATTCGACATCCTCGGCAGGGACTTCGTCTCGGATCCTCCCCGACTACCCTTCGCGACGGACTTCGGCAACATTTCGCGCCGCTGTCCGGCTGCGCTGATCGGCGTAGGGCGCGAAGGCGGGTGGTCGTTCCACACGGACGACGGTGCGGCACAGTTCGCTTCTTCTGACGGTGAAGTGGCGGCGCTCACGATCGCCCAGGTGCTTGCTCTCGCGGCAGCCGACCTCACTGAGCCGCGCTAGTCGCGGCGGAAGGCGCGGGCCCAAACCGTGCCGAGCGTCGTGGCTCCTCCTGCTTCTCTCGGACATTCGCTGCAAAGCGGCGGACGTCCATTCCGCGGGCCGTCTAATCCGCGGGTCGGCCGTTCGAATCCTCCCGGGCGCACTCGAAGCTCATCCGCGGATCCACCTGTCCTCTGCGAGCGCGAGTCGCAGGTGTCGTTCGTACTCGATCATGTCCCACATTGCGTGCGTCACCCACTCGTACTTGAAGCTTCGGCCGGCCCAGTAGATCGCGTGGAGCAGCCAAAAGACGTTTCCGATGAGGGCCACTTGCTCGACGTCGTCCGCACGCAGGTCCCGCCAGACGTCGTGCACGATCGCCAGGTACTTGCGTAGATCTGCCTGCGTGCCGCGTAACAGAGCAATGTCGACGGCGGGAGGGGCAACGCCGGCGGTCTCCCAGTCGAACGCGACGAGATCGATACGGCCCAGTCGTTCACGCACCCGTACGTTCTTGGGGACGAAGTCCCCATGCACGAGTGTCCGAGGCATTCGCGCGCACACTTCCTCTACCCGTTGCCATGCTTCTTCGACCTCCTCGAGAGAGGTCAGAATCGCGCTCAGCACCTCCCTGTCGAACGCGGACAGCGAAGCATGCACCAGGCCCAGCCGCAAGCCATCACGGGCGTGGTCGAGCACAGATCGGAAGTAGGCCGGGCCGGTGTCCGGCAGCCACGAGGCGCCGGGCGAAGCCCTGGCGTGGAGTCGTGCGAGCCATTCGACGGCTAGAGCCTGGTGCTCGGGCGTCTCGCGCGAATACCGCATCTCGCCGGCGTCCTCGAGAAAGAGCCAGGCGAAGCCGTCGAGATCCTCGACGTAGCCGTAGACCTCGAGAGTGCTCAGTGAGAGCGCCGGCAGGAATTCGTCGTGCAGGCGCAGTTCGGCGGCCAGTTCTCGCTCGGGGCGTCGCTTCGCGATGACCGACCGGACGCCGCGACCGACGAGGTTCAACCGAAAGACGGCGGACTTCCGCTTTTCGAGCTTGAGGGTCTCGATCGACACGGGCGCGCTGCCGCGCTCGACGGCGAGGTGCCACGCGCGGCACGCGGGATGACCGTCGAGCTCCTCCTGTAGAACGGCGGTCATCAGGTCGGGCTGCCTGCCGAGAGGGATTCCTCGAGCGATCGCTCCCGTGTCCTGACGCTCCGGCGCGAGATTCGTCCGCCCTCGATCCGCAAGCGGAGATCGCACCCGTGGAGGGTGGACAGGCGATGAGCGATCATGAACGTCGTGCGCCCGCTCATCAGCCGCTCGGTCGCCTCGATGATGGTCGCTTCCGTCTTGACATCGACCGAGCTCGTGGGCTCGTCGAGGATGAGGATCGGCGCATCCTTCAGGAACGCGCGCGCGAGGGAGACGCGCTGGCGTTCACCGCCCGACAGCGACATGCCGCGTTCGCCCACCGGAGTGTCGTAGCCGTCGGGAAGCGTGGCGATGAAGTCGTGCACGTCGGCCGCCTCCGCCGCGGCGACGATGTCGAAATACGTCGCTCCAGGTCGCCCGTACGCGATGTTCTCCCCGATCGTCGTCGAGAAGAGCACGGGCTCCTGCAGAACGATCGCGAACTGGTCACGCAGGTCGGCGAGGCGATAGACGCGGATGTCGACGCCGTCGAGCAGGATCACACCGGTCGTCGGGTCGTAGAAGCGCGTCAGAAGGCTGACGAGCGTCGTCTTGCCGGTGCCCGTCCGGCCCGCGATGCCGACTCGCATACCCGGCTCGACACTGAATGTGATGCAGTTGACGACCGGCCGTCCAGCGTCGTACGCGAATGACACGTCCCGGAACTCGACGGCGCCGGTGGCCCGCACGAGCGGCTTCGCGTCGGGCCGCTCGGGAACGTCCGGCTCCTCTTCCAGGAGCGTGAACGTTCGCTCGGCACTTGCGAACGCCGACTGCAGGCTCGTGACGCGGCGGCTGATGGTGCTGAGCGGCCCGTAGAGCTGAGCCAGGTAGCTCATGACGAGGAGAAGGGCACCGAGCGTGATTGCCCCCGACTCGACGCGCCGGATACCCGTGTAGAGGACGGCCGCGGTGCCGAGGGTCGTAACGAGTGCGATGGCCACCAGGAAGGAGCCGTCGATCGCCGCCACTTTCAGACGCGCGCGCATGCCCTCGCCGGCGCGCACGACGAATCGTCGCTCCTCCCGATCCTCCTGGCCGAAGGCCTTGACCACGCGCAGCGAGGTGAGAACCTCCTGGACGACGGACAAAGCGGAGCTCTCGAGCTGCTTGACCTCGCGATGCCGCTGACGCAACCGGCGTCTGTACGCCCATGTGAGCAGAACGATCGCGGGCGCGACGACGAGCGCGATCGCCGCAAGCATCGCGTCGATCCGCGCCGTGACGTAGAGCATGGCGACGAGCGTGAGCGAAGAGGCGACGAACGGGATGACGCCATCCACTGCGATCGTCTGCAGCGACGAGGCATCGCTCTGGATCCGGTAGTTGGAGTCGGCGGTTCCCTGCCGGTCGTGAAAGGAGATCGACAGCCGCTGGACGTGCCGGAAGAGCTGCGAGCGGAACTGGAGTGTCAGGCGTTCACCCGTGTACGTGCGCAGGAGCTGTGTGGACAGCGACTGGAGCTGTGAGACGAGCTCGACAGCGACGAGCATCAGGACGGCGAACACGAGGATCCCGTTCGTCCCTTGAAGGGAGTCGGGCATGAGCGCGTCGAGCCATCCCGGCAGCGGCTTGTCGCCTATGACGTTGTCGACGGCGATCTTTAGCGGCACCGGCAGCAGGAGCGCGATCGGCGTGGCGAGCAGGCTGAGCAGGAAGATCGCTCCGATGTGTCTCCAATACGGCCGCGCCTCGCGCAAGACGTGTCGGTAGATCTCGCGATCCGTGTAGCGACGCTCGCTCACGACTGCACCCCGACGGACTCGGACTCCGGCATCTGCGTCTCGCGCACGCGTTCGATCAATGCCTGCTCGAGCTCCTCGACTGGGCCGACGGTGACTGCGCGGACGATTTCCCCAGACGCGCAGCCGCACTCCCATAGTGCATGGGCCCCGAGGGCCGCCGCGAGCAGGCCGAGTGCGACCGCAACCGAGCGCGCTCCGTCGTGAAGGGCCAGCGTCGCGAGGAGGCCGAGCAGAAGCGGCAGCCCGAGCCCGAACCAGGAAACGCGCGGCCACACGCGATACCTGACGAGTTGGCGTCCAGCGCCGTGCTCCTCGATCGTATGACGGAGGCGTGCGCTGCCCAGCATGCCGCCCCGGCACTCGATGTCCCACCGATCGTAGTCACCACCGCGAATCGGTACGACGCAGTTCGCCTGAATCGTCTTCACGATCGCCTCGAGCCGGCTCTCGCACGGGAGCCACTGCTCGCTCCACACCTCGAGCTCCCGCGAGCGGGGGACGAGGAAACCGAAGCCGCCGGGTCGCCGCCATGGAGTCAGCCCGTAGCCGAGCCGTCCGCCGAGGCGTGCGAGAGGCTGCAGCAAGTAGAGCGAGGCCGTCAGCGTTCGTACTCCCGGCCCGCGACTCCGTCCGCGCCAGGATAGTCGGGCACTCAGGCCCGCCTCGGTGAGGGTGACAGCCAGCGCGAGGACGAGGACCAGAAGCGAGAGCAGTAGGGGCGACCACAACAGACCCAGGAGCCCGACCGACCCGAGCATGGCAAGCAACAGCCACCACTCGGGCATGAGCGGCAAGGACCCCGCCACAGACGGCCCTGGCTGGTAGAGCGTCTGGAAGAGTCCAGTTCCCCAGCTCCCGTAGTACACGCGCCACAAGCGGCGTCCCAGGGTCAACGGACCGCCCGAGCCGTAGATCGTGCCGCTCCACGTTCGATGGCCGCTCAGGTTGTACTTCTCGGGCCACTTGCGTTCGAGCAGAGCCTCCGCCCGCCCGTATGCCCTCTGTTGCCGCAGGTAGCCACCAACGGTGTCCCGGCGACGGTGCCACACGAGCGCTGCGGGGCTGTAGCCGATCGTCCAGCCGTTCTCGAGCATTCGCCAGCAGAGGTCGACGTCGTCGCCCGCCACTCGGAACCGGGGGTCGAACCCACCGAGACTTGCGAGCACGTCGCTTCGTACCGCGAGGTTGCACCCCGGGATGTGCTCGGCCTCCGTGTCCGACATCAGCACATGGATCGGGCCACCCGGCGCCGATGCAACGCACGCTTCCACCGTGCCAGTTTCGGGTGGCGGGACGTTCGGGCCACCCACTGCGGCGTGTCCCGTCGTCATGAACGTGTGCGCGAGGTACTGGAGCCAGTGCGGGTCCGGCCGGGCATCGTCGTCGATATAGGCGACGATCTCACCCCGTGCCGCCTGCCAGCCCGTGTTCCGTGCCGCGCTCAGGCCCTGGTTCTCGGTGGCGATCACGTGCAATCCGAACTCGCGTGCGATGTCCCCGGTCGCGTCGCTCGAGCCGTCGTCGACGACGATGACCTCCAGGTCGGGATAGTCGACCTCGTGAAGACCTTCGCAGGTCTCCCGAATCGTTCGAGATCCGTTGTGGGAGCAGACGACGGCCGAGATGCTCGGCCAGTCGCGATCAGCGGGGAAAGGCACCTCATCGAATGCTCGGGCCAAGGCGGCCAGAGCGGGCTTCGGCCTGCGCGAGCGGTCGGTGACGCCGAAGTCCCAGTCCTCGATCTCGTGACCACCACGGTGCCACTCGTCCGTCCAAGAGAACACGAACGCGCCGGCGCAGCCCGCCTCGAAGACCGCCCTGACCTGCCACTCGAGTGTTGACGCCTGCCGTTCCTCGCCGTTCCGTCGACTGTCCAGTCCCACCTCTGCGAGCAGGAGCGGCCGGTCGCCGGCCTGGTTTTGGAGGCGAGCGAGGTACGCCTCGAGCCGGTCGCGGGTCTCCAGGAAGACGTTCACGGCACAGAAGTCGAGAAACGGGAGGTCGAGGTACTCCGTCGACGGATAGTTGACGTAGGTGACCAGGCCTTCGGGATCCGCGTCCTTGGCCGCGTCGTAGAGTCGCTCGACGAATCGCTCGATGTGCCGCCGTCCGTGCCAGCGGACGATCGGGGCGGGTATCTCGTTTCCGACCGTGTAGCCGAGCACCGCCGGGTGACCTGCGCAGGCGGCGACACCTTCCTGCACGCGCCGCACGATAGATCGAGCACGACCTCGGTCTTCGAGGAACGCGACGTGCTGCTCCCAAGGGATGCCGACGAGAACGTTGAGCCCTTGCTCTCCCGCGAGGTCGAGGAGCCAGCGAGGCGGGACGGTATACGTCCGGACCGAGTTGACACCGTGCGCGGCCATGGCCGCGAAGTCGGTCGCGACTAGCTGGGGTTCGTGAAACTCCTGGCCTTGGTCGTTCGGACGGAACGTCCCGTAGGTGACGCCGCGGACGTAAAGCTTCTCCCTGCCGCGGAAGAGGAACTTCCCGCGTGGGTCGGGTCGTGCAGCGGTGCAGCCGAGCTCGCCTATTGCGGCATCGCGCACGACCTCTGATGCCGGGAACTCCCCGGCCGTCGACACCCCGTTCCCCATAACCCCCCTTGCGCGCGTCGAACGCGTCGTGTCGCGTCCGCGCTCGAACTTTGCGCAGGTCGAACACTATCGCTCTCGCGCGTGATGTAAACAACCTTGTTTCCAAGCCCGCGGGTCGGGGGTTCGAATCCTCGCCGGGCGCAGCCCTGCGAACGCGCGCGAGTATGCAGAGAGGAGCAGGATGGTACGAGGCGGTGTCGCGTGCACGTGAGGTGAGACTGCTCTGAATGGAGACCGCCGACCACGCGATGTCGGATAAGAACTTCTGGGAACAAGTCGGCGGACTTCCAATCCGCGAGTCGCAGGTTCGAATCCTGCCGGGCGCATCGAATCGCCTGCAAATGGGCTCAGTCTGGCGATCCGGGAAAGAGGTCAGGAAGAGACCGCCAATAGCGCGCGTGCGCTCGGGAGGGCACTCTCGGGCGCTGAGAGCGTCTCGGCGTGAACAGCGGCAAGCGGAGCACGCGTCGTAAGCCGAGAGTGTCGCCGCAGGTGAGGGCTATGCGGCCTCCGCGAGCGCGATCGCTCCCAGCACGCCCGCCTTCGAGCCGAGCGCCGGCAACGTGATGTAGCCGGCGATCCCGTCGCTCATCGCCGTCTCGGCGAGGTATCCGTTCATGAGCCCCGTGACCTCGCGTTGGACGAGGGGCATAAGCTCCGGCTGCAGCATCACGCCTCCGCCGATCACGATCCGCTCGGGGGAGAGCACGCAGATCACGCATACGAGGCCGAGCGCGAGATACCGGGCCTCGAGCGCCCAGACCGCCTCGTCGGCGAGCTCGGCAGCGGGCCGTCCCCAGCGCGCTTCGACCGCACGCCCCGACGCGAGCCCTTCCCAGCAGTCGCGGTGGTACGGGCAGACACCCGGAAACGGATCCGCGTCGCGGTCGTGTGGGATGCGCATATGGCCGAATTCGGGATGCACGAGTCCGTGCAGGAGTTTTCCGCCGACCATGCCGCCCCCACCAATCCCGGTGCCGACCGTGAT
>DATAEF010000019.1:0-18906 GCA_036258155.1 Gaiellaceae bacterium | reverse complement strand
CTCCTTGAGGACGAGCGCGAGCTCACGGACCGAGGTCGCGGGCACCGGCGGAGGCTAGCCACGCGACCGGACGCTGATCCTTGGTGAGCGTCTCCCGCTGGAACCTCCCGTAGACGCTGGGTGAACCTCCCGGTTCCCCAGACCCCCTCCACTGGTCCGCTTCGCGGACAAGACGCTCCGCGTCTTCCCCCAGACCCCTTCCACTGGTCCGCTTCGCGGACAAGACGCTCCGCGTCTTCTCCCAGACCCCTTCCACAGATCTGCTTCGCGGACAAGGCACTTCACGCCTTCCCTGAACCCCTCCACGCTCATGGGCTGGGGACCGGCCCATGAGCAACGAGCTGTCTGGCAAGCGGGTCCTCGTCGTCGGGCTCGCGCGCTCGGGAAAGGCAGCCGCAGAGGCCCTTCTCGCGCGAGGAGCGACGGTCGTCGGTTTCGACCGAGAAGAGACCGCGAACGCGAGCAGGCTCCGGGAACTCGGCGTCGAAGTCCATCGAGGACGCGAGGAGGAGACGCTGCTACAGGGGATCGATCTCGTCGTGAAGAGCCCCGGGGTGCCGGGTGAGACGCTGCTCGTCTCTCGCGCGCGGGCGCGCGACATCCCCGT
The DNA here is from genome assembly GCA_036258155.1 of Gaiellaceae bacterium. Taxonomy (GTDB): domain Bacteria; phylum Actinomycetota; class Thermoleophilia; order Gaiellales; family Gaiellaceae; genus GMQP-bins7. The sequence continues at coordinate 18,299 of DATAEF010000019.1, read as the reverse complement.
CTGGAGCGAGATCGAGCTGGGGGCACGCCTGCTCCCGAATCCCGTCCTCGGCGTCACCGGCACCAACGGCAAGACGACGACGAGCGAGCTTCTGGGAGAGGTCTTTCGCGCGGACGAGCGGCAGGTCGAGGTGGCGGGCAACGTCGGCCGACCGCTCACGTCCCTTGTGGGGACGGTCGCGCCAGAGGCCTGGATCGTCTGCGAGCTCTCGTCCTTTCAGCTCGAGGATGTCGAGACGCTTCGCCCGCATATCGGCGTGCTGCTCAATCTCGAGCCCGACCACCTCGACCGCCATGGCTCGTTCGCGCCCTACGCGGCCGCCAAGCTGCGCATGTTCGAGCTTCAGACAGGCGAGGACACCGCTGTCGTCCCACGGGGCTTCGCTGCCGTTCCGGGTGCCGGCCGGCGAGTCGAGTTCCATGCCGACGACGAGCTTCCGGCCGAGCCGCGCATCCCTGGGCCCCACAATCGCGAGAACGCTGCCGCAGCGACTGCCGCCGCGCGAGCCGCCGGCATCTCCGACGGAGCGATCGCGCAGGCCCTGCGGACGTTCGCGGGAGTCCCGCACCGCATCGAGCTCGTGCGCGAGCGTCGAGGGGTGCGCTACGTCAACGACTCGAAGGCTACGAACGCCGCCGCCGCCATGCGTGCGATCGCGTCGTTCCCCGGCTTGCGGTTGCACGTCATCCTCGGTGGGCGAGGAAAAGCCGAGCCCTACGATTCGCTCGCGGCTGCCTTCCGGCCCGGCGACCGCGCGTACCTCGTCGGGGAGGCGACGCGCGAGCTCGCCACCGCGCTCGACCGCGTCGGCGTCCCCCACGTCGACTCGGGTGACCTCGCCTCGGCGCTGGCCGAGGCCTCGGCGAACGCCGAGCCCGGCGACGTGGTGCTCCTCTCGCCCGCGTGCGCCAGCTTCGACCAGTTCGAGAACTTCGAGGCTCGAGGGGACGCGTTCCGACGTCTTGTGGAGACGATGGCATGAGGCGCGACGGTCATGTCGACCAGCGACTCTTGGGCTTCGTCACGCTCGGCCTCGTCGCGTTCGGGCTCGTGATGGTGTACAGCGCGACGTCGGCGTCAGCTGCGCTCGGCGACGGCGATCCCATGAGCTACCTGAAGCGCCAGGCTGTCTACGCGCTGATCGGTCTGATCCTGATGGTGGCGGCCGCTCGCTTCGACTACCACCGCTTCCGCTATCTCGCGCCACCGTTGCTCCTGGTCGCGCTGGGCCTCTGCGCCGCCGTTCTCGTCCTCGGTCCCGAGATCAACGGTGCGCGGCGCTGGTTCCTGCTCGGCCCGGCGAGCTTCCAGCCGTCCGAGCTCGCAAAGCTCGCGCTCTGCCTCTTCGCCGCCGGGTACCTCGCGCGTCATCGCCCGCCCCGGAGCCTCGGAGAGGTCGTCAAGCCACTCGGCCTCACGACGGCGATCTTCTGCGGGCTGATCCTGCTCGAGCCGGACCTGGGAACGACGATCTCTCTCTGCGGGATGATGCTCGCCGTCTTCCTCGTCGCGGGCGTCCCGGTCCGGCTGCTCCTGGTCGCATCGCTGCTCGCCACGGCGATGGGGTTCCTCGCGATCTGGGTCGAACCCTACCGCCGCGCACGCATCTTCAGCTTTCTCGATCCCTGGAGCGACGCGCAGGGCTCGGGGTTCCAGATCGTCCAGGCGATGATCGGAATCGGCTCCGGAGGATTCACCGGCGCCGGTCTCGGCGAGGGAGTGGGGAAGATTTCGTACCTTCCCGAGGCGCACACCGACATGATCTTCGCCGTCGTCGGGGAGGAGCTCGGCCTCGTCGGCTCGGTGCTCGTCATCGGTGCGTTTGCCACCCTGGCGGTCGTAGGGTTCCGCATCAGCCTCCGGTGTCGCGATCGCTTCGGGAAGCTGCTCGCGGCCGGCCTGACGGCCCTCATCTGCGGCCAGGCCGCGATCAATCTGGCGGCCGTGCTCGGCATCGCTCCGCTCACGGGGATTCCGCTCCCGTTCGTCTCCTACGGCGGCTCGAGCCTCGTTGTCCTCCTCGCAGCGGTGGGCATTCTCCTTAACATCGCCGTCAATGGAACGGTCGTCCAGGCTCGCGTGCCTGATCGCGGCGGGCGGAACAGCAGGGCACGTCCGGCCCGCTCTCGCGGTCGCGGACGCTCTTCGCGCGCGCGGGGTGACGGTGACGGTCGCCGGGTCGCGCGGCCGCGTCGAGTCGCGACTGGTTCCTGAGGCGGGCTTCGAGCTCGACACGTTCCCGATCTCGGGGTTTCCACGGAGGCCCGGTTTGGAGCTCCTGCGCGCCTTCGCCCGGGCCGTGCGCGCTCCGCTGGCCTGCAACCGGATCCTCGCGCGCCGGCGTCCCGATGTCGTGCTCGGCGCTGGCGGCTACGTCGCCGGGCCGATGGTTCTCGCCGCTCGGCTGCGAGGGATACCCACCGCACTCACGGAGGCGGACGCGCACCTCGGCCTCGCGAACCGGCTCGCGACTCCGTTCGCACGACGGGTCTTCCTCTCGTATGCGATCGCGGGAAGGAGCGGCGCGAAGTACATCGTCACAGGGCGCCCGATCCCCGTCGCCCATCTCGACGCGGACCGCGCCGCCGGACGGGCCAGGTTCGGGCTCCCTACGGAGGGCCCCGTCCTTGCGGTCTTCGGCGGGCTCGCCGGAGCGCAGGCGCTGAACGAGTTCGCCGTCGAGGCGTTCGGCGAGCAGGGGCCTGCCGTGCTGCACGTCTCGGGGGAACGTGATTACGACGCGCTTCGTCCGAAGGTCAAACGCTCCGACTACGTACTCGTTGCGACGACCAACCACTTCGGCGAAGCGCTCGCGGTAGCCGATCTCGCGATCTCGCGGGCGGGAGGGACGGTCTGGGAGCTTGCCGCCGCGGGCACTCCGTCGATCCTCGTTCCATACCCCTACGCGACCGCAGATCATCAAGCTCGGAACGCGCGCCACTTTGCGGAGGGAGGCGGCGCCGTGATCCTCGATCAGCGCGAGCTCGGCCGAGCACCGCGGCTGGTCACCGACCTGCTTGGCGACGGCGAACGCTTGCGGGGAATGAGCGAAGCGATGCGAGCACTCGCGAGACCGCATGCCGCGGACGTGATCGCCGACGAGCTCGTGCGGCTCGCTGAAGCGAGCCGATGACCCTCCTCGACCGCCCGCTCGAAGGACGTAGGCTCTACTTCGTCGGGATCGGAGGCGCCGGGCTCTCGGCGTACGCCAACATCTCCCGGGCCTGGGGCGCCGAGGTGCGTGGTTGGGAGGCCCGCGAGACGATCTTCCTCGGGGTACTGAACGGGATCGAGGTCGACCTGGGCGGCGACCCGACACCCCCTACCGGGTTCGAGATCGTCGTTTCGACCGCCCATGCGGGCCGCATCGAAGGCGGCTCGCGAGCGGAATTTCTCGCCGAGCTCGTCGCGCTGCGCCGCGCGATCGTCGTCGGCGGCGCTCACGGCAAGACGACCACCGCCGCCATGATCGCGTACGTGCTGCGGGAGCTCGGGCAGGACCCGTCGTGGATCGTCGGAGGCGTCGTCCCGCAGCTCGGTGGGAACGCGGGCGCCGGGATGGGCTGGCTCGTCGTCGAGGGAGACGAGTCCGACCGCTCGATCGCGCTGCTTCGTCCGGAGATCGCCGTCGTGACGAACGTCGAGCTCGATCACCATGCGACATACGCCTCCGAGGCCGAGCTCCAGGAGCTCTTCGATAGGTGGCTCGATGCGGCTCCGCATGTCGTTCGCGGGTGGGAGCTCGACTCCGTCGATCTTGCGCTCGGAGTCGCAGGGGAGCACAACCGCCGGAATGCAGCAGTGGCGCTCGCCTCGCTGGAGCTGGCGGGGGTGACGCGGGCCGATGCGGAACGCGCGCTCGCAGGCTTCCGTGGGGTGGAGCGCAGGTTCGAGCTCGTCGGAGAGCGTGGCGGTGTGCGGGTGATCGACGACTACGCGCACAATCCAACGGAGATCGCGGCGACGCTGCGGACCGCTCGGGAGGTGACCGAGGGGAGTCTCATCGCCGTTTATCAGCCTCACGTCCACGCTCGGACGCGTCATCTGTGCTCCGAGCTCGGAGCAGCTCTCGGACTTGCCGACGCCGCGGTCGTCACGGACGTGATCGACGGGCGCGATCCGTCGATTCCCGGCGTTACCGGGAAGCTCGTGCTCGACCACGTCCCTCCCGAAGTCCGCCTCGGCTGGGCGCCAACGCTCGCCGACGCGAGCACGATCGCTCTTGCCTGGGCGAGATCCGGCGACGTCGTCGTTACGCTCGGCGTCGGCGAGCCGTGGCGGATCGCGCGAGCGATCGTCGAAGGGCTGCCCGAGTCGTGATCGGGATCGAGAACGGCGTTCCGCTCTCGCGTCTCACGGCGATCGGGACCGGAGGCCCGGCCCGTGCCCTGGCCCGCCCCAGGACGATTGCGGAGCTGGGTGCGGCACTGCGGTTCGCGGCGAGCGACGGTCTCGAGGTACTCGTCGTCGGGCTCGGCTCGAACATGCTCGCAGCCGACGAGGGCGTCGACGCGCTCGTGCTCAGGCTCGAAGGGGAGCTTGCGGACGTGACGGCGACGGAAGAGGTGCTGGCGGCAGGGGGAGGGGCCACGAACGCGGTGTGCCTGCATCGAGCGCGTGCCGCCGGTCTGGGCGGGTTCGAATTCGCCTGCGCGATTCCGGGAACGGCCGGCGGCGGGGTCCGGATGAACGCTGGCGCATACGGGCGCGACTGGTCGGACGTCCTCGTCCGTGCGCTCGTCGTAACCGCGGACGGCGACGATTGGCTCGGCCCGAACGAGCTCGGCCTCGAGTACCGGCACTCGTCACTTGCACTCGGAGAGGTCGTCGCTCGGGTCGAGTACCGGCTCGAGCCGCGGTCGCCCGGCGAGATCAAGGACACGGTCAAGGATCTGGTCGCGCGCCGAAAGGCGACTCAGCCCACGAACAAACGAACGTTCGGAAGCGTCTTCAAGAATCCCGGCGGGGACATCGGCGCGGGTGAGATGCTCGAGCGCTGCGGGCTCAAAGGACATCGGATCGGTAGTGCCGTGGTCTCGCCCAGGCATGCGAACTTCATCGAGAACGCCGGAGGTGCGACGACCGCCGATTGTGTCGCCCTGATCGTCGAGGCGCAACGGCGCGCGCGCGAGCAATTCGGCGTGGAGCTCGAGCGTGAAGTCGTGTTCGCCGGCTCCGTCGATCTACCCACTGCGACGTAGGAAGGCTGCCGCGCGCGGCGAATCCCGCCACATGGTCGGGGGACGAACCGAGCGCGGATCGCGCCGGCATGCGCCTGCGGCAAGCGTCGTCGTCCCGTTTCCGCGCGGTGTGGCGGGCGATCGCCTGCATCTCGCTCGGCTCGTTCCCTCCGGCCGCGTTCTCGTGGCCGCCTTCGCGATCGTCGGCGGGACGATGGCGGCCTACTGGGGCGCGTATTCGTCGGGAGTCTTTGCCGTCGACCGAATCGAAGTTCGCGGGGCGCCGCCCGAGGTCGTGAGCGATGTCCTGGCTGCGACCAGGCGTGTTCGCGGGCAAAGTCTCGTCGCGCTCGACGCCGGGGACGTCGAAGGAACGGTCCGCGCGCTGCCCGCGGTGGCGGGCGTATTCGTCGACCGGGCATTCCCGAACACGCTCGTCGTGAAGGTCGCTCCGGAGCGAGCCGTCGCTGTCGCGAGACGAAGACACTCCTCGTGGCTCGTAACCGGATCGGGCAAGGTGATTCGGGAGATCGAGACCGGGTCTCAGCGGGTGTTCCCACGCCTCTGGCTGACACGAGGCGTGGCGGTTCGCGTCGGAGGAATGCTCCCGGCGAGCTACACGCCGGCCACGAAGGCGCTGGCTGCGGCCCGGGACGAGAAGCTCCCCCGCCGCGTCAAGGCGGTCCGGACGACGGACGGCGAGCTCACGCTCGTGCTCCGTCGAGGCCCCGAGATCCGACTCGGAGCGGCGACGGATCTCGGCCTCAAGGTCGCCGTGGCGACGGCCGTGTTCCGGCTCGCCCACCGCACCAGCGCGTACATCGACGTCAGCGTTCCCGAGCGGCCGGTCGCTGGATACTGACCTTAAAGTCTCAGGTAGAGCTTGACTGTTGACCAGGCGAGACGAGATTGACAGCGCCTGGTAGGAGGCCTACCCTCGAGAGCGAACGAAGTGCGAACAGTCGCAAGGTCAATGCGAGCTTCAGCTTGAGGTGAGTTGAGATATGAGCAATCAACTAGGCAGCTATCTCGCCGTCATCAAGGTCGTCGGCATCGGCGGCGGTGGTTCCAACGCCGTGACACGGATGGTCGAGGCCGGCGTCTCCGGCGTCGAGTTCGTCGCGGTGAACACCGATGCGCAGGCGCTCTTGATGATGGAGGCCGACGTCAAGATCCACATCGGCTCCAAGGCGACCCGCGGTCTCGGCGCCGGCGCAGACCCGCGCGTGGGACTCGCCGCTGCCCAGGAGAGCCGAGACGAGCTGAAAGAGGCCTTGAAGGGCGCGGACATGATCTTCGTGACTGCCGGCGAAGGTGGTGGCACGGGCACGGGCGGAGCGCCGATCGTGGCCGAGATCGGACGCGAGCTCGGCGCGCTCACGGTCGGAGTCGTCACGCGGCCGTTCGCCTTCGAGGGCAGACTGCGGGCCGAGCAAGCTGAACAGGGCATCCAGACTCTCAGGGAGAACGTCGACACGCTCATCGTGATCGAGAACGATCGCCTGCTTCAGGTGGTCGAGCGCACGACGCCGGTCACCGAGGCTTTTCGGATGGTGGACGACATCCTCCGCCAGGGCGTGCAGGGCATCACCGATCTGATCACCGTCCCCGGGCTCATCAACCTCGACTTCGCCGACGTCCGTACGATCATGCGCGACGCCGGTTCCGCCCTCATGGGCATCGGCGTGGGGCGCGGCGAGAACCGCGCGGTCGACGCCGCGCGCGCGGCGATCTCGTCGCCCCTTCTCGAAACCTCGCTCGACGGTGCCACGGGCGTGCTGCTGAACATCACGGGCGGTCCGGACCTCGGCCTTGCCGAGGTCGACGAGGCGGCACAGGTCGTGACCGGAGCGGCCGACTCGAACGCGAACGTCATCTTCGGCGCCGTGATCGACGACGCCATGGGAGACGACGTCCGCGTGACCGCGATCGCAACTGGATTCGGCGGCCGGCCTCGCCGACGCCGTGTCGAAGCTGCGGCGGAGTCGCCCGCCGAGCGGCCGGTGTTCCAGGTGCCGAGCGTCCGCGACGTCGAGCTCGACATCCCGAGCTTCCTCAAAGAGGACTAGCGTCCACGAACCCTTTCGGGGTCGCGCCTCGCGACCGAAAGGTTAGAGTCGCGTCGGTGGAAGCGACGCTCAAGCGCACGCCTCTCTTCGAGCGCCACGTCGACCTCGGCGCGCGCATGGTGCCCTTCGCCGGGTACGAGATGCCGGTGCAGTACGAGGGTGTCATTCCGGAGCATCGAGCCGTGCGGGACGACTGCGGCGTGTTCGACGTCTCCCACATGGGCGAGCTCCACGTGGACGGCCCCACCGCGCAGGCCTTCCTCCAGGCGATGCTTTCGAACGACATCGAACGGGTCGGCGACGGTGAGGCTCAGTACACGCTGTTGACCAACAAACGGGGTGGGATCGTCGACGACCTGATCGCATACCGGCTCGCGCACGGTCAGTTCGTGCTCGTCGTGAACGCGTCCAACCGCGAAACGGCCTTCGAGTGGCTAAAGGACAGAGAGCCGCGGGGTACCGAAGTCAGGGACGCGTCCGACGAGTACGGCCTGCTCGCCGTGCAGGGACCCAACTCGCTCGAGCGGCTCGGCCTTTCCGATGCGCCGGCGTTCACGCACGAGCTGGGGGAGATCGACGGCGTCGAGGTGATGATCTGCCGCACGGGCTACACGGGCGAGAAAGGCGTCGAGCTCTGCTGCGCGGCGGAGGACGCGCCCGAGCTCTGGGATGCGGTCGTAGCGCGCGGAGCCGTCCCCTGTGGGCTCGGGGCGCGCGACACGCTTCGACTCGAGGTCTGCTACCCGCTCCACGGCAACGACATCGGTCCGGAGACGGACGCGATCTCGGCGGGTCTGGGTTGGGCCTGTGCTCTCGCGACCGACTTCACGGGCGCCGATGTCCTTCGCAAGATCCGCGAGGACGGGCCGGCTCGGAAGCTCGTGCCGTTCGTGATGACGGAGCGTGCGGTCCCCCGCCAGGGAATGCCGATCGAGGGCGGTGGCGAGGTGACCTCCGGTACGCACTCGCCCATGCTCGACCTGGGAATCGGGATGGGATATGTGCCGGCCGGGCTCGCGGTGCCCGACTCGGAGCTCGTGATCGACGTCCGCGGCAAGCCGAGGCACGCGCGCGTGGTGAAGAAACCGATCTACCGGAAGGAGACTTGAGAACGTGCCTGCTGCCGAAACCTATCCCGACGATCTCAAGTACCACCCCGAGCACGACTGGGCGCTAATCGACGGTGACGAGGCGACGCTCGGGATCACATGGTTCGCGCAGGACGCGCTGGGCGAGCTCGTCCACTACGAGGCGCCGACGCCCGGCTCGACCGTGGCAAAGGACGAGTCCTACGGCGAGGTCGAGTCGGTCAAGGCCGTTTCCGACATCGTCGCGCCCCTCTCGGGTGAAGTCCTCGTGGTGAACCAGAAAGCCGTCGACGAGCCCGAAACCGTGAACGACGACCCCTACGGTGACGGGTGGCTGATCCGTATCCGCATGTCCGACCCTGCCGAGGCCGACACGCTGATGGACGCGGACGCCTATCGCGCGCACATCGCCGAGCAGTGAGCTATCTCAGCCTGACCGATGCCGACCGCGATGAGATGCTCGCCGCGATCGGCGTCGCGTCCGTCGAGGCGCTGTTCGAGCAGATCCCGCCCGGGGTCCGCTTCGGCCGCGAGCTCGACGTCCCTCGGGCATTACCCGAGCTCGAGCTCGTCGCCCACCTCTCGGAGCTCGCGAAACGCAACGTCCATACGGGTGTCGAGCTGTCGTTTCTCGGCGCTGGGATCTACGACCACTACGTCCCGGCCGTCGTCGACGTCCTGCTCTCGCGCGGCGAGTTCCTCACGGCCTACACGCCGTACCAGCCGGAGATGAGCCAGGGCGTGCTGCAGGCGATCTTCGAGTACCAGACCGTGATCTGCGAGCTCACCGGGATGGACGTGTCGAACGCGTCGGGGTACGACGGGTGCACCGTTGCCGCCGACGCGTGCTTCGTCGCGAAGCACACGAGCGGCCGCACCAAGGTGGTCGTCGCCGAGACACTGAATCCGCAAGTGCGTCAGGTCGTCAAGACGTATGCGAGTGGCTTCGGCCTCGAGGTCGTCGAAGTCCCTCATCGCGGCGGGACGATCGATCCCGACGAGCTCGCCGCAGCGTCGGTGGACGCCGCAGCGGTGATCTTCCAGCAGCCGAACTTTCTCGGCTGCCTCGAACCGGCCCCCGACCTCGCAGCCGCCGCAGCCGATGCCGGCGCTCACCCGATCGCGCACGTGGACCTCATGTCCCTCGGGGTGCTCGAGGCGCCGGGCGCCTACGGGTGCGCGATGGCGATTGGAGAGGGACAGAGCGCAGGGTGCCCGCCGCTCTACGGCGGCCCCCATTACGGGTTCTTCGCCGCGCGCCAGGACTTCGTCAGGCGTATGCCCGGACGTATTGTCGGCGAGACCGTCGATCTGGACGGACAGCGCGCGTTCGTCCTCACGCTCCAGACGCGAGAACAGCACATCAGACGTGAAAAGGCGACGTCGAACATCACCACGAACCAGACGCTCCTCGCGCTGGCAGGGCTCGTCACGCTGACATGGCTCGGGCCGCAGGGGCTGCGCGGGGTCGGCGAGACGTGCGTCGGGCTCACCGAGTACGCGAAGGAGCGGCTCGGCCTTCCGCTCGCGTTCGAGCGTCCGACCTTCAAGGAGGTCGCCGTGCGGCTGCCGCGGCCGGTGAGAGACGTCATTCGCGATGCCCGCGAGCTCGGCGTTCATCCCGGCTACGCACTCGGCCGCGACTACCCCGAGATGGACGACGTCTTGCTCGTCGCACTGACGGAGAAGCGCACCCCGGCCGACGTCGACCGGCTCGCAGCCGTACTCGCGGAGGTGTGCTGATGGAGCTCATCTTCGAGAAGAGCCGTTCCGGCCGCCGCGCCGGCCGCGTGCCCGACTACGGCCTCCCCAAGCCCGAGCTCCCGCACGACCTTCGCCGGGCGCTTCCGCCGCGACTTCCGGAGGTGGCCGAGCCCGAGATCGTGCGTCACGTCACCGCGCTCGCCGACCGCACGTTCGGCATCGACACGGGCTTCTACCCGCTTGGCAGCTGCACGATGAAGCACAACCCGCGCGTCAACGAGCGCGTCGGCAGGTTGCCGGGATTCCGAGATCTGCATCCGCACCAGGAGGACGAAGGAGCGCAGGGCGCGCTCGAGCTCATGTGGAGGCTCCAGGAGATGCTCGCGGAGATCGCCGGCCTGCCCGCGGTTACGCTGCAGCCCGCGGCCGGCTCGCAAGGCGAGCTCACCGGTCTGATGCTGATGCGCGCGTACTTCGCGGACCGGGGCGAGGAGCGCGACACGATCATCACCGCGGACACGGCGCACGGAACGAACCCCGCGAGCGTGACGATGGCGGGCTACTCACTCGAGCGCGTCGGGACGGACGCGCGCGGCAACCTCGACCTCGACGACCTGCGAGCGAAGGTGAACGAGCGCACGGCCGGGCTCATGCTCACGAACCCGTCGACGCTCGGCCTCTTCGACGAGGGCATCGAGGAGGTCGCGCGGATCTTCCACGACGCCGGCGCGCTCCTCTACTACGACGGCGCGAACCTGAACGCGGTGGTCGGGATCTCGCGTCCCGGAGACATGGGCTTCGACATCGTCCACTACAACCTGCACAAGACCTTCTCGCAGCCCCATGGCGGCGGCGGGCCGGGCGGCGGTCCGGTCGCCGTGCGAGACACGATCGAGCCATACCTGCCGGCGCCGGTCGTGGCCCGGGACGGCGACGCGTATCGGCTCGACCACGACCGGCCGAGGTCGATCGGGCGCGTGCGCGGTTTCGCAGGGCCGTTTGGGGTCTTCGTCCGCTCGTACGCGTACATGCGGGCGTTCGGGCCGGGGTTGAAGGAGATGTCCGAGGTCGCCGTCCTGAACGCGAACTACCTCCTCGCGCGCCTGAAAGACGTCTACGACCTGCCGTACGACCGCCACTGCATGCACGAATTCGTGCTCTCCGCCCGGAACCTCAAGCGCGAGCACGGGATCGCGGCGCTCGATGTCGCCAAGCGGCTCATGGACTACGACATCCACCCGCCGACGATCTACTTCCCGCTCATCGTTTCCGAGGCGCTCATGATAGAGCCCACCGAGACGGAGCCGAAGGAGCGGCTCGACGGCTTCGTCGACGCGATGCGGCGAATCGCGAAGGAAGCCGCCGAGTCACCCGAGCTCTTGAAGGAGGCGCCGCACAGACGACCGGTGCGTCGCCTCGACGAGGTGCGAGCGGCGAAGCAGCCAGTGCTCCGCTACCTCTTCGACGAGCACCCGGCGCTCGTGGAGGCCGAGTGACGACGCTCGGCTCGTGGCGGACGCGTTACTCGGGCTCTCGCGCGACGCCGTGCTGTAAAGCGTTACCCGACCCGCCCGCTCCGTCACCTGGTGCTGGCGAGCTGACCGCACGCGGCCTCGATGTCACGGCCCCGCGTGAGCCGCACCGTCGCGGGGATCCGGGCGCGATCGAGGACGGTCTTGAACGACTCGATCGCCTGCCGCGAGGAGCCGTCGAACCGCCCCGTCGGGTTGTACGGAATGAGTATCGGGTGTACGGGTTGACCGATTCGCGACACAATCGGTGGTGCAGGAGCGGCCAAGAACCCGTTTCAGAATGCTGATGCACCGGATTGGTGCGCGACCTATGCTCTTCTGCGAGTGAGCAACGCGGAGATCCTGGAGGGCCGCAGGATTCGGATCCGGCGCGATGAAAGTTCCTCGGACGAGGTTCTGCGGGCGCACGTCGAAGCCGTCAAAGGCGCGAACGGCGGGCCACTGCACATCCACCTCCGTCAGGAGGAGACGTTCATCGTCGACGCGGGGATGCTGCTCGTCCGGCGTGGCCGCGAGCGGATCCACGTTGGCGCCGGACAGGACGTCCGGATTCCGGCGAAGGTGAGGCACACCTTCGAGGCCGAGGTCGATAGCACCTACACGGTCGAGTTTCGCCCGGCGCTTCGTGTCGAGGAGTTCTTCCGCGATTTGTTTGCGCTCCCAACCGATAAGCGCGGCAAACCCCGCATCGGCGATGCCGCTCGCCTGATGCGCGCCTACCCAGACGAGTTCCTGTACTTCCCCTTCATCCCGGTATCAGTCCAGCGGACACTGGCGGTGCCGCTCTCCAAACTCGGACCCGCTTCCCGCTAGTAGCGGATCCCGGCTTGGGCTTCAAGTAGCTAGCGCATCATTCTGAAACGGGTTCTTAGGCCTCGCGCTCGGCTGCTGCCTCGTCTGCTTCAGAAGGCTTCAGCGCTCAATGTGATTCGACTTCAAGGGCCGCGTGGCGGCGGCGAGTTGACCGCATGCGGCCTCGATGTCGCGGCCGCGCGTCAGCCGGACGGTCGCTGGGACGCCGGCCCGGAGCAGCACCTGCTTGAACTTCTCGATGGTCTCCCGGCTCGATCCGTCGTAGCCGGACCCCGTGGGGTTATAGGGGATCAGATTCACCTTGAACGCCTTCGGATCGAGAATCGAAGCGAGCGCACGTGCGTCCCCAGGAGAGTCGTTCACTCCCGCGAGCATCACGTATTCGACGAACACCTTCCGCCGACGTAGAGCGACGTAGCGCCGGCATTCGGCGAGGACGTCCTCCAGTGGGTAGCGATCGTTCACCGGCATCAGCTCGGACCGCTTCACCGGATCGGCCGCGTGCACCGAGAGTGCGAGCCGGATCGGGGCGTCCACGTCGTCCACGAAGCGGCGTAGCCCAGGCATCCAGCCCACCGTCGAGATGGTCGTTCGGCGATGCGTGATACCGATATCCGGGAGGAGGCGTGCAGAGGCGAGCACCTCGTCGACGTTCAGGAACGGCTCGCCCATGCCCATGTACACGGCGTGGTTCAGCTGTTCGCGGCGGCGGAAGTGGAGTGCCTGGTCGACGATCTCGGACGCCGTGAGGTTCCGGCCGAACCGCATCGCGCCCGTCGCACAGAACGTGCACGTCAGGGGACATCCGGACTGAGCGGAGATGCAGATCGACCGCCTGCCGTCGCGGTAACGCATGAGGACGGCCTCGACCGGATGTCCGTCGTGCGTCCGGAACAGCGCCTTCACCGTGCCGTCGAGCGACTCGCGCTCGGTGACGACGTCGAGCGTCGAGAACGCCACGGCCTCCGCGAGTGACGTCCGAAGAGCCTTCGGCAGCGTCGTCATTTCCTCGTACGAGGAGACGCCACGTGCCGTCCATTCCCAGACCTGCCTCCCGCGGTAGGCGGGTTCACCGTGGTCTGCCAGCAGGCGTTCGAGGAGCGCGAGATCCATGGCCGGACGGTAGCGTGCGCGGCGTGATCGACCTCCGCTCGGACACGGCGACGCAGCCGACGCCCGGCATGCGACGGGCGATCGCCGAGGCGGTCGTCGGGGACGAGCAGAAGCGCGAGGACCCGACCGTCGCGGAGCTCGAAGCGCGGGTCGCGGCGCTCCTCGGTCAGGAAGCGGCTGTGTTCCTCCCGACCGCGACAATGGCCAACCAGATCGCCCTCAAGCTCCACGGTCGTCCTGGCGACGTGCTCATCGCCGAGGAGCATTCGCACGTGCTGATCTACGAGTACGGTGGCGCGTCCGCCCACGCCGGCCTCGTGACGCTCGGGCTGCGTGGGGACGCCGGCCGGGTCTCTCCGGAGCAGGTGCGCGCCGCCGCCACGCCGAGCGTGAAGGCCGCCGACCAGCGCGCGGCGGTCCTTTCGCTCGAGAACACGCACAACAGCTCGGGCGGTCGCACCTGGCCGCTCGCGGAGCTACGGGAGGTGCTGGACACCGCCCGGGACCTCGGGCTCGCCGTGCATCTCGACGGCGCCCGTCTTCTCAACGCGTCCACGGCGCAAGGCGTGGAGCCCGCCGAGATCGCGTCGCGTTTCGACACGGTCACGCTCTGCCTCTCGAAAGGTCTCGGCTGCCCGTTGGGGGCCTTGCTCGCGGGCTCGAGCGAGGTGATCGGGCGCGCCTGGCGCGAGAAGCACCTCTTCGGGGGTGCGATGCGGCAGGCGGGCATCGTGGCGGCCGCCGGCGTGTATGCGCTCGATCACCACGTCGTACGACTGTCGGACGACCACGCTCGCGCGCGTCGCCTGGCCGAGGGACTGGTTGCCGGGGGCGTCGCGGTCGATCTGGAGCGAGTCGAGACGAACTTCGTCCAGATCGATCTCGGACTGCTCGAGCTCGATCGTGACGAGGCGCTCGGAAAGCTCCGCAAGGCGGGCGTCGGCCTCTCCGCGACGATTTACCCGACGGTGATCCGCGCGGTTACGCATCTCGAGATCACGGACGACGACGTCGAGCACGCTGCAGGGTCGATCGCCGACGCCCTGCTCGCCGCTGCGCGCATCTAGCGGTCGCCGGCGAGGAAGAACGCGATCACGACGACGCCGTAGCCGGCGAGGAGGAGCACGCCTCGCGCACGGCTCGACTGACCGCCGAAGAGGACGAGAGTCGTAAAGACGACGGACGCCGCAAGTGCCGCGATTTCGACCGGCCGGAAGCTCAGGGAGAGCGGCTCGATGAGCCATGAGAGGAGGACGACAGCGGGAATGAGAAAGACAGCGACCTGAGCCGCCGACGACAGCGCAATCTCGCCGGCGAGCGCGATCTTCCCCCTGTAGGCGACGATGACGGCACCGCCGTGCTCCGCGGCGTTGCCGACGATCGCGACGATCACGGCGGCGACGAAGAACTCGCTCAACCCGACTTTCTCGGAGAACACCTCCAAGGATCCGACGAGGATCTCGGCCACGAGCGCAGTGACGACGGTCGCGACGGCGAGGACGCCGAGGGCGGCCCGGAGCGACCAGCCGCTGATCTCCTCGTCGGAGGCGACGTGCCGCGAGTGATGCCGCCGCAGCGAGTACCAGGTGACACCGACGTAGACGATGAGCAGGACGATGGAGATCGCGGTCGAGATGACAGCGAGTGAGTGAGTGTCCGGGTCGCCGTCCCAGCCCGGGATCGAGGGGATCAGGAAGAGGGCGGTCGCGAATGCGATCAGTCCGAACGACAGGAAGCTCGAGAAGCGATCCAGCGTCCCGCGCCCTCCCGCGACGAGCGATGCGCCGAGCACGAGCAGCAGGTTCGAGACGACGCTACCCGTGAGGGAGCCGCGGACGACCTCGGTCAGTCCCTCGTGAACCGCGATGAGCGCGATGATGAGCTCGGGGGCATTCCCGAACGTGGCGTTGAGAAAGCCTCCGATCCCCGGCCCCGTATGCTCGGCGGCATGCTCGGTCGCCTCGCCGATGAGCCAGGCGAGTGGGATCAGAGCGAGCGCGGACAGGATGAACTCCGTCGTCTCGGGAAGGTCGGCGAAGTAGTGGAGACCGATCGTGAGCGGCGCGATCGCCAGCGACGCGAACAGGATCTTTCTCGACACAGCCGCGGAACCGTACCGACGTCGTCGGGCTCGGCGCTTTCGGGCCTGTCCGTCGCCACTGCCTGAAAACCGCCGGTTTGTCAAGTCTTGCAGTGGACGGTACGAGAGGAACACAATCGGTATATGCACGAGGCGACCGCGGAGGAAAAACTCCCGCTCCGGGTACAGGACGAGGTCGCGTGCACCCACTGTGCAGTCCACTGCGAGAAGGTCGTCTTCCCGGGTGCCTGCATCCGTATGGCCTGCCCCTTCGTCTACGCCTACGAGGCCTGGGGGCACACCTACATGGGCTGCCTCCAGAAGGTCTTCGACGTCGAGATCGACCTCCAGCTCCTGGAGTCGGCCGAGGCGACGGTCAGCGGCTTCGGCGCCGTCCGTGCTCTCCGGGCCCCGTTGCCGATGTGCGAGGTCGAGGTCGCCGAGACGTACGCGAGCCGCGAGGACCAGCTCGGATGTCGGAACCCGGAATTCCACGAGCTACCGCGCGAGCGCGCCAACTTCCGCGTCTTCGCCGTCGTGGCGGACTGACGCGACTGGTCACTCGACGGGGATCGGACCCGTAGCGTCAGACCCGTCGCAGGCCCCGCTGGGTCAAACCCCACGGCTCTGCTGACCCCGTCTCTGCCAGCGTCTCCGCCCACGACGACGGAGATCTCGCATCGCGTCGAGGTCTCGAGTCTCGCTGCCCTCGTCCACCCAGGTCTCGACGATCGCGGGAAGAGACTGGAACGCAGGATGACCGAGGAACGTCGCGAGCCCGTCGCCGATGAGCCCCTTGCCGACGAGCTCGTGGCGATCGCGGTTCGAGCCGAGCGGCGTCTTCGAGTCGTTCACGTGGAGGACTCTCAGCCGCTCGAGCCCCATCCGAGCAGCGAGGTCGTCGATTGCAGCCTCGAGCGCGCTGCGGTCCGAGACGTCGACGCCTGATGCCCACCAGTGGCACGAATCGAGGCAGAGGCCGAGACGCGGGTGTCCACCGAGGGCGTCGGACAGCGCAGCGAGCTCGGCGACCGAGCGGCCGATCGTGCCCCCCGCGCCGGCTGCGTTCTCCATGCAGAGCCAGAGCTCGTCGGTGGTCAGCTCGAGGAGCTCGCGAACCGCGGGTACGACGACCTCGACGGCCTCGTCGAAGCCGTAACCCAGGTGTGATCCGACGTGGAAGATCACCGCTTCGGCCCCGATTCCGTGGGCCGCCGCCATCGTCGCCCGGAGCGCCGACAGCGAGTTCTCCCGGACCGTCTGGTCGCGACTCGCGAGGTTGACGAGGTAGAGGGCGTGGCACGAGACATGCTCGACCCGGGCTTCTCGCCTGCGAGCACGAAAGCGCTCGAGCTCCTCCTCCGAGTGCTCCGTGGGCTTCCACATGCGAGGGCTCTGCGTGAAGACCTGCACGGCGTCGCCGCCAATCTCCTCGATGCGGTCGATCGCCTTCGAGATCCCCCCTGCCGCGGAGACGTGGGCGCCGAAGAGCATGGTGTCTACGCTACTGGGCCGATGCCGGTCCGCGTTCGCATGGCGCCGTCTCCCACCGGACTCCTCCACATCGGAGGTGTCCGAACCTTTCTCTTCAACTGGCTCTTCGCTCGCGGACTCGGCGGCGAGTGCCTGCTCCGCATCGAGAACACGGACACGAGCCGCGAGGTTCGAGAGTCGGTCGAGCAGATCGAGCGTTCGCTTCGCTGGCTGGGGATCGAGTGGGACGGCGAGACGACGTTCCAGCTCGACCGGATGAACCGGGCGCAGGACGAAGCTCGCAGGCTGGTCGACGAGGGCTCGGCGTACGAGGATGACGGTGCGATCCGGATCCACATGCCCGACGAGGGGCTCACGGGCTGGGACGACGCGATCAAGAGCTGGATCGAGTTTCCGAGCGTCGAGCTCGAGGATCTCGTCCTCGTCCGCTCGGACGGCCGGCCGACCTACAACTTCGCGTCTCCTCTCGAGGACTGGCTCGACGGCATCACGCACGTCATCCGCGGCGACGATCACGTCTCGAACACCCCGAAGCAGATCCACGTCCTGCGTGCGCTCGGCGCCGAGCTCCCCACGTACGCGCACGTGCCGAACGTCTTCGGCCCGGACGGCCGAAAGCTCTCCAAGCGGCACGGAGCGGTCTCCGTCGACGAGTTCCGCGACGCCGGCTACGTGCCGGAAGCGCTCATGAACTTCCTCGCGCTGCTCGGCTGGGCGCCCGACGGCGAGACGACGATCATGTCGCGGGACGAGCTCGTCGAGCGGTTCACGCTCGAGCGCGTCGGATCGAGCCCGGCGACGTTCGACTACGCCAAGCTCGACTGGATGAACGGCGTGTACCTGCGCGCCCTCACTGCCGCGGAGTACGCGGCCCGGCTCGTCTCATACCTCGCCGAACAGGGAGTCGACTGGGAGGAAGATCGTGTGCGCGCGGCGGCGCCGCTCGTGCAGGAGAAGATCACCCGCCTCGGGGAGTTCCCGGGCTTCGCCGGGTTCCTCTTCCACGACATCGAGCCGGACCCCGGGCTTCTCGACGCGCGCATTCTCGCCGCGGCGGAGGCCGCGCTCCGCCAGACTGCGCCCTGGACGGCAGCCGAGATCGAGTCGACGCTGAAGCGCCTCTGCGACGAGCTGGGCGAGAAGCCTCGGGCCGTGTACCTGCCGATCCGCGTCGCGGTGACGGGCTCACGTGTCTCACCCGGCCTGTACGAGAGCCTCGAGCTCCT